>JBLHOW010000064.1:0-37252 GCA_047623705.1 Crocinitomix sp.
GTCTGTTTTTCTAACCTCTTTACTATTAAGTCGAAATAATGCGTTCTCATTTCATCTGTATCTTCTAATCCTGGTGCTATTGGAATTAATAGAAAAATGTTTTCACAGCCTTTTGGCGCTACATCATTTTCTGTTTTTGAAGGCACACAGGCATAAAACAGTGGTTTTTCAGGCCATTTTGGATGATCATAGATTTCTTTTCCATGCGCAACCAAATCTTCATCAAAAAACAAGTTGTGATGTTCTAAATTCTCAACTTTCTTGTTTATACCAATATAATAAATTAAACAACTGGGTGCTAATCTTCTTTTTTCCCAATAACTCTCATTATACCTACGATATTTTTTGGGAATTAGATTTTGTTCTATAAAATTATAATCTGCACCGGCTATTACTTGACTAACAGTAAAGCTTTTATCATTCGATTTTAATTGTATAATTTTATCATCCTCACATTCAAAAGCAGTAATTGGGGTATTAAAATGAAATTTTGCACCGTTTTTTTCGGCAATTTTCTGCAATGCTTTTGCCAATTCTCCCATCCCACCTGTTGGATACCATGTACCTAAGCCCATGTCCGCATAGTTCATGAGAGTGTATAATGAGGGAATTCTATTTGGCATTTCGCCCAAAAACAAGACGGGAAAATTTAAAATTCCTTTTGCTTTATCGGAAGTAAATCGTTTTGACACGTCTTTATCCACGGACTTGAAAACATCCATTTTTAATGCTTTTTTGAGCACTGAAAAGTTAATGACTTCATTTAATTTCAATCCAGGTTTTTCTAAAAACTCTGGAACTGCAATTTCATATTTTTCTTGCGCATCTTTTAAAAACTGATCCAATTTTTGGCCTCCGTTTGATTCAAATGTATCGAACAAGGCAAATAAATCTTCTTTGCTTGTTGGAATGTTTGTTGGTTCCGAATCTTTCCAAAAAACTTTATAGGACGGGTCTAATCGATTCAATTCAAAATAGGACTTGCGGTCTTCGCCCAACTCGGTAAAAAGTGAATCAATCAATTCGGGCATCCAATACCAAGATGGTCCCATATCAAACTTAAACCCGTCTTGGGTAAAGACACGAGAACGACCTCCGACACTTTCATTTTTCTCATATACGTCAACGTCATATCCTCTTTTCGAGAGATAGCATGCTGCATACAACCCAGAAAAACCTGCTCCTATGATTGAAATTTTTTTCATTTGTTTAATTGAAATGCTAATTTTTTTCGGGCTTGAAATACGCGGCTTTTAACCGTGCCAATTGGTATTTCAAGTTTTTCTGCGATTTCTTTATATTTAAATCCTTCCAAATGTAATTCAAATGGATGTCTTAAATCTCCATTTAAGGCTTGAATTTCAGAAATTATTTGCCCTTCCATCATTTGATCAATCGGCGTAAACTCATAACTCTCACCCACTTGCACCCTGTAACTATCCGAGTCGCAATGTATCATTTGATTCGATTTTTTACGAATTCCATTAATGAAGATGTTTCGCATCATTATTTTTAGCCAACCCTTAAGGTTGGTATTTGTTCTAAACTTTTCATGATTCAAAAATGCTCTTAAAATCGTTTCTTGCGCTAAATCCATAGCGTTTTCGCGATTCCTTGTGTATTTCATAGCGAAACCATTAATGTAATCAGAAAGATTTACTACCTGTGCTTGAAAATCTGTTGCCGTCATTTTGTTTAACTTTTAGCGTTAACTGTTAAACAAAACTAATAAAAAAATATAGTTTGACAAAGTTTTGTTTAACTTTTTAAAAAAAAGAGTAAACAGAATCGTTGATTATTCACAAAAAACGCCAAGTTTAAAAGGACCTGGCGCATTTGTTAAAATATATAAAATATTGATTTTTGAACATTTGGCGGTGAAAACCAAATGTAATTGTGGACTAATCTAAGTGAATTGCATCCACTGAATAAATAATATTCACCTTTTTTGGAATTAACTCTTTAAAGATTTTTAATTGATGACCGCCAACAAATAATCTATCTAATGGTATACAAGATGCCAGTTTCTCAAAAAATTGCTGAAATTGTTTTTCATTCAATTTCGTAATTAAACTTGTAAAAACATAGTCTGGTTTTAAACTTTTAACGGCTTTTACTAAGTCTTCGTTTGGCAATGATTGGCCTAAGTAAATGGTCAGATAACCTTTTGATCTTAAATAGCTATTATAGAAAAGCAAACCCAATTCATGATATTCATTTTCTTTTAAAAATAAAACAACAGAACCTTTGGCCGCCTCTGGCGTTATAGATGGCCCTGTATTACGGATAAGAAACGCGCGAAGTATGTTGGAAAAAAAATGCTCATGCGCTGCTGTAATAGAATCAACTTGCCACAACTCCCCAACCTTTTCAAGAACTGGAATTAGCAAATTAGAAAAAACATATTCTAAATTATGCTTGCTATGAAGTTCTTCAAGTTCATCATCCATTCCTATTTCATCAAACCGAATGATTCGATTTATAAAGCGATCAACATTTGACTCGTCTTCACCATCTGGAACGCATAAAATTTCATTGGCCAAACGAAAAATCTCCTTCTCGTCTAATTTGGCAATTTTAGAAATTTTTAAACCATTGGAATAAAGTAAGTTTATATTGAGAATTTTTTTTAAATCTCTGTCTGAATATAAACGTATGTTCGTATCCGTACGCTCAGGCTTCAACAAATTGTAGCGCTGCTCCCAAATACGAAGCGTATGCGCTTTGATTTGTGTAAAATTCTCAAGATCTTTAATCGAATAAACTCCCATGCTCATGTAACAAACGGAATAGAATTTAGTTTTAAATTTAACTCCAATTGGCAGAATTTTATTTCTCAAGTATTAATAATAAAGATTTTTCTACGCGACACAAAATTAGAAGTATCCAATTGGTTCATAGCATTAAACAAAGAATGTTTTCAACATTATAAAGGGTGTTAAGGTTCTAATTCGTCAAATAAAAAGAAGTTACTAACCTCTTCTCTTCTTTTTTGCCAATTTCATTTTTTCTTTATTTCGCTTTTTTCGGCGTTTATCGTATTCCTTTTTATTCTTCTTATTTTTCTTCTTCCACTCTCTCTCTTTCTTCTTTTTATCTCGAAAGGTCAACTTATCGACCTTAACAATTTCATTATTAAATGGCACCAATCCTGATTGGATGTCCGAAATAACTTGTTCTGCAATTTTGTCGTCTCCGTCATTGGGTTGAAATTGCACGTGCAAATCTTGATCCCAAATTTTAGCCATTAAATTAAACATTTCGGCTTTTGACTTTCCACGATATTTCCTAGAAATATCATAGACTGTCATTCCAGTTTCGCGGTGAATCAATTTCATGAGCATTACACCTTCCGAGGTGTACAAATCCAATATAAAGTATTTAAAATCTTGTTTTAAATCTTTGTAAGCATGTTTAAAAAATCGGTTCTTTTTACCACGGCGATTAATACTTTCGGCATTTTTATCAATTTCATCAATCATGTCAGCCGCGTGCAAAGCATAAGGATAAACCTTCACTATAATCCGCTTCATGCGGTTATATTTATTCAAATACTCCTTAGTGTAAACCGTAACAATATCTGCCTCTACATCTCTTAAACTATCGGGAGGCCAATTTTCAACCTGTCCAAAAATACTAGCCGAAGCGAGTATCAAGCAGTATGTTAAAATTGTTTTCATATGCATTCAAGTGCAAGTTTTATACCATAATTTACGTTATTTTTTTCAGTTTATTATCTTTGGGATAACGAAACCTCTAATTCAACCAACTATGCAACGTTCCATTTACCTTATTTTATGTACAATTATTGTCAGTATTTCATCTTGTAACGGTGATGCGCCCAGCGGAATAGACTTAGATGTTGATACCGTTGGAATTGACACTAGCTTAGGAATTGACACGACAGATATCAATCCAATTGATACAGTTGCGATAGATTCAGCTGGCTATATTGACGAGGACAACGCATTAACTTCTCAAATTGAGAAAAAATATGGTGAGCAATGGGAATTTTGTGATTGTGTGGTAAGAAACGACTCTGTTAATACCGCAATTATGGAAACGGATGATGATGCCCAAATTGATTTAATTCTTGTACGAATGGATACCATTGAAAAGCATTGCAAAGAATTGTTGACAGCTCCTAATACAACACCAGACGAGCGGGCACGTCATGACAGAAAAGTAAATAAGTGTTTGAAGGCTTCGCGTTAAGGACAATCTAATAGCTTTATGAAAAAGGACTAAGCGCTAATTATTACTCAGCTTCGTCCATCACTTGAATCCATTTTTTTACCACGGCTACTAAGTCCTCTTTTTTCTGACTTACATCATCCATTGAATGGAAACGGGCGACCCGGGCTTCTTTGCTATCTCCTTCTAATAATCCCGTTGTATCTTCAATTAGTGCGCCTTTATGAAAGGTTAGGTTCACAAACTTTTTCGCTCTAGGATTAAATGTTGCCATATTGTCTTTATAGGCAAAACTTGGTGCTCCCCACTTAATATCTTCCCTTATTTTGTCACTCGCGTTTAAAATAATTTCACGAACGACTTTGATTTCTGCTTTTAACGGATTCTCTAATTTCTCCATGAACGCATTTACTTTCTCTGTTTTATTCATTTTTTAATATTTTTCTAACGTGCTAAACCTAATTAAAAAAATCAATAACCCTAGTTTTACTGAGCGCCCAGAAAACTTTCGCTGATTGTACTCGTCCTTAACCGATATTTCTTGTCATAATCCTGCTGAACTTCACCGTGCAATTCATAATAACCTTTGCCACGTTCATCCCAGGAAAAGAAATCTCTTACTCGCTTTATTGCGCCATTAGCGGCTACTTTGTATTGAATGTAATCATCAAATGGCAAATCATCTGAATAAATATATTCAATTATAAAGTCAGTATTGACAATAAACAACTCGAATAGTTCGTCCTCGAGAGTTGAATATTTAATGGCTTTACCGTTTACATTGCACTCCCCTATTTTATTATGTTTAATTTGGATTTGATTGGGTATTGTGTCCCGTCTAGCTTTGCTTGCTAAATAATTTTCCAGATTATCAAATTCGTATGGAATAATAGAGTTGATAACGGTTCCATGATAATAAGCCGCTGGATAAGGAGCGTTAGTAGGCAGAACGGCGTAAGAAACTCTGTAGATATTTTCATATTGAAACTCATTCAAAATATTACTTACAATCCCCATTTGAATACGTTTATCAATGTATAATCTGATTTCCGTATCCGAATAATCTCTCGGTTTGCTGTATGTGTTGTTAGAAGAGCCTTGAGAATAATTACCACTAGTAATAGGTCGCCAACGTCTGCTAGAGAGATCATAGACCTTAATATTATTCGTATCATCTATTCCTCTGAAATAAATGAATGATTCTACATAATCAAAATACAAAGGTTCATCCCATTTATTTACTTCAGGCTGCTGAAAATCATAGGCATACCATATATTTTCTGCCAAAAAGTTTTCATTCACAGTTTCATAATCTACCACATTAATTTTTGATATACTCCATGATGCTAATCCAAGCGTAAAAAAGGCAAATAGCATCCATTTATAGGACTTTTGTTTGAATTTGAGACGAATGCTGTTCCAAGATTGGAAAAAGAGTATAAGAATGACTAAAATGAGTAGGATAGCGTAATTGGGATAAAAACTAAATTCAAAATGAGCATTGCGCCATGATAAGCCGTAAAAAACGGCATATAAAAACCCTAGTTTTAAAAACCACATTAAAAAACTGACCTGCATAAAGGATTGGTCGTTTATAATTGTAGTTCGGCTTCGGATTCCGCGTTCTTTGAAACGTTTTGAGCGTGAAAACCAATAGGCAAAACAAATCGATTGACCGATAAGTAGTGATAATGCCGCAGCAAACCAATTGTAAAAAGCCACTTCCTCTTCAGAAAGCAACCACATTTCATTGAATTCTGTGGTACTAGCAACACGCAAAAATTCACGTAATAAAAATTGAAAAGCGTATAAAATCGCCGCATATCCCAACCCTAAGATCACACCAATAATCCGCCTAAACTTAGAGATTGACTGAAAGGAATGTGTGAACTGATTGGATTTACGAAACATGAATTGTTTTTTCTAATAAATTTAGTAAAAAACTAATAAAAAACACAATTAATTGAAAGTAAATTGCAAAGACTAAATTAAATGCTCCTAATTAAAGTCAAACGTCAAACTCAAACCTGGACTACGATTCGCAAAAATAGTTGGGTGGATTGACATTGAAAGATCCTCTGAGACATCAAATGTCACAAAGTGTGCATCAACATATGCCTCGATCACATTTAAGGCCCATACGCCAATAAAACCGAACATAAACAAGTCACGGCGATTAGCATATTTATCAAAACCAGGTATAGTAACTCCGTCTGCATTCTTATAACCATTAATTAAAGAGAAAACGCGGTGCGTAGTATCAGTGTCATCAAATGGATAGTCAACAAATCGTTGATCTAGAATTGCACCATTATTTTCTTCACGAAATAAAAATTCTTTTTTGGTTAAATAGGCAAATTTATTGTTTTGATAATAATAGTAGCCACAAGCGCCTAAACCTCCGTAAATAATTGGCAATTTCCACCAAGCTCGGTTCTTTTTTTGCGGAATTTTACGGTAGCCTATTTCATTATAAATTTGCCCAGCACCAGGAATAATTGCTGACCAAATGGCTGCACGTTTTGTAAAATGGGTATATCCGTCCTCGTTTGAAAGATTAACATCTGTATCATTGGCAAGCGAATCTGCGTTAATTTGAGCGTTCGCTGTAAAAGCAAACAAAATGATTACCAATAAAAAAGTTGATTTAAGCATTGAGTTGGTCTATAAAATCTATAATTTGATCCATTTGTTTTTCTGATCCAAAATTAATAACGATTTTACCCTTGCCTTTATTGTTTGCCGATATTTGAACTTTAGCATCTAACTTTTTTGCAAGCTTGCTTTGAAACTTCTCCACCGAAGGAGAAAGATGTGTCTCAGTACTACTTTTAGCAGGTGTAGAAGTGCTACTTTCTTTCTTTCCTTTTACCAAAGCTTCAACCTCACGTACGGAAAGACCTTGCTGAATTATTTTTTTAAAAATTGCAATTTGTGCATCCTCATCACCAGCCGAAACAATAGCCCGTGCATGTCCCATTGATAATAACCCTTCTCGAATTCCAATTTGAACAGGTGCTGGAAGTTTGAGCAAACGTAAAAAATTGGTAATGTTTGAACGACTCTTTCCTACTTTTTTACTTAATTCCTCTTGCGTAAAATTGCATTCATCAATTAATCTTTGATAAGATAATCCAACCTCAATTGCATTCAAATCAACCCGCTGAATATTTTCAACCAAGGCCATTTCAAGCATGGTTTGATCATTGGCTATTCTAATATAACATGGAACTTCTGTTAAACCCGCCAATTGCGAAGCTCTAAAACGCCGTTCTCCAGAAATTAATTGGTAACGATCGCGTCCTAATTTTCGAACAGTTAAAGGCTGAATAATCCCGTGAACGGAAATCGAATCTTTTAATTCAGCTAATTGCTCTTCCTCAAAATGTGTTCGTGGATTAAATGGATTGGCTTCAATTTGTGGTATTGAAATTGATGAAATTGAACCTACTGTTTTTCCTTCGATACCAATATTCTTGGTAGTAATATCCGTACTTGCATTTTCAAGCAATGCACTTAACCCTTTTCCTAAAGCCCTTTTCTTAGTCATGCCTCAACCTTATATAAGTTGTTTATCCTTGTTCTTCATTTTAGTAAGGTCATTTTTTTGTAGGACCTCACGCGCAAAATTCAAATAATTAATTGCGCCTTTACATGTTGCATCATGCATAATGATGGTTTCACCGAAACTAGGCGCTTCGCCCAAACGTGTATTTCTATGAATTATGGTATTAAAAACCAATTCTTGGAAATGTGTTTTAACCTCATCTACAACTTGATTTGCCAAGCGTAAACGTGTATCATACATTGTCAAGACAATCCCCTCAATATCCAATTCAGGATTTAGGCGCGTTTGAACAATCTTAATCGTATTTAATAGCTTTCCTAAACCTTCTAATGCAAAATATTCGCATTGAACAGGAATAATAACAGAATCTGCAGCAGTCAATGAATTCACAGTAATTAAACCTAAAGACGGTGAACAGTCAATTAAGATAAAATCATAATCATCTTTGATAGCATCCAAAGCATGTTTCAATTGATGCTCTCTGTTTGGCATATTGATCATTTCTAACTCTGCTCCAACCAAATCAATATGTGCTGGAATGATATCCAAATTAGGATTGTCAGTTTCAAGGATCAAATCTTTTGCTTCTGCCTCATTTACTAAACAATCGTAAATGCTTCTTTTAACGTTTCGTGGATCAAAACCAACACCAGAAGTAGCATTTGCCTGTGGGTCTGCATCAATAATCAGTGTCTTATACTCCAATACGCCAAAACTTGCACCCAAATTGATTGCTGTTGTGGTTTTCCCTACTCCCCCTTTTTGATTTGTTATTGCAATTATTTTACCCATTTATCTCCGCTCGTTTGTATGAGTTCCAAAGATACTTTTTTTATGGATAGATAATTGAATTGTTGAAAACTTATATTTGTTATTAGTAGCTAGTCTTTAGTCACCAGTATTTAGTATTAGATGTAAGTAGTTAGCCACTGGTATTTAGCACGATTTTCGTGGTGCTTTTCACGAAAGGATTGACTACGTAAATTGCGTTTACCACGATAGCGAAAACTTCTTATATTAGGAAATTGAAAGGTTAATTTAAATAATGTTTATAATTTATGACTGAAGTTTTAGATTCTGTAGATTCTATTAAATTAAACGTTGCTAATCAGGCACGTCGTTTTGGGAATTTAGCAATAGACTTTATTGTAATATCCATATTGCATATATTTGTTTCTGCCGTTTTCGATCTATTTCATAGTGGCAATTTAATTGATACAATTCAACTCATTTGTATTTCACTCACCTACTATACTTTGTGTGAATTCTTTATGGGTAAAACGATTGGTAAATTATTTACAAAAACGAAAGTGGTAACTGAGAAAGGATTACGACCAGATTTTGCTCAATGTGTGCAAAGAAGTTTGTCGCGTTTAATGGTGATAGAAGTTTTTTCTTATATCCCAGAATATCCAATTGGTTGGCATGATAAATGGTCCAGAACAAGAGTAGTGAAGGTTTAAACTTTCTAACCATAACGCGCGTCTTTAGTCGGCCGTTTGTTGTAAGTTTAACATTATGAAAAACACACTTTTAATTATTTTAATATTTGTTTTTAATGGAGTTTATGCCCAAGACAAAGACTGTAATTTCACTATGGAAATTCAAGGAAACATTGTAAAAGACTCGACATATTCTTTATTATCACTTTCAATAGTAGGAATAAAAAAGAAGCATCAAAAGGAACTAATGGACAAAATGGGTTTTGGTTATGAGCAGCTAGTTACGTTGAATGTTAATTTTTTTGAGGAATACTTAGCTGCGGTTTGTCTGTATAGAAAATTTAAACTTACCAAAGTTATGATAGGAGGAGATAGCGGTCCCGTACAATTATTATTGATTTATGAGAAATGACCATATATCGGTTCAAAGGATTTAATAAGTCAAAACCCTAAAAACTTTTTATAATAAGAAACTCAAATATTCAAGGACACAGGACTAGCGACTAAAGAGGTCTCAAAACCTATACTTAAAAATGGCGAAGATGATTTTATAACCCGCCATAAACGTCCCCTTAATAGTTCCAGAAACTTTAGATTCACCAATACGTTTTTTATAATTGACAGGAACTTCAGTATGCGTCATTTTTTGTTTGGCCGCTTTGAGTTGCATCTCAATGGTCCAACCATAAGTTTTGTCAGCCATTTTTAACGCCAATAACTTATCGTATTTAATCGCGCGGAAAGGCCCTAAATCTGTATAACGCACACGGTAAAAAAGACGCATGAGTCGCGTAGCGAGCCAATTGCCAAATCGTTGCGGAACTGTCATTGATCCTTTTTCTTTTGCGCCCAACGCTCTTGAACCTATTACTAAGTCAATATCATCTTCTAAGATTGGTGCAACTACATTGGTTAATTCGGCCGGGTAATCTGAATAATCGCCATCAATAAAAACGATAATATCTGGTTTTATTTCCATTTGCGCGGCGAACTCCATTCCTTTTAAGCAAGCCCAGCCGTAACCAGGTTTTGGCTCATCAACGACGATAGCACCAGCAGCTTTTGCCACTTTTGAGGTATCATCAGTTGACCCGTTATTACAAACGATTATATCGGATACGATAGCTTTCGGTAATTCAGATACTACTTTTCCGATTGATCCTTCTTCATTGACCGCCGGAATAATTACTACAATTTTTGGTTGATTTCCCAAGATACTTTCGACTTAATTGTTAATTTCAAAACCATCATTCCCTAAAACAATTGGCCCTTCATTTCCAAAACGTCCCGCTTCTGGCCCGTTCTCTAATTTTAATACACCACGTGGGCAAACTGCCGCACAAACTCCACATCCAACACAGGATGAACGGATAATGTTTTGTCCTTTCTGAGCATAAGCCCTAACGTCAATTCCTTGTTCACAATAAGTTGAGCAGTTTCCACAAGAGATACATTGTCCACCATTGGTTGTAATTCTGAAACGTGATTTAAAGCGTTGAACTAAGCCCATATACGCTGCAAGTGGACATCCAAATCGGCACCATGTTCTGTTTCCAAAAAGTGGGTAAAACCCTGTTCCAATAACTCCTGCAAATACAGCTCCTACCATGAATCCATACCAATCTCTTACGTCAAAGGCTGAAATTCCCATTATGGTTGACACTCCTTCTCCTTCATTTACACCATTTAAGGAGGTAAACGTGTGAACCCCAACAAAAACGGTCAAAATTGCTGCAAAAACCAAAACGCCATGAATCAACCAACGCTCTAATTTCCATGCCCACATTTTCTTATTGGATAATTGTCTATATGGATCGCCCAATGTTTCGGCCAAGCCACCACATCCACAAACCCATGAACAATACCAACGTTTTCCGTAGAAATAAACAAGCGTTGGCACCACAATTATTGATAAAACAAAGCCCCAAACAATTAAGAATGTTCCAAACTGTCCTGCTTCTAATAATTCCTCAATATTGTATTTATAAAGGAAAGTATAATCTAAAGGCATGGCGTTTTTCAAATCTCTTCCTGGCAAACCGAATAATGGTAAAATTTCAACCAATAAAAAGGCGAAAATCACTTGGAAGAATAAGACACTTGTTGTTCGAACAATTTGGTATTTATTGTGTCGATATTTAATGTACATGCGCACGCCCATAACAAGCATGGAAGTACAATACAATAAGCCATAAAGGAACCATTGCGAAGCCATTGCTCCTTCTTTAAACAATCCTTTTACTGGATCTGTAAGACTGATTGCATCCGTCATTATATAAGGATGGAAATACAATACGATATAGAATGTGACTAACCAAACGGCAGTTAATATGCCTATCCAACCTCTATTGGTTGCGGTATCATGATAAATACCGTCATTCTTAATTCCAGGAGGACCTTTTAATTTAAGATCGACAATAATGTAAAATAATGCCCCTATAATTCCCAAACCAAAAGTAAGAAAGAAGAAGAGCCATTTATTCTGTGTTACTAGACCATCATTTGCTACTCTTGAAACGGTTAAAGCAACAGTACCCGGTTTAGTCCACATGACGTTACCCCAATCTTCATTTGCTTTTAATTCCTTGTTTTTTGCGTTATAAATGCCTATAAACGCCTGTGAAAATCCAAAAGTGGTTGAAAATTCTTTGTCAACTAATTGCTCTCTCAACGGATTTTCAAGGTTTGCTAATTCTTGCTCGTTTAAAGTTTCGAACATGACGGCTTCCGTCATTTTAACATTTCCTAGGAAGGGTGTTGTTGTAAAAATAGCCAATCCTATAAGGAAAATGACCATTCCGGTATATTTCAAATTCTTCATATAATTTAGCTTCCTATTAAGTTTCTCCACCACTTCTTCGCTTTCAACTCCACATTTCTTCCTGTTTCTTTATTAAATTGATCGACAATGGCTTTTTCGTAATGGCTGTAAAATTCAGGATCAAAGTTTGCCATTCTTAAATTAGCCATTACCTCATCTACTCCTGCTCCATCTCTCAACCATTTGTCAAATAAATCATGACGCATACGGACTCCAAAGACATTTAGTCCTTTAAATAAACCTGTTGCTTCATCCCAAACTATGTGGATACAAATTTCTCCTTTATGATGTTCCCAATAAAAATCGGCCTCACCATCTAGCTTGTTAGCGAAAACCCAACCATAGGTTTGATATTCGATATCAAAAAACTTTGCAGAGTTGAACCAAGGTCCAGGATTGTACGCCTTACGGTTACCAGTTACGGTTTGCGCAATCGTCTCCCCCATTATTCTACCTGTATACCAAACTTGCTCTATATTTCTTCTGCCATTCACACCTTGGTCAAATTGGGCGCAATCTCCAATAGCGTAAACATCTTTTATATTCGTTTCAAAATATTCATTGACTTTAATGCCACGTTCTACTTCTATATTTGTTTCCTTGATAAAGGCAACATTTGGAGAAACGCCAGCGGTTAAACCGACAATTTGACATTCGATTATTTCTCCGTCTTTTGTTTTAATGGCTTTTGCCCGCCCATTTTCATCTGCAATAATTTCATCTAACTCGGAGTTAAAGCGCAAATCAACATGATGTTTTATAATGTGTCTTGAAATTAACTGGCCTTCTTGATCGGGTAGAACATTACCCCAAAACTTATTTTCTCGTACCAAAAATGTTACAGCGATTCCTCTGGAGAGCATCATTTCTGCTAATTCAACACCAATTAATCCACCACCAACGATTACAGCACGTTTGGCGTTTTTGGAATTTTCTTCAATGCTTTCTAAATCTTGGTATGAATAAAGGCCTTGCACACCATCCAAATCTTGACCAGGCCAGCCAAACTTGTTGGGTTTCGACCCTACTGCCAAAATTAATTTATCATAATTGATTGATCCTCCATTTTGCATCACCAATTGTTTTGTATCGGTCTTTATATTTTCAACACGATCAAACTTTAAATCGATTCTGTTTTTTTCCCAGAACCAATCTTCATAAGGTTTAATATCTTCAAAACGCATATGTCCCATGTACACATACATGAGTGCAGTCCTTGAAAAAAAATGTTCGGTCTCTGCAGAAATGATTAAAATTTCGCTGTCACTATTCTTTCGAATATGCCTCGCGGCGGTGACCCCAGAAATTCCATTTCCAATTATGACAATTTTATCCATGTTACTAAATAATTGTTCGGTTTGCTGTAATTTTGAATAAAGACGCTACTGCCTTTATTAGCTTACAAATTAAAAATAAAATTTTGATTCTTATAACCGTGGTTGAAATAATCCTAGATTAAACTTGGGGGTTTCTACCAATATAACTTATTACTCGCGCACTTTTTCTTGAATAAATCGCTCTACTTTACCCAGTGAGATACTGTCTATTGCATAAACCGTTACATGTAATAATCCACCGGGATGAATTGCAGCATTATTGGTTACTTGAGGAATTGCCCAAGGACATTGATGAATCCAACCTGCCACACTATCAACTACCAAGTTTGGATCTTTTACGCCAATTTGCAAAATGATTTTGGAAGACATTAATTTTCCTTTTGCCTGTCGTTTTACAAAAACATCAGCTGTTACTTTTCGATATGGGATATAAATTAATTCCTCATCATCTGTTTTAATATGAATACTAGTTACACCTAATTTTTCTAGCGTACCGGAATGTTCTTGAATCCGAACCAAATCATTTATTTTAAATTTATTTGATACCCGTAGTAATAATCCAGGAAAGAAATCTCTCCAAAAATTTAATCCAACTAAACCAATAACGACTAATAAGCCAGCAGTAATCCAGATGCTTGCTGTAAAGAATTGCGTTATTGCAATGAGCGCAAATAATAACCAAACTACAACCTCAATTCTGAACGCCAATAATTTCGCTTTTTTAATGGCTTTACTTGAGGATAAAAGCGGAAGCATGTATTTTTTAAGCAGATAGAAAAAACCAATAAGCACAGCTGCAACGGCAATTAATACAATGACCATATTAACGCCTAATCCAGCATCCACCCATTGATCTACATCAAAGGACGGCACAACATTATTCAAGCTATTATTTAATGAATCCAACTTCATTTAACCAATTTTCTATATAAGGTTTTGTTAATTTATTTAAAAGGAATTCTCCGCGTTCGTTTTGTTCAATTAATCCTGCATTTTTCATGGATTGCAACAAACGGTTGATCCAGTTTTTATTGTTTTCGCCATAAATCCTATACAATTCTTCGCGTGAAAGGTTGTAATGAATAAACAGTTGAAAAATAAGGTTTGTCCACTCTACATTTCCGATAAATGGTACTTCATGCAACGTAGGACTTTTAATGACCAAATAATTGTCATCTTTCTCAATAATTGCGTTAATCCATTGTTGCAATGCTAAACCAATATTTCCTTTACTTACGCCATGATAGCGACTTAAGTACTTATTTAATTTATTGACAGAAATGTGTTGTTCTTTTTCATTATCCAAGCGAATATGCAGGCCTCCTGTTTGATGTCTTGACCAAATTGCATCTTTAATTTGATTGGCATTTAAAGGTGCTAATACAACGGATTCAATTATTGCATTTTGAATATTGGTTGACTGACAAACTAAACTATACGCGTGGATATTTGATGTGATGACAAAATAATGTTTACCACTGAATTTATTAATCAATTTTGCGAGTTCATTAATGATGACCTCTCCATTTTCAGCTTTTAACCACCATTGCTCCACATCCTCGAAAATTATACTCGATTTGGATGGCAATTTATTCATTAGCTTTTGCAATGGCTCATTTATTCCTGTTGCGCGCTGCAGTGCTTTGGTTAAATCCTCCTTCGTCCAGGTACGGTTAACAGGAGGCAATATTTTGTAAATACTGCCAGAAAGAATGTGGCTTGACACATGTGTAGCCAAGTATGTTTTTCCACTTCCAGCTGCACCAACAATTGCTATGGCGCCAGTTTTACCTTCATCAATACGCTTAATTGCATTTGAAATACGATTGATCTCTGCACGGCGGTTTTCAATGGTTTTACTGTCTGAATAATGTGTACCTGTAAAGAGTTGTTGGTAAAAGAATGGTAACTCTGTTCGCGGCCCAATAGTTTCAATAAACTCAGCCAATAATCCTTGCTCACTAACTAATTCGGTATATCTTTCTTTATACTCAGTTGCAGAAAGATCTTGCTGCTTTTGCGCCAAATAATCCAATAAACTACTCACTTTTTTTGAAGCACTTTTATTGACTTTTTGGAACTTATCTAAAATGATATTTCTACGTTTTTGCTGCTTCGCGTATTGCCGCAACGTCTCAACTTGTTCAATAATTTGATTAACATCCAGCTCTACACGCAACATTTCTTGTCGGGCTTTGACCTCAGAATCAAAGCCTTTCTGAGCGGCGTCAAAATCAGATTTGGCGCTTTGAATATCAATTTTAGCTGTTTCAATAATTTCTTTTAACTGATTGACTTTGCCGTTTGTGGCATAGGTATCTATTCCTTTTTGAATTAAAATAGTTGTTGTAATCAATTTCCCTGTCATTCGTTTTAACTGGGCGTAAAATGTTTGAATGTGCTCATGGAGCGGATCTACAAATTGCGAACGAACAATATATTCGGTAATATCATTTAAGGCAATCTTCTCTGTCAATATTTGATCTCCTTGTGCTTCACGAATCCTATTAATAGACTTGGCAGTCATTAATTCAATTTCCTCAGGAACTTCACTATTCATGTCGTTTACGCTTGACATTAAATGTGAAATGACAAATTCAGAATTAAAAAAGAGTTCTTCCTCTATTCGGACAGCACTGCCTAGAATTTCTTTTTCTTCACCCTTATCTATTTTATCTAAAAGGGTATCCAGTTGCACTTCTAAGCCACCAATATTATCTGTGATTTTATTGAGATAATTCTCATCTATATGGGCTGAGATTTCCCCAGCTAATTTTTGAATTTTGGCAGTGTAGGCAATCAAATAAATATCTGCCTCTAAATGGTAAGTAAATAAAATTAAGTTACGGTACCAATAGGTAGGAAATGCTGTAGTTCCTTTACGGATTGTTTGAAATTCCTTATTTGGTAAACCGGAATATGCCGCTTGTAATTCTTGATTGTAGCGCTTTTTTAATAAACATTCTGACAACTTATTTAATTCAAGCCTTTCATTATTACGGAAGCTCTTATAAAGGTTAGCAGCTAAATTCAATGCTTCATCATCTACTTGTCGTAATGCCTTGTCCAATTCATCTTTACACGCAGTTATTACTTCTGTATTGACTCCGTTTTGATCAATATTCGATAATAATTTCCAAACCACATCATGCAAAATATTTTTGCTTTGATGCAATAAAATCAAGTTCTGATATCCAAATTCTAAAAGACTGGAAAAATCATCCTTCATGCCTTTACTATACCATACTCTTCTAATTGAATCGCGGTATTGAATCTTTCTCGTGGCTATATCAGATTGATTTAATCCTTCTGTGAGTAATACATCAACGCTTATTTTTTTAGGTAAGTAAGTAATTAACTCTTCTTTTGCTCCAAAATAATTTTTGATTTCTAAATCGAATTCATCAAAAATGGCTGGTAATTGATTTTCTAAGGCATCTGCATAAAGATCTTTGACCTCGTTCAATACCTTTTGCAAGGACTCTTGTATTTCCTCAGCAGTATTATCCTCGGAAATACCTAACAAATAGTCATCCATGCGATTGGTTACCTTTGAAAAGATAGAATGATGATAATTTTCAATGGGCTGAATTCCTTTTTGAACAAGGGTTGTCACTAATCCATCCAACTTTGTATCTAAGTCGGCTAGTGCGCCTTGTAAACTTTCATCCACACTTGGAACTATTTCAACTAATTCAATTTGCTCAACCTTTAAAGGTTCGTGCGTGAGTGAAATTTGCTCTAGTTTTAAATCCGTCTCTTCAAACTGCGAGGATGCCTTCACCAATAAGGTCGTTCCAATTACACCAACTAAATTATTGGTGCGCGTAACAAACTCTTCTCGCTCATTTGGCAATATCTCTGGAATTCCAACAAAAACTAAATCTGCTTCGCTAGAATGCATTTTCATTAAGTCATAGATCGGCTTTTGGTCTACTTCATTATTAATGATCTTAATTTCCGCATTAACTCTAAACTGTTCTAAAACCGCTTTAATTCTATTTTCAACTACTTTAAAATTTACATTGGTGTTATTGGCTAATAAAATACGAATATTAGCATGTGACCAATCAGGAGAACTTGTAATGAATTTCGCAAGCGACAACATTAACTCGGCATTGTTTCCAACACCTCTCCACCATAAATCAATTTTTTCTTTTTTACGGAATCCCCAACGTTCATCATAATCTAGGTAAAGGACATTATAATCGAGTGAGATTAATTTCGCAGTCATGTCCTTAAACCAAACGGGATCTTTCGTTTGTCCTGGCCAATTCATTAAAACAGTATTGGGTTCAATTCCAGAAAAACCAAATGTACAGGCAATACTTTCAATGCCTTTAAAGATGTTTTGCACTTCTAATTTACGACCAAAAATTCCGTATTTCTCCAACTCCTCATCCTCAACTGTTTCTTTACTTTTTGGAAAGAGTACTGGCGCTTCTGGATTTTCATGCAAATCAAAATTGGTAATAATCCCTCCTTGTCCAGAAACCGCCTTACTAAACTCAATCATTTTTGAGCGTTGTTTGTTATCGGTACTAAACAATAATGTATTTGGTTTCCAATTTCGTTTGTGATCGCTCCCGGTTTCCATCCGTTTTAAGCCCTTTTTCACTATTGTGGCCCAAACGGACTGCCAAATATCGCCCGTTCCTAGTGCGATTTGTTTACGTGATAAATAAAAATAAATCCCTCCAATAATTACAATTGCCGCAACCATTGCTAATAAATTCAATTGCGACATTATTATAAAAGAAACTACAAACCCCGCAAGTCCGATCCATTTATTGACTTTAAAAGTTGGTTTAAAGTCTGAACTTGCCCAACTCTCTAAAAAGAATGATAGATTAATAAAGCCATATGCCGTTAAGTAGAACATAGAAACCACCTCGGCTATAACATTCAAGTCACCAATTAAAATACCACCTTCAGCAATAACCAGTGTTAATATGAGCGCATTTCTTGGTTCATTTCCTTTCCCAACACCCTTGGCAAAAAACTTAGGCGTTATTTTGTCCACCGACATGGCCTGTAAAATCCTTGGCCCACCTAAAATCCCACCTAAAGCAGAAGATAATGTTGCGCCAAATACCCCAGCAAGTACGGCCCAGCTTCCAAAGTAAGCAATCTTATAAAGCAGTTCATTGTTTTCGATCAACTCCTTATTACTAAAGGAAGTGGACAAATAAATGGCGAGTAGTACATATATAATTAGTCCTGCTCCAATTGCTAACAATGTTCCATAGGGGATGGATTTCTTCGGATCCTTTAAATCTCCTGACATTGCAATTCCGGCCGTGAAACCTGTTACCGCTGGAAAAAATATTGCAAACATTGGGAAAAACCCAGGAGAAGTATAGGTCTCAGCCATCACTTCCGTAGAAACTAAGCTTGTATCCCCTAGAAAAATAGCAACTAAAGATAAAAGAATTGCGCCTAAAATGAAGAATTGACTTTTAATGGCAATTGATGTACTAATAAGCGCCACAATTCCCAGAGCAAGCAGACCTATTGATCCCGTAATTCTTATAGAGTTTAAGTCATAAATATTTTTACCTAATTCATTAACCGAAACGCCAAAACTCATTTGTTGGTTCGCTATTTCAGCAAATCCAACCATATATAGTGAAATAGAAAGTGCAGTCGCTACGAATAGGGTCATTCCTAGTGCTCCTCCAATCGGTAATCCTAAGCTTCTTGATAAAACATAATAAACGCCACCGGCACCAACCTTCTTATCTGTTGCAATTGAAGAAATTGACAAACCTGTCGTAATCGAAACTAAATGCGCTAAGAGGATAATAAGAATTGTGCCCCATAATCCGGAATTCCCCACAACTTCGCCCATACGTAAATACATGATCACCCCAAGGATGGTCAATATAGAAGGTGTAAAGACTCCTCCAAAGGTTCCGAATTTTTTACTTTCCGCCATAGTTCTATTGTTGCTCCATGTAAAATGGAACAACCTCTAGCTATTCTATTACGTTATAGCGCTAGAAATGTTATTTAATTCTTAAAAAGAAACTAAAATTACGGTTATTTTTGATTAATATCTATATTTATACCGTGGATAGTAATATGCGCTTATAACGCGATTCAAAATCAAGGATTTGCGCGATTATTAACAACAAGAACAAAATGAAAAGAGTACCAGTTGCCTTATTAATTAGAAAATTGACTCGTGTAGTTGATCTATGTGCTGATGAAGTTTCGAATGAAACTGCGGCACTTACGCCTGCACAATTAAATTGGCAACCGAATGATAGAGCTTGGAGTGTGGCGCAAGTATTGGCGCATCTTAACGCCTATTACCGTTATTACATTCCTGTTTTTAGAGGTAAAATTTCAAATACACGTTTTACTGAACCTACCGAACACTTTTCTAGCAGTCCATTAGGAATTGCTGTTTTTCGATCTGTAAAGCTTGGAAAGGTGAAGAATATTAAGCGTAAGCTAAAGTCAACGAAGGATTATAACCCACTCATTAACAAGTCTCTTTCAACTGATAACGTTGTTGAAGAGTATTTAGCGCACGTGAAAGACTTTGCTGCTGTTGTGCAGGAAGGCGCTACAATTAATTTGCGTAAAACAAAATGCCCTTTGTCTTTAAGACCTGTTGTTAAGTTGAACTTAGGAGATGCTTTTATTTTTACAGCGTTTCATAATGAGCGGCATTTGGAGCAGATTAAAAAGATTATCCGATCTTCTCGATTTCCAAAGTAATTCTCGATACATCTGCCTGATGCAGACTTCTGATAGCTATCGGGACAAACTAATGCTGTAATCACTCGCTGGATTACAAATCCAGCAAAACTCACCTATAGTATTTGATCATAAAATTATAATCTGCGCTATTGGAGCTTTTAATCCGACACCGGTTTTAAGTTGATTGCATGTAGGTTTCACCGCCTGCCGAGGATTTTGGCTAAGGACTAAGCGGATTTCCGCTGATATTAATACTAAACCTTCTCTCGCTTTCCGAAGCGTTTTAAGAAACGGGCTTCGTGTTTACTTTGAAGCGTTGCCAAGTTTTCTGGAATTTGTTTTTTCCAACGCTTGTGTGACCAAAGCCAGGCAGAAGGTTTGTTTTTAATATCTTCTTCAAGGAAGCGGATGTAGTCACTGGTGACTTTTCCGTACGGCTCTTTGGATGGATTTGTGGTAATTTCTCTAAGTTCTATTTCGTAATGCCCTCTTTTAACACAATGGATCGCAGCATAAACTACTGCGGCATTTGTTTGATTGGCTAATATTTCTGCGCCAAAATAAAAGGCTGACTTTTGATTCAAGAAATCAACCCAATAACAATTTTCATCTTTTCCGGGTGATTGATCTCCCAAAATTAAGGTTGCTGTAGGTTCATCTGATTGATCTGACAGCACTTTTTTATAGTTATTGGCATTGACTACCTTCATCCCAAAACGCTCACGTCTCTCATTAATTTTTTTATCCCAAAATTTGTTAGACATGGGCATTCCAATACCAATGGCTTGATGTTTAAAGACCAAATTTTGAGCGGTAATCAACATTTCCCAATTGTGATAATGTGATGACAATAATAAAACTTGTCGTCCTTCATCATACAATCGATCCATAATTTCGGGATTACGTACGGTCATTCTTTTACGCAAAGCTTCCTCTGAAATGGTAAGATTTTTAATTGACTCGGCCAATAAAAAGGTTAAATAACGATAGAATTCTTTTGCGGTTTTTGTACGTTCTTTTTGATCCATTTCTGGAAAAGAGGCCTCCAAATTTGCCAGCACTACTTTTTTCCGATATGGAAAGATGTAGAAGATAACGAAATAGAAAAAGTTTGAAAACAGATAAATGAGACCGAATGGCATGTAGGACATTGGGCGCACAATACAATAATATAGAATCCGGTTAATCAAGTTTAGCTACTTATGCTTTGTACGAAGTTATCAATTATCACTTACAAAAATTAACTTGTTTCTCAAATAATCATCAAAAACCATTCCTTAGAATGATTTTATAGTCTATCCGCGCGGTAAATTAATAAATTTACAGTAATAACTGTGCGTCAGGCAATTATTGATTTCTGGGCAATATGTATATAAAAATCAGCTTGACGCTGTGGGTTATTTAATTATTTGTAAAGTTCAAATCACCTAATTTCATTCTTTTATAAAAATGCGCAAGAATGCCTAATAATTGAGAAATTGCTTGAAAACCTTCTTCTGATGCCGCACTAATTTCAGTACCTTTTAGCTTTAGAATCATTTTTCCGTAAAGGGCATTAAAACCTACTTCTATCAAGTTCAAATCTCCACCATTACTTTTATGTTGAAAGTCTTTTAGAATGGGTAAGGCTACTTCGAAAGCTGCTAAATAGCGTTTCTCTTTGCTAATGTTAATTAAGGTATTGTGCAATAGCAACAATTCCATTAAAATTTCATTAACGTCCGAGTGGTGTCCTTTTTCAAGCAAACGCTCTTGTGTCATTTGTTTAATAAGTCCAGCATACCAATCAGCATATTGCTGCGCCATGGCTTCATCAGAAATGAGTGGTTGAATTACGTGTGTAAGAATGCGATCTAACTTTGCACTATTGGCACGAATTAAATCCTCAACTTGAAACATATATATTATATGTTCCGCAATATTATTCTCTTTGGTTCTTTGAGCAATCAGCATTAAATCTCCTTATTCTCCAGCGCCTGCTTCATCAGCATTTTCGCCATCTGTTAATGTCTCTTGATTCCCACGGTAATCAGAATTAATCATTTCGGTTAATTGTGCCGTAACATCAAAGTTAGGTGAACCGTAATAAATCATTTGACCTTTTTGGTAAGAAAGTACGAAGTCATATCCGTTTTCCTCAGCAAATGTCTTTGATGCATCTGAAACTCTCGTGATTAGGGTAAGCATTAAGCCTTCTTGTTCCCTTGCCAAATCCATTTGAACTTGTTGTTGAAACATTCCAATTTCTTGCTCTTTTTTCATTGCTTCTTCTTGGTAATTTCTCATTTCAGAAGGCAACAATGCTGAAGGATCGCCCCAACCTTCTTGCCATTTTTGAATTTCGTTCTCTTTACCACGCATTCTAGATTCAGCCTTCTTTTGAGCTTCTTCGCCCATAGCTTCCAACTCTCCCATCATGTCCAAACTATTCAATGAATCTGCATGAAAATAACAAATCTTCATTGTACCGTCATCTGGTATAACTGGTGTTACGTTATTTGTAGAATCGTTTCCGCCCACTACTTCGTTTGTACCTGCGCCACTTGGCATCTTCACAAATAAAATAATCACCGCAATGATTAGTACAACATTAATACCCAATGAAATTTTAGCTAATGAACTCCCTTTATTTTCCATAATTATTTACTATTAATCCGCGAAAGTAAGAACAATATCTCAATTATAGATTGTCTTGGACATGGAATTTAGGATTATGCTTATTTGTTAAGATTTTTTAACAGCTATATTCTGCTTAAAAAAAGGTAGAAATAGCGTGTTCGATAGTTGAATACGCGATATTATGAAGCTAAGATCACTTCATCCATGGTATAACTAATAAAATCGAATGGAACTTTGACCATAAAGGCGTAATCTTGCCCAACTTCAAACATATCCTCATCCTCTTCATTATACATCCATTTGATGCGTGCTTCATTTTTGCCTGAATTCAGATCATTCAATTTATACAAAAGAAACAATAATCTTTTTGATGAAGAGATATTGAAATATTCCAAATCGATAGAAACTTCAGTTACTGAATTAGGTCGAACGAGGTAATCGTCAAACCAATTTAGCACTTCCTTATAAAACTCTTCGGCATCATCAGGAATTGATTTTCCTTTAATGCTAAAAATACCAGATTGAGGGTTAAAAATAATCCCTGGGGTCTTTAGTGTTTCGCTTATATACAATGCTTCCATTATTTCTCGTGGTTTTCAGTGACAATATGACTATTATATATTAATCTTCGTTTGCTTTTTCTACTAAGTCATGAATATACTAGACAAGTGCATTAAAAGCTTGGACTATTATTTTTTTACTTTTCCATTTTTGATAATTATTTGTACAAACATATTTCTAATTGATGAAATTCTAACAGATTATGCGCTGGGTAGCGTATTGTTTCTTTCATGCTGATTCCAAATTGTGTAGCAACACTTTGGATACATTCCTGAAAGACCTCTGCCAAAGATCCGCTTAGTTTTAATTCTCGCTCAGTGCTTTTATTATAAAGTGGTATAATATGGCATCTGAAAAATTCAGTAAAATAATTTCTTATCAACTCATTAACAACCTCATCACCTTGAAAATCGGCGATTAGTTTTACAGTATCTGCAATTGTTTTTAAACCTTCTGTTGTATAGCCTAACGTTGGCTCATTATAATATTTAGTAGTGAAGTTTTCACGTTTACATTGAAACAACACTGCTATTTCGTTTTGCAAAGCTTGCGGCAAATGTCCATTTAACCAAGCTGAAACGACTTTTTTGCCTAATTCGTATCCACCTCCCAAATCATCAATTAAATAACCGTATCCGCCATTGCGTTCAACTACACTTTCACCGTCATAATATCCGGCTACACCACCTGTTCCTAAAATCGCAAATACGCCACTATCTTTATTATAAAGCGCTCGTGCAGATCCTAAAATATCGTCAAATACAGCTATTTCCATTTTAAAAAGATTTTGGAATACTGCTTTTAGTTCGTTTTTATTTTCTTCTGACCCTAAACCACTACCATAAAAGAATACCTGATCATTTTTTTGAATATTGATCAATTTCAACTCTTCTAAAAAGATTTTGCTTTCACGATTGGGATTATAACCTGAAAGATTGAATTCTTGAATATCGTCTAATTTATTCTTTTTATTGTCTGTATGACAAGCCTGCACCAATAAGTTGGTTTTTGTGCTTCCCGATTCGAATAAAAACAATTTGGTCATTGTAGCAAAGTTTACGGTAAAGTACTGCAAAAGGTTTTAGAGTAGGTTCTGTAGCCTGCTAACACTAAAGAATAGGAACAAAAACCCTATGTAAAAATCAAAGACAAACCAAGTTCACACGTTAGATCTCTCTATAATATATACAATAAAAAAAGCGACCTCCCCTATAGAGAAGATCGCTTTAAATGTATCTTATTTTTATTTGCTTAATCTTTCTTCAAGAAGTTAAGCGCAGAACCTGCTCTAAACCAGTCTATTTGAGAATCGTTGTATGTATGATTCAACATGATTGTATCAGCCGTTCCATCTGCATGAGTAACTTCAAGCGTTAATTGCTTATCTGGAGCGAATGACGCTAAATCCGCAAAGTTGAACGTATCATCTTCTTGAATTTTGTCATAATCAGCTTCAATTGCAAAAGTCAATCCTAACATTCCTTGTTTTTTCAAGTTAGTTTCGTGAATTCGTGCAAATGACTTAACAATAACAGCCATAACACCTAGGTGACGTGGTTCCATTGCTGCATGCTCACGTGAAGAACCTTCGCCGTAATTGTGATCTCCAACTACAACTGATGCAATTCCTGCCGCTTTATACGCTCTAGCCGTATCTGGAACTGCTCCAAATTCGCCAGAAAGTTGATTTTTAACTGTATTAGCTTCACCGCCAAAGGCATTAATAGCACCAATTAAACAGTTATTCGAAATATTATCTAAATGTCCTCTATATTTTAACCACGGTCCAGCCATTGAGATATGATCGGTAGTACATTTACCATGGGCTTTAATCAATAACTTGGCTCCCGTAATATTTTCTCCGTCCCATGGTGAGAATGGCGTTAATAATTGCAATCTATCTGAAGTAGGGCTTACATTAACCACTATACTCGCTCCATCTTCTGCAGGTGCTTGATAACCGTTATTCTCAACAGCAAATCCTTTTGGTGGCAATTCAATTCCAGTAGGATCTGCCAACATTACTTGTTCACCGTTCTTATTTGTTAAACTATCCGTCAAAGGATTAAAATCTAACTTACCAGAAAGTGCCACAGCTGCAACCATCTCAGGAGATGTTACAAATGCCATAGTATTTGGATTTCCGTCTGCTCTTTTTCTAAAGTTACGGTTAAACGAGTGTACAATTGAATTTACTTCTTCTTTGTCTGCACCTGCTCTATCCCACTGACCAATACAAGGTCCGCAAGCGTTGGTGAATATTGTTGTTCCGTTTAATGAAGTAAAAATATCCATTAAACCATCTCTATCTGCTGTATAGCGTACTTGCTCAGAACCAGGATTAATTCCTAGCTTGGCTTTTGCATCAACTCCTTTATCAATTGCATCTTTTACAATAGATGCTGCTCTTGTCAAATCCTCGTAAGAAGAGTTTGTACATGAACCTATTAAAGCCCATTCGATATCCGTAGGCCATCCGTTTGCCGCAGCAGCTGCTTTCATTTCTGCAACTGGTGTAGCTAAATCTGGCGTAAATGGTCCGTTTAAATGTGGTGTTAATTCATCCAAATTAATTTCAATCACTTGATCAAAATATAGTTCAGGATTTGCATATACTTCTGGATCTCCAGTTAAGTGTTCTGCTACTGTATCCGCTGCTTCAACAACATCTTCTCTACCTGTTGCTTTTAAATAACGTCTCATAGAGTCGTCATAACCAAAAGTTGAAGTTGTTGCTCCAATTTCAGCTCCCATATTACAAATAGTTCCTTTACCTGTGCAAGAAAGAGAGATTGCTCCGTCTCCGAAATATTCAACAATTGCGCCAGTTCCTCCTTTTGCAGTAACGATTCCAGCTACCTTTAAAATAATATCTTTTGGAGCGGTCCAACCACTTAATCTTCCAGTTAATTTAACACCAATTAATTTTGGGAATTTTAATTCCCAAGGCATTCCCGCCATAACGTCAACAGCATCTGCACCACCAACTCCAATAGCTACCATCCCTAATCCGCCTGCATTCACGGTATGCGAATCAGTTCCAATCATCATTCCTCCTGGGAATGCATAATTCTCTAATACAACTTGGTGAATAATTCCAGCACCAGGTTTCCAAAATCCAATTCCGTATTTATCGCAAACTGAACTTAAGAAATCAAAAACCTCACCATTGGTATGGTTTGATCTTTCCATATCTGCAGCTGCGCCATCTCTTGCTTGGATCAAGTGATCTGCATGCGCTGTAGAAGGAACTGCAACTTTAGATTTTCCCGCTTGCATAAATTGCAATAAGGCCATTTGTGCTGTCGCATCTTGCATTGCAACACGATCTGGATCAAAATCTACATAAGACTTTCCTCTAGTGTGAGGAGCCGTTAATGGATTATCCCATAAATGGGTATAAAGAATTTTTTCCGATAAGGTTAATGGTTTACCCAAAACTTCTCTCGCCATTGCGATTCGTTCTGGATAAATTTCATATACCTTTTTGATCATGTCTATGTCGAATGCCATATGTTGTTTTTATTGGTTTTTTAAAATGTATTTGGGTTGCAAATTTAGTGAATTCAGGACTTATTGAAAAGTATTTTTAGATTTATATTCTCAATAGCGATTAAGACTTTCCTTTTTTTGATTAAAAATTGACAAAAACCAGGCTTAATTGTGAATAAAAATAATTAAAATGACTCATTTTGAACAATTAATAAAAATGTATGCTAAGGCACCCATTCACGACTTTTATAAAAACATTACATTGGAAGTTGCCGATAAAAAAAGCACGGTTACATTGCCCATAACATCTAATTTCTTTCACGCCGGGATGTCAACTCACGGATCGGTTTATTTTAAATTATTGGATGATGCCGCGTATTTTGCTTGCCAGTCGGTTATTGAAGATTACTTTATTGTGACCACCAATTTTAATATTAGTTTATTACGTCCTATAACTAAAGGAACGATTACAGCAATTGGTGAAATGGACTTTACTTCAAAACAACTTTTCACAGCTACTGCTGAGTTATTTGATGAACGCGGGCGACTTTGTGGAAAAGGACAAGGACAGTTTATGAAAAGTAAACTTCAATTGTCAGCAATTTAGTTCTCGATACAGTTTTGGTTAATTGCGCTGCAATTAATTAAAACCACTCGAACTGACGGCTGGGAATTTTGATCATTATCAATTTATCTTGCCCGTCATTTGTAATAGTTGTTGTTGCAGGATTTGCGAGTTTATTAATCTCCCGACAAAAGTTGCAAGGTCCCCTGCCCTGAAAATTCAGTACCATTATCGGCCTTAGCTTCATATTTATAAAAATAAACTCCATCTGTACATGGATCACCGTTTTTATCCGTCCCATCCCAACCGTCATTGATATTATTCAATTCGTGCATTACTACTCCCCAACGGTTGACAATTATACAATAGAACTCTGCAATTGAAGCGGATTTAAACTCAAAGGTAAATTCATCATTGATTCCGTCGCCATTTGGCGAGAAAATATTGACAGGATCAAATACAATAGGCTCGTAAATCGTAATGACTTTGCAAGCTGTATCTGTACAACCATTTTTATTCAACACCACCAAGCAAACATTTACATAGTATGTAGCTCCCCGCGGTGTATAAACTGTGTCAAAAATTTCCGAAATATCATGGCTTACTTGCCAATCTGCAATTGGGTTATCTAAATTCCAGAAGAATGTTGTGTCTGCGCCAGGATTATTTGGATTGGCAAAATTAATGGATGTATTGATGAATTCAACTTCAACAGTTGCAGTACCCTGACAATCTTCATTTAATTGATCTGAATTAACAGTAAACGAAGCAATTGGATTTAGCGAATCTAAAAACAAGGCTTGTGTCAAGACACAGCCGTTTGCATCTGTAGCAGTAAGTTCATAATTGCCAGGATTCAATCCACCCCAAGTACTATTAATAGATACGTCTCCATTATCAAGATTAGTCCAGATATAAGAATAATCAGGAGTACCGCCCGCTGCTGCTCCGAAAACAACGCCATTACCATTTTGATATTCGTGTAAACGACAATAGGCATGTTCAAAACCAAACTCAGCTAAGATCATTTCTGTAGGTTCGATAATTGTAAAGTCAAAGACTTTAGAACAGCCATTTTCATCATTAATGGTTACGGTATAATTACCATCACCCATTGCCCATGTTGAATCTTCACCTAAACCACTATTTCCAGCTGGATTAGGACTCCAGATATAACTAATCATATCATCACTACCTGTATAGTTAATTACATCTGTAATAATTGCCGTACCCGTTTCAAATCCAAAACATGCTGGATGTGTTAAATCAAGGTCAATATCTAATTCACCTGGTTGAGAGAGGTAAACAGAATCAATTCCAGCACAGGGAGAGCCATCTGAAACATTAATATAATACCAACCTTCAGCTAGTGTGTTCGCAGTATTACTATTATCCTCATTCAATAAATTGCCGTCTGCATCTGTGATTTCATAGGTCAGGTCACCTCCGCCTCCTAAAACATTAACAGTTACAGATCCATCAGAAAAACCATAACATGTGGGTTCATTGAAGATGAGATCCAGTATTAATCCATCCGTCATGACAATATCAAACTCAATTGTTGCTGTACAACCTCCGCCTGATGTAACAATAAGTGTAACTGTATATGTACCTGGGCTTGGATATGTATGTTCCGGGTTCTCTTCATCTGACGTTGTGCCATCTCCAAAGTCCCAATCCCATTCTGTTATTACTCCAGGGTCTTCAATGGTTGATAAATCATTGAATTGAACTGCGGATTCAAAACATCCACCAGTTCCGCCATCTTCTGAAGAAAGTCCATTCACAACAAATTCGAAGTTACCAATAGGAGTAGGTCCTTCGCAAGGCATTATCGATATATTGTCGATCCCCATTCTAACCCCATCCTCTTCGAAAATATTTCCATCATCATCATGCGGTAAAAATTTAATCGTGTGAGATGTTTCAGTTGCAACAAAACTGACTGTCCTTAAATCCCAGTCAAACGTTAAACTATTATAAGGTTCGTAACTCACAGTAACATCCGTTATACCAATTTCAACATCATCTACATATACAATCCAGGATCCAGCTGTATCTAAGAAAACAACTTGCTTAACTACCGCTTGATAAAAACTGATTGAATAGGACTCTCCGATTGCAAAACCTGAAACTGTTTGCATAATCCCTTCATGAAAAACAGTAGGGACTGCCGCCTTTAGACCGCACACAAAAGTTTCTCCAGATTGTGGAGTTCCAATGATTCCCGTGGCAGCATTGGGATCAGTAGTGTTTGTTAAATCGGGTGTAGCTGCTCCTGGAAGCATTGCTTCACATGCTGGATCAGTATTGGGTATCGCTAACCAACCTGCAGGAATGACTGAAAGTGTTGCAGGAGGAAGCACATCTTCTAGATCTCCGTTCGTGAAACTTTGCCCAAAAATCACCCCAGGCATTGCTAACACGATTAATAAAACTAACAGGCAGTTTTTTCCCTTCATTTTTTTAAAAAAATTATTTGAAATATGCTTTTCCAAAAAGGATACCTATTTACCTAACACTATTTGTAAACTTCCTTGGCCTACAATGTCTGTTGCATTGTCTGCTTTAGCTACGTATTTATAAAAATAAACACCTGCCGTACAAGGATCACCGTTTTTATCAGTTCCATCCCAGCCGTCATTAATATCGTTCAATTCATGCACAATGATTCCCCAGCGGTTTACAATGACACAATTAAATTCTGCAATTGAAGCGGATTTAAATTCAAAGGTAAATTCATCATTAATTCCGTCACCATTTGGCGTAAAAATATTGACCTCATCAAAGGTAATGGGTTCATAAATTGTTACGATTTTGCAAGCCGTATCAGTACATCCATTTTTATTGAGCGCAACTAAACAAACATTTACATAGTAGGTTTGTCCTTTTGGTCCGTAAGTAGTATCAAATGTTTCTAAAAAGTTATGACTTACTTGCCAGTCAGCTGTAGGATCATCTAAATTCCAAAAGAACGTAGAGTCTGCGCCAGGATTATTTGGATTAGCAAAGTTAATTGATGTATTCACAAATTCAACTTGAATGGTTGCTGTTCCTTGACAATCTTCATTTAACTGATCTGAATTAACCGTAAACGCAGCAACTGGATTTAAAGAATCTAAAAACAAGGTTTGCTTTAAAACACAGCCATTAGCATCTGTAGCAGTGAGTTCATAATTACCAGGATTTAATCCACCCCAAGTACTATTGATAGAATTATCTAAATTATCCAAGTTTGTCCAGATATAAGAATAATCAGGAGTCCCGCCTGCTGCTGCTCCGAAAACTACACCATTACCACTTTGATATTCGTGTAAGCGACAAAATGCATGTTCAAAACCAAATTCTGCAAAAAACATTTCAGTAGGTTCTGTGATTGTGAAGTCAAATACTTTTGAGCAACCATTTTCATCATTAATAGTTACCGTATATTCTCCAGCTCCCATTGACCCTGTCTCATTTTCACCCAAACCGCTATTTCCACCTGGATTTGGATTCCAGATATAACTAATCATATCATCAGCACCAGTATTATTAATAACATCTGTTACCACAGCAGTTCCCGTTTCAAATCCGAAACAAAGTGGGTGCGTTAAATCAATTTCAATATCCAATTCGCCTGGTTGCGATAAATAAACCGAATCTAATCCTGAACATTCAGAATCATCACTCACATTAAAATAATACCAACCTTCGCCGAGCGTATTTGCTGTATTACTATTGTCTTCATTTAATACAACATCATCCGCATCTGTAATTTCGAAAATCAAATCACCTAAACCGCCCGTAACGTTTACAGTTACCGAACCATCAGTAAAACCGAAACAAGTAGGATCGTTAAAAACAAGATCCATAATTAGTGCTTCTGTCATAATAATATCTAATTCATAGGTTGCAGAACAGCCACCTGCCGTTGTTACAGTCAATGTGATCGTATACGTACCAGCAGCGCCATAAACATGTTCAGGATTTTCTTCGTCAGAACCTGATCCGTCGCCAAAATCCCAATCCCATTCGGTAATTGTTCCAGGATCCCCAACAGTTGACAAATCATTAAATTCAATTGTACTAACAACACAACCACCAGTTGCGCCATCCTCTGATGAAAATCCATTGATGACAAATTCAAAATCACAAACAGGCAAAGGAGACACCGTTACATCAACAGTTGCGGTATTGACACATCCAAATTCAGTTGTACCCGTTACCGTATATGTTTCTGTTCCAACTGTTAAAGGTTCAAAAGGCACGCCATCCTCCACATCCATATCCCATTCATAAGTTTCTGCACCACCACCGGTAAATGTGACAGTTTGACCTAAACAAATCTCAACAGGTTCAGCCGTAGCCGTAACATCTGGTAAATCATGCACCGTAATATCTACAGAGAAAACGCAATCCAAATCATTATCACTTGTTGCTGTATAAGTTGTTGTTCCAATTGGTGGCTCAAATGATTCTCCATCAATAACTCCACCGTCCCATGTTACCACACCGTCGTTTATTGAACTAGCAGTTAGCGTTACTTCTTCGCCAACACAAATATCAGTAGCGGATACCGTAGTTGTTAATTCATCACAGTCTGGATCAACCACATCTTCACTAAAAGAGATATTCCAAAAGTTACCGTTAACACCAGGCGCACCTGCATATTTGAATGACATGGCCATCTCTGATGCATCTGCAGTAAAAGTTAATTCTTGCGCAGACCAACTATTGTCTGTTCCACCAGAAAATGGATATAAAAAATCTGCTCCACCAACAGTCACTTGCAATGTTCCGTCAAAAAGTGTTGGTGTTCCACCGGCACTAGATCTCATTTCAGCCATGTAAAAGTTCATGGTATATTCTACCCCAACCGTTAGATCGCTAATTGTAGTTCCTACGCTCTCAGAAAAGAACCCGGTCACCCAGCGCAAATGTCCATTTGGTGGATCTTCTGGAGAGTCTTCCCATGGGTATGTAGCCCAACCAGCCCAATAAGTTTTATTTGAAATATCTGTTGACCCTACAATAATTGTCCAGCCTGTAGGCGCAGCTGCATCATCTTCTGGCGAACCATTTGTTGGAAGAATCGTTTGAGCATTAATTGCTTGTCCGCTTAAAATAAGTGCAGCACAAAATAAAAATTGTTTAAGTAATGGGCCTTTTTTCGACAAAATACGAATCATATTATTCTTTGGTTTAGTGGTAATTTCGGGGTTTCTGTAGCGTAACAAATATATCTTATTAAAGAGAGCATTCCAAAACATTAATCACTGTCTGTTAACACTTTAACAACCTATTTGTGATTTGTAATTTATTTTGCTCAATTATACTGTTCCAATTTTCAACTTTTGGCTATTAAGCCTAGGTTAATAATTAAACGAAATAAAAGCCCTAAAAGTTGTCCAGAAGAACTGGAAGAATGCAATTTGATTTTTTCTTATTCTTAATCGGAAGCAGAATCGGCATAAAACCAATTAATTGAGACGGAAGAGCATCTGTCATCTTGTGCGGCATAAATTTTAAAAGCGACGGTAATTAAATAGTCTTCAGAATCATATGAAAGCAATGTAATTCCTTCAGCAGATACTGCTTCTTCATTTGGTTCACCCAACATTGCTTTGATTTCATCAGTTGATAATCCAAACCAATTTGCGTCACAAGGTTCAATTGAAAATTCTTGCACGGCGTCTTCTAAATCTTCCTCAAAGTTTTTTCCCAAACTTATGACTTCCATAAAGATGGTATTAATTTTATTCGTTTTTGTATTCACCCAAACTGAAATTGGAACTCGACTAACACGATCATATGAATAAATGAATATTGTAGAATCGGCTGTATAATAGCCACCGGTGAATGCTCCTAATTTACTTTCAAGGAGAATTTCTTCGGCTCCATAATCTAAGCCCAAAAACTGGCTAAAGTCCGTTATTTTTGCATTTGAACAGTCAGTTTCTGTCTCTTGGTTGGTTCCACAAGAATTTAAGACAAGGGTTAGTGTTAATAGCGGTAACAAGAAGTGTTTAAAGTATTGCATGATGTTGTGACTCTTTACTGCAAATATACATTCTATTAATTAGTATTTAGTCGTTGGGCTTTAGTCTCTATTACTTGTTCTTGACACAATTTTAATTGCTTGCACGGCAAGCAACTAAAATTACTCGAATTGACGTTCTGCCCTTGCTAAAGTGAAGAACTTGTTTGGTATTTAATTTTGGTGCTTTGTTATTGTGCTTGATAATTGGTAATTGAAATTTGGACATGAATAATGTAATAAATGCCTTGCTTATTATTATTTACGACAGGCTCAAAGATTGCTACATTTCAAATTATTTTCAACTTTCGGTACACTTATTGCGTTACCTTAATTAGAAACACGTGTAACTCACCTCTACATGAATAAAATAAAAAACTATGCTACTCATAACTTTGAATACAACAATAAAGAAGCGAAAGAATAAAGGATTAAGCGCTATTGATCAAAATCTTTTAAAACTAGGACCAAAATTGAAACACGTTCTTGTTCCTATTAAAAAGGGTTCGTAGCAAATACGGACACTTCTGGTATGAATCCACGGCGATCCATCTTTAGGGTTGCGATTAAAACGTCTGCAATTTCTTTTGGTCTTAATTTATTATCTTCCAAAGGACGCTCTTGCCGATCTTCTGCGCTAAATGCAGTTGGTACTTCTGACGGATTTATTTGAATTACGCGTACGTTATGCGGTCTTAATTCTGCCTGCCAACATTGGCTCAATCCTCTTAAGGCAAATTTTGAAGCCGCGTAAATACTTCCCATCTTGAAACCTTTCACTGATGCAGTCGAAGCGATATTTACGATATCTCCGTAGTTCTGTTTTTTGAACATTTTGGCTGCATGTGAAGCCATCATTGATGCTCCAAAAACATTAATTTCGAATACATGTTTCATTTTTTCACGATCCATTTCATCAATTGCCGCCCAATCTCCAATTCCCGCATTGTTAATTAAACCGTCTAAACTTCCAAATTCAGATTCAACAAATTCAAATAATGCTTCAATGTCTGCATCATTGGCCACATCTGCATGAAAAGTTTTCGCGTTGATTTCACTCCCTACTCTATCCAATTTATCAGCATCTCTGCCTGTAATGATAACTTTTGCTCCATTCTCTATTAAAGCTAAGGCCATTGCCTTACCCAATCCTGAGCTTCCACCAGTTACTATATATATTTTATCTTTTAATTCCATTTTATCAATTTCGTATAAAATTATCCAATTTTGCGCCTTTATCAAATTCTGTGAACTTGAATTTATAATTAAAGTGTTTTTCTTGAATAATATCGTATTGTCTTAAAATACCTTTCAGTCCTTTTCGGCCTCCAAAATCTCCTATATAGAATAGAAAAAGTCGGTTCAACTCTATTTTATTATTTTTTATAGTAACCTCTTGTGATAGATAGGATTGGGTTGCCTCCTCCAGCTCTAAGTTTAGACCATTAACGGCTAAAGGATAGATTACCGGGCAACTTACTGCGCCACAATTCAGGACAAAGTGAACGCGATAATCCAATTGCTTAACACGTAACTTTTTTTCCCATTTTTTAGTGAAAGGTTTATTCAAATATCCCAAGCCAAATTTCCATTTTGAGCGTCTTAAAATTGAATGTTCAAGGTCATCAAAACTCAATTTCAATCCCAATAAATTGAGCTGTTTACGTTTAAAAAAATTACTTTGATTGGCTAATATATTTTTTTTATTTTCAGCTGCAATAATTTGAAAATAACTGTTGTATACATTTACCCAAAACACCTTTTTTTCGGCATCAGATTTTAATTGGCTAACCGCGTCTTGAAATGAAAAAGTCGCGAATAGGTTTAAGATTCTGACAATTTCACTACTTTGTTTTTTCTTGACGGCTAGCAAAAGGGCATTCGAGCAGTCTAGTAGCATCTTATTTTGTCGGTATAGGACACTTTTACTTACATGTTACATAAAAGTTTAACGGAATTCATCTAGTAATCAAAAACATAGTTCAAAAAATGATCAAATAACCGACTTCATTTAACATGAATTAAACAAATTATAGAATACTTATTCAAGGTCTACTAACGCGAATAAACCTCTTTGCAAAAAAGCCCTATTCAAGCCCCTTATTTTGCTAAAAAAATGCTATCTTTGCACCACTTAATTCAGATAGCTATGTCAGCACAAAAAGAAGTTTTGAATTCATTAGATAAAAAATATAAAGCGGAAGTTTTAGCAGATTTTCGTTTGGCGCGGATATCGCGAGAAACGTCTTTAATGGGACGTCGTGAGGTTTTAGGGGGGAAAGCGAAATTCGGAATTTTTGGTGACGGGAAAGAAATTGCCCAAATTGCCATGGCCAAACAATTTAAAAATGGAGACTTTAGATCAGGATATTATCGTGATCAAACTTTCATGATGGCCATTGATGCTTTAACCGTTCAAGAATATTTTGCGGCTTTATATGCGCATACTGATATAGCAAAGGAACCTGCATCAGGTGGACGTCAAATGGGCGGTCATTTTGCTACAAGAAGTTTAAATGCAGATGGTACTTGGAAAAATTTAATGGCACAAAAAAACAGTTCGGCGGATATTTCTCCAACAGCTGGTCAAATGCCACGATTAGTTGGTTTAGCGCTTGCGTCTAAAGTTTATCGTGCTGACGAGGCTTTGCATGGCATGACTAATTTCACCGATAAGGGGAATGAAGTTGCTTTTGGAACAATTGGTGACGCCTCAACATCTGAAGGGCCATTTTGGGAATCAATTAACGCGGCAGGAGTTTTACAAATTCCGTTTGCCATGTCTATTTGGGATGATGGTTATGGAATTTCTGTTCCTAGAAAGTATCAAACAACTAAAGGAAGTATTTCTACTGCTTTATCTGGCATGCAACGCACGAATGATAATCCAGGATACGAGATTTTTAAAACAAAAGGATGGGATTATCCAGACCTTTGTGAAACATACGAAAAGGCCATTAAATTGTGTCGTGAAGAACACGTGCCGGTTATGATTCATGTTGAAGAAGTGAATCAACCTCAAGGACATTCAACTTCTGGTTCTCATGAACGTTATAAGTCTGAAGAGCGGTTGAAATGGGAGACTGAAATGGACTGTATTGAAAAGTTCAAGGCTTTTATTATTTCAGCCGAAATAGCAACAGAAGAGGAATTAGAGGAAATTGAAAAGGATGCTAAAAAGCACGTTAGAGAAGAAAAGGGAAGAGCTTGGAAGGAATTTAGCGGATTAATTGACAATGACTTAAATACAGTACTTCAATTATTGAATCAATTGGCTGGTGAAAGCTCTAATAAGGTTTTTATCCAAAAAATTGCGGATGATTTAAAGGCGACAATGGGTCCGATTAAACGTGACGTTTTTTCGGCAGCACGCAAAGCATTGCGTTATACACGAGGGACGAATTCTCCAGCTAAAACTGCTATAATTGCCTGGTTGGACAATGGTGTTACTGATAATTTTGATCAGTATTCTTCGCATTTATATTCACATTCAGATGAATCAGCTATTCAGGTTGAAACTGTTGATCCTGTTTATTCAACTGATGAAAAAATTGACGGTCGCTTAGTTTTAAGAGATAATTTTGACGCTTTATTTGAAAAACACCCCGAAATCATCACTTTTGGTGAAGATGTTGGTAAAATTGGTGGTGTGAATCAAAGCATGGAAGGCATGCAAGATAAATTTGGCCAGATGCGTGTTTCAGATACTGGAATTCGTGAATGCACAATTATTGGCCAAGGAATTGGAATGGCAATGAGAGGGCTAAGACCAATTGCTGAAATTCAATACTTAGATTATTTACTGTATGCTATTCAAATCTTGTCAGATGATTTAGCGACAGTTCAATATAGAACGAAAGGTGGACAAAAAGCACCATTAATTATTAGAACAAGAGGTCACCGCCTAGAAGGTATTTGGCATT
>JBLHOW010000065.1:0-35438 GCA_047623705.1 Crocinitomix sp.
TTTAACAGGAGAAAAATTAGAACCACTGAATTATTATAATGTTGAGTATTGGCAAACCGAAGTGGGAACAGAACCATTCAATTGGAAAATGATTCCTTATTATATTGAACTTATGTTAATACACCGTTTTTTCTGGTATGGTGTTGGATTAACGTCATTTGGTTTTTTCATTCTTATTTGGTTTGTTAAAAGGAGAAGTCGATCTAGATTTAGAGCTTAAAATCTTATTCTATTTTAATAAGCACCTGTTTTTAAAAATTTAAACCCAATCTATGGTTGCTTGCAATAAATACTTTACTTTAAACAAAATTAGAATAGCGGATTAAACCATTCTCCAAAATATAAGTCTTAGTATTAAGTATATAAACACGAAGTAATTTAGCAATAAAGAACTTCACTTAAAACGAGGAGATATGGTAGAAGTTAGACTTAAGGTATTGAATTCAATAATTTACGCACTTTTGGGTGCTGTTTTATTCCTCATGTGAAACCTTTAAAAACCAAAACCAATGAACTCATCTAATTCAATATTATGCGAAAAGTAAATTTAGTGCAAAGTGGAATCTTTTTATTGTTAGGAGTAGTCGTACTTTCAGGATGTAATAAAGAAGGAGAAGGGGTAGACGAAAATTTACCCACAGTGTATCAAAAATTTTACAATGTTGATGCTGCCTATCAAGACGGTGACTTTATTGTGATTGAAACGGCTGGAATTCCAGACCATAAAAGTCCTTATTATGACGGTACTTCATGGGAATCTGATTTATATGAGGCTTATACAGGCACGAATCCAGATTTCACAAAAAATCCGAATGACATTGGTGCGCAAGATTTTACTTTTAGAATTCCAATGAATCCGTCTGAGGATGCTGCACATTCTTCAACACCATTAGGACCAATTGGTATTGCCCTCAACGGAGTTGCGATTTTCAACCAATATGCCGGTCCAGCAAATGATCCGTTGGATGGAGAGATTAATACGTTTGATCAAGGTAATGGACATCCTACTGGAACTAATACTTATCATTATCACATTGAGCCAATTCATATAACAGCAAAATTAGGTTCAAGTGCTTTAATTGGTTTTTTATTAGATGGTTTTCCGGTTTATGGACCAATAGAGGATGGTGAGTTAGTGACAAATGATGATTTAGATGCTTATCACGGTCATTCTCATGCAACAGCCGATTACCCTGACGGGATTTATCATTATCACATTACTTCTGAGGATCCTTATATTAATGGAGACGGTTTTTATGGTACGGCTGGCACAGTTACCCAATAACATTTTATTAGCACTTTTTTTACTTTGCACTTTCGCGTGTGAGACGGAAAAAGAACGCTTTGATGTGGCGCTTGATCACGGTAAGCTAACCAAAGTTAAAGGCGTTTATTTTTTATTTGATGAAACCTTGAATGGCCGTATTTTTTCCAGCTTTGAAAATGGAGACACGGCTGCAATCGCAGAATACACGGAAGGTGTGAAAAATGGCGTGACGCGTAAATGGTATGAAGGTGGTCAACTAAAGTTTGAAGGACATTATAAAGATGGGAACTATGAAGGTTCAGTTACCGAATGGTATCCAAGCGGACAAGCATACAGTTTGTTTAACTACGAAAATGGAAAAGAAGTAGGACGGCAACAAGCGTGGCTTGAAAATGGGAAATTTAAAGCCAACTATGAGGTCATTGGCGATCGAAAATATGGCTTAACGGGTATAAAGAATTGCAGCAATGATTGGGAAGAATAGTTTTATCGTGTTTCTGGCATTTGTGTTTTTTGCTTGCACAACTAATAATACTGTGGAAGAAAATACCACACTAAGAATAGTTACCACGTTGCCCTATTATCATACGCCAAATTTCGATCCTATTTGGGAGACCAGCAATTTAGATACATTACATACAATTGCCAATTTTAATTTCACCGATCAAAACGGCCAATCTATTACAGAACAAACCGTTGCCAACAAGATTTATATTTCCAATTTTTTCTTTACGAATTGCGGAGGCATTTGCCCCAAATTAACACGGAACTTGGAAATGGTTCAAGGCGCCTTTGAAGAAGAAGAGGATGTTTTATTCTTATCACATTCAGTTGTGCCAGAAACTGATTCGGTTGCGAAATTGAAGACTTATACGAATAATTTTAATATCAATGATGATCGCTGGCACTTTCTAACAGGATCAAAAGCTGAGATCTACAGAATGGCACGACAATCCTATTTCGCGGAAGAAGAGCCCGGCTTTAATAAAGATTCAACTGAATTTCTGCATACCGAGCATTTCATTTTGGTGGACCGTAATAGACACATCCGCGGCATTTACAATGGCACAGTTGAATTGGAAATGAGTCGAATTATTGATGATATTCATTTGTTAATCAGTGAGTAAGGATAAGGATATGCACTTGTGCAATTTTTGTACATTTGTTATCAAACAATTAACCTACTAATATGAGATTTCTATTTTTAGTGAGTTTTTTACTAGGCGCAACAAGTTCAATTGCACAATGTGAAGACTTTATAATGACCTTTATTACAAACTCTCCTACCTGTTATGGTTTTTCTGATGGATCTGTTACTGCAAATACTACTGGAGGAACTGGAGGCTCTTATTTTACAATAACAGATGTAGATGATGTTGTTTTAAGTATAGATGGAAGTAATACAGCTAATACATTACCCGAAGGGTGGTATTTTATTCAGGCTATTGATGAAGAAGACTGTGTGATTGAAGATTCTGTTTTTATAGAACAACCTGGAATCATGGGAGCAGATCTTATTGTAATGACTTCAAATCCAGATTGCTACGGTTCTGCGATTGTTGATACTGTTTATAATTATACTGGAAGTCATGACATGATAAGTTATTATTGGACACCAAACCCAAGTGGAATAGATGGTATTGGTGCCGATACTATTTATGATTTTTGTCCTGGGGATCATACCATCACGGTTAATGATGAGAATGGTTGTTCTGCAGTATTTGATTTCGTAGTTGGTATACTGGCTAGTATTGATGAAAGTATAGCAAGTCAAGTTCAATTCAATTCGAATGTTATTACAGGTGAGATTACAATTGAACTCAATTCAATTACTGAACAATTGACGATTGACTTTTACGAAATGACGGGTAAATTAATCCAGAATTCAACGTTGAATGAATTGCTAACTGTATTGAACCTTAACCTTGGTTCTGGAACATATCTCTATACGGTAAGAAATTCCAATGCAATTTTAGAAACAGGCAAGTTTGTTTTAGTGCAATAATAACTTATAGTCCGGTATATTAATGCAGCCGAAGCGTTGTTCGTTAAGATTCCTCTTCCGAAACTTCAGGCATACTTTCATTCTCTTTGGCTGGAATGAAGAATAGGGCAAAAAATCCAAGGACGAAGAAAACAATCAATGCTAAAACGGAAGTTCTCATATCGCCAGACGTAGATTCAACATATCCGAAAATCAGCATTCCAATTACAATACCAATTTTTTCAGTTATATCAAAAAAGCTGAAAAATGACGCTGTATCTTTTGTTTCTGGAATATATTTCGAATAAGTAGAACGGGATAATGACTGAGTTCCACCCATTACAAATCCAACAAAACCAGCCAATAAATAGAAATTAATTGGATCATAAACAAAGAAATAAGCATATGCGCAACAGAGTGACCATATAAATAAAGCTATCCCAAGTGTTTTTATGTTTCCAATCTTTTTAGAGGCCCAGCTAAATGCATATGCCCCAGGTATTGCTATAAATTGAATCAGAAGAACTGCTATGATCAAACCTGCATCATTTGCATTATCTCCCACAAAAACTTGTTTCTTGGCAAATAGCACGGCAATTAACATTACTGTTTGAACGCCCATGCTGAATAAAAAGAAAGAATACAAGAAGCGTTTTAATCGTTTTGTGGTTACTATAAACCTGCCAACTTTTCTTAATTCTCTAAAACCATCACCCAATATTTTACGGGTAATTGTATTTTTAGATTGAGAATTAGGGAGTATTCGATAGGTGATTTGACTAAAGCCAATCCACCAGACACCTGTCATAATGAATGCATATTCCGCAGGCATATTGAATACTTTTATAGCGACTAAACAAGCAATCAATAGAATAGATGCACCTGCATAACCTAAAGAGAAGCCTTTTGCACTTAAACGATCATGATCACTTTTCTCTGCTACTTCTGGCAAATAAGCATTGTAAAAAACAAGACTATTCCAGAAACCTAAACTTGCAAGAAACAAGAAGAGCATTGCAAGTTCTAATGGAACCATATCAAAAAAGTACAGACAGGCCGTAGCTGTAGCGCCTAGATAACAAAAGAACTGTAAGAAGCGCTTTTTACTTCCACTATAATCTGCTACACCAGATAAGATTGGAGATAGGATACAAACCATTAAAAATGAAGCTGCGACGATATAAGAATAGAGTACCGTATTGGTTATTTCAGATCCAAAAAAGGTAACAGTATCAGATATGATATTTTCGTTATCGTCTTTAAGGCTGGTTTTAGCCTCATAAAAAATCGGAAAAATTGCAGTGGAAATAACTAAAGGGTAAACAGAATTGGCCCAATCGTAGAACGCCCATCCGTTCATTATTTTTTTATCTCCTTTTTTAATCATATCGCTAAGTAGGTTTTAAACAAAAATGCTAAAAATAAAGCAAACCCTCCGAATTAATCCAAAAAAAATCCCATCCGCCTTAGGCGAATGGGATTTTAAATCGTTTTAACTAAGAATTATTTAATCAACTGGAAGGTAACTCTTCTGTTTTTAGCTTTCGCTAAATCAGTTCCAGAAGCATCAGCTTTCTTTGTGTTTTTTGCATTCTCTGTCAATACTTTAGTATAATTAATTCCGCTTTCCATAAAGAATAATTTAACGGCTTCAAGACGCTCATCACCTAATGCTGTTAAGTTTGGATTTTCATCTTCAAGCTCATCAGTATGTGAAGTGATCATAATTTTTGAATTACGATTTTCTAACCACATTTTTAGCATTACATCTAAGTGTTTTTGGCTATTTGCTGAAATTTCAGACGAACCAGAAGCAAAGTAGATAGATGTGTTATTAGCAACAGATTCAGGACTCATTCCTTCAATACTTGACATTGGAGCCACTTCATAAATGAATTTCGTCTCAGGCTCTCTTGCATCAGCTTCACATTCACACATTGTTTCATCATCAATTGCAACAACAGAAACATTATCAATATAGTAATAAGCACTTACTACTGCCGCGCCAGAGAACGTTTTACTTTTCTTTAAACGTTGATTTTCTGTTGATCCATTAGAAGAGAAGTTACCAATAGTTAAGAATTTCTCTCCACCAGATGCTCTATAAACACCGCAAACTTCATCCCATCCAAACTGTCCGTTAAATACCGGATTGTCCTTATGCATAACGTTAGTGGTAGTCATGATACTTTTAGCTTCGCTAATATTATACTGTTTCTTAGAAAAATTGATTCCAATATTGTTTGAAGCATATTTAGACGCTTCGGATAAGTTTACGTAAAACTTAACACAATATTTTTGATCTTTCTTCATTGTCATTTTTAACTTGGAAGAAACATAAGTACGTGCTTCCTTGTCATTATAACTAAAGGCACGAATTCCAACATAGTTTTCACCATCTTGTGCTTCTTCAACACCTAAATTGTTATTCGGTGTTCCCCAACCTTCTTTAACTTTGCCTGAAAACATATCAGCCGACGCTTTTGTCGGAGACATCCATCCAATTGCTGTGGTAATTGCTCCACCTCTTTTTATTCTTCCCTCCGTTTGTTCAAAACTTGGATTTTCTACAATGTTATCCATGTCTTGAGCTGATACATTGATCATCATCCCCAAGGATAAAAACGAAATAATAATTTTCTTCATTTTTCTTTTTTTTTAATTAATTGAATGTGCTTTCACAGTTTCAATAAAACATTTAACCTTTTCTGGGTCAGTATCCGGATAAACTCCGTGCCCCAAATTAGCAATATGTCGCCGATTACCAAAGGAATTCAACAAGTTTTTTGTTTTCCTTTCAATTGATTTAAAGTCGGAATATAACACGCAAGGATCTAAATTTCCTTGAAGCGTTTTATCCATTCCAATGATTTTCCGACTTTCTTCAATATCCATGTTCCAATCCAATCCAATAGTTTGGCAATCTAACGTGGCGAGTTCCTCTCTCGCATAATACGCACCTTTGGCGAAAACAGTTACAGGAACTTCGTTTATTGCTTCACATATCCTACTTACATATTTCGCGCCAAACTCAGAATATGTAGCCTGGTCAAGGACTCCAGCCCATGAGTCAAAAACTTGAATAATATCCGCGCCAGCTTCTATTTGCAGTTTTAAGTACTTAATAGTAACGTTAGTAATTTGATCCAACAGTTGATGAGCGAGTGCTGGATTAGCGTATAAAATGCGTTTTGCTTTTGAAAAAGTTTTAGAACCTTCGCCTTCTGTCATATAACAAAAGATGGTCCAAGGAGCACCCGCAAAACCGATTAGCGGCACACGGTTATTTAATGCTTTTTTTGTACACTTAATGGCCTCCATTACATATCCAAGGCGGTCAGCAACGTCAATTTTGTCTGAAATTTGCTTTAAATCATCCTCCGTAGTAATTGTGTTTTCAAACCAAGGACCTTTTTTCTCGATCATTTGGTAAGGCAATCCCATAGCTTCAGGCACTACTAAAATATCTGAAAAAATAATTGCGGCATCTACACCTAAAATATCTACCGGTTGTATGGTTACTTCTGCAGCAAGTTCTGGTGTTTCAACTAATTCTTTAAATCCGCTTAAACTTGAGCGAATCGCTCGATACTCAGGCAAAATTCTTCCTGCTTGACGCATTAACCAAACAGGAAATCGATCCGTTTGTTCACCGTTAATCATTTTTAATATTGTGTCGTTCTGATAAGTGTTCATGCTTTTTACCAATTTATAGATGTTTTATTTTGTAAAGCTAACAGTTCATTTGTTTTACTAAAGTGTTTGCATCCGAAAAATCCCCTATAAGCCGATAATGGAGAAGGATGAGGGGCGGTTAAAACATGGTGCTTTGAACTGTCAATTAATTTGCTTTTTTGTTGTGCTTGCGCTCCCCACAATAAAAATATAACCCCTGTTTGTTGTGCAGATATGGTTTCAATCACTTTTTCTGTAAAAGTTTCCCATCCAAATTTTTTATGCGAATTTGGACTAAATGCATTTACAGTCAATACTGTATTTAATAAAAAAACGCCTTGTTTTGCCCAGCGTTCAAGGTTTCCATGTTCAGGAGTTTCAATTTCTAAATCGCTTTGAATTTCTTTAAAAATATTTTTCAATGATTTAGCTAATGGACGTATGGATTCTGGAACTGAAAAACATAAACCATGTGCATGGCCAGGAGTGGGATAGGGGTCTTGTCCTAAAATAACCACTTTTATTTTCTCAATTGGACATTGCTCAAAAGCTTTAAAGATGAGGGCCTTCTTTGGCCAAACGTCATTAGAATTATAAGCAAGTTCGACCTGATCAACCAACTGTTTAAAATAAGGTTGTTTAATTATGCCACTTAAAGCAGTTTCCCATGAAGCTTCGAATCTCAAATCCATCAATAGAAGTGGTATAAACTGAAAAAAGGTCTAGTACATGAAGTACCAGACCTTACAGTAATTTTTTTTACTAGACTATAATCCGTTAACGTACGCAGTCAAGCTTGAAACTAAGTTTCCTGCTTTGTTTTTGTGAATTACACGTCTTTTAGCCAATCTGTCAATTAAAGAAGCTACTTTAGGTAACATTTCTGTCGCCGCTTTCTTGTCTTCAGATGATCTAAGAACCCTAATTGCATTTCGCACAGTCTTGTGCTGATACTTATTTCTTAAACGCTTTGCGTTGTTTGAACGGATTCTTTTTATTGCCGATTTATGATTTGCCATAATCTATATTATATATTCTTTCTTTAAACTCAATACTATTTTGAACTTGTAGTAATGCGCATAAGGACATTCCTCAATACTCAAACCCCTTGCTCAATAAACAATTCGTAGCCCATAGGAGAATCGAACTCCTGTTTCCAGGATGAAAACCTGGCGTCCTAACCACTAGACGAATGGGCCAATACAGTTAAGAGGTTTGAGTTTTGTGTAAGAGAAACCCCCTACACTCAAAACTCATACTCAAAACAAAACTCGTAGCCCATAGGAGAATCGAACTCCTGTTTCCAGGATGAAAACCTGGCGTCCTAACCACTAGACGAATGGGCCGCTACAAAAGGAAAACGTTTTTTCCGATTTTGGAGTGCAAATATAATTCTAAATTCTCTAACTACAAATAAATTGAATAACTTTTTTAACTAATATTTATATCCGCTTCAAATTTAAATCCTAGACGCTTTCCTGTCTTCAATTGAGAACTGTGGTTAAGCGTCTGTAAATCTTGCACAGTAGCAGTCTGAACAGCGCCATATGGCGGAATGAAAAGATCAAAATCTAAAGCATGAATACTTACACGTAAAATGATATCTTGAATCACTTCTTTGGTTAAAACTTGGTGCATAAAATCTTTATACATAAAACCCAGTTGTCCTTTTCCTTGCATTAAGAAATGATTTTCCCGATTAATTAAAATTCTACCAATCATATATCCAACATCATGATGTCTGTTAAATTCATATGAATCTGCCAAAAAATCATAAATCCGAATAATTCCACAAAACCCATTTAATGGGTTTTGACGGACGTATGAAGTTTGACTAGCATAATTATTAGGACTTAACTGAAAAACGTTTGTATGCATGTTAAAGATGATGACATCACTACCAATGAATAGCTGCGCTTCAGCATCACCTTTGTCAACATATCTTAAACGAATGCGATCGTCATTGATTTCTTGCTTAATTAGGTCAATACAGCCCTCCAATTCAAGTTTAAATACTTTAAACCATTCCATGGTGTTCTTATAAACATCCAATTTGGCTACCGTCTTGTTTTTAAGTGTGTCAACCAAATAGCCTCTTCCTTGCGCTAGATGTTCTTCAAATTTATTCTTATCCATAATTAATATGCTTTTGCAAAAATCACACGTTTTTTAGATGGTTTTCCAGTAACAATACATTTGCCATCTTCTTCTGCTGCATCTAAAGGAATGCAACGAATGGTAGCTTTCGTCTCTTTTTGAATTTTTTCTTCCGTCTCAGTTGTGCCATCCCAATGCGCCAAGAAAAAGCCAGGTTCACTATTCAGCTTTTCTTTTAATTCATCATAAGTTTCTACATTTTGCGTATTCTCAGTATGTCGGTTCAACGCTCTTGTGTAAAGATTTTCCTGTATCTCTTCTAGCAAGTTCTTAATATGTTCAACCACGGTATCTAATTGTATGGACTGCTTTTCTTGCGTGTCTCGTCTGGCAACCTCAATTTGGTTGTTTGCTAAATCTCTAGCACCAACAGCTAAACGAACAGGTACACCTTTGGCTTCATATTCGGCAAATTTCCAACCCGGTCTTTTTTGATCGTCATCATCAAATTTCACACTAATATCAGCGGCACGAAGGGCTGCAATAATAGGATCTAACTTTTCTTTGATTTCTGCTAATTGCTCATCTCCCTTAAAAATTGGAATAATTGCAACATGTATAGGAGCCAATTTTGGAGGTAATACAAGACCTAAATCATCAGAATGAGACATGATTAACGCCCCCATTAGTCGTGTTGATACACCCCAAGAGGTAGCCCAAACATGCTCTTTTTTGCCTTCTTTATCTGCAAATTTCACATCAAATGCTTTTGCAAAATTTTGGCCTAAAAAATGAGATGTTCCAGATTGCAATGCTTTGCCATCTTGCATCATTGCCTCAATTGTATAGGTTTCTTCTGCTCCTGCAAAACGTTCACTTTCAGACTTTACACCGCGAATTACTGGCATTGCCATAAAATCCTCCGCAAATTTGGCGTAAATCTCAATCATTAATTCAGATTCAGTAATCGCTTCTGATTGAGTAGCGTGAGCCGTATGTCCTTCTTGCCATAAAAATTCAGTCGTTCTTAAAAATAAACGCGTACGCATTTCCCAACGAACAACATTGGCCCATTGATTAATTAATATGGGTAAATCACGGTAAGATTGGATCCATTTTTTGTATGTACTCCAAATAATTGCTTCACTAGTTGGACGAACAACAAGTTCCTCTTCTAATTTAGCATTCGGATCAACAATTAGTTTTCCTTTATTGTTCGGATCGGATTTTAAACGGTAGTGAGTTACTACTGCACATTCTTTAGCAAAACCTTCTGCATTTTTTTCTTCCGCCTCAAATAAACTTTTTGGCACGAAAAGTGGAAAGTAAGCATTTTGATGACCGGTTTCTTTAAATTTTAGGTCTAATTGGGCCTTCATTTTTTCCCAAATTGCATATCCATATGGTTTAATTACCATACATCCTCGAACTTCAGAATTCTCAGCTAAATCAGCGGTTTTGACTATGTCAAGGTACCATTTAGAATAGTCATCTTTACGAGAAGAAATTTTTTGTGCCATTTTTTGGTATAATTTTTGTAACTTTCTTAAATCAAAACAAATGTAATTATAAGTTTCATCCATTCCAATTGATCGCACTATGAAAAAATTAATTTATTTATTACCTGTTCTGATCCTCGCTTCATGCGCCGGAACGAAAGACGTATATGATGACGTATACTCTAAAGTCGAAGTTCAACAACCTGAAGAGGTTAATGAAGATTTAGGTTATGCTGACTATATAAAGGACAGCGAAAATAACTATGAAGTCGAAGTTGACTCAAACGCAAAAAATGAAAACGGTCTTTACGACTCGTATTACACCAATTCTGGTGATATAAATGTAACGAATTACGATAATAATAGTGCCTATAATAATGGGTACAATAACGGTTATAATAATGGATTGAATAACGGTTATGGTAATTCTTGGAATAATAGTTCTTGGAATAATAGCTGGGGAAATAATTCTTGGAATAACGGCTGGGGATATAATCCTTGGTATAATAGCTGGGGATATAGCGGCTATTATGGACGTAGTAATTGGCGTTATAATAGCTGGGGCTATGGTGGCTGGGGACATAACCACTGTCATGGTTGGGGAAATTATTACGGATATAACAACGGCTGGGGTAATAACGGATGGGGATATGACCCTTGGGGTTACAATCCATACGGATACAATAATGGCTGGGGATATCCCAACAATAATAATGGTTGGTACAACAGTCCTGGTGACGGAAATGGGAACGGAAACACTGGACCAAACGATAACGTAATTTACGGTCACCGTGGAAGTACGAATACAGATTCTCCTAATACAACAGCATATGAGCATACAGTAAAAGCTCCAGTACCTGGAACTGGTTCAATTAAGCCGTTTCCTGCATATGACGATTCTCAAGCAATCGCTTCAACAGGAACTGGTATTATAAGTGGTGGGAATTCAAAGCCTGTAGATTTTAAACCTGTAACCGGCGCTGGATTTATTTCAGACGGAACAGTAAAACCTATTAGTACTGGTAATAATGGTGGTATTTCAAATGGAACAGTAAAACCTGTTGACACTGGTAATAATGTTGGTGTTTCAAACGGACAAGGAACGGCTGGAGTTAATTCTCAACCAATTGGAAATATAGATGATAATCCTTCTTACGGAGTGACAAATGGTTCTGGACAAGTTGATCACAAAGGTCTTGTGGTTATTGATAAAACAAAACCTATTAATACTGGAACATCTGCTCCTATAGCAACTACTACATCTAATAAGGCAACAAATCGTTTTGGAACCGGAACTTCAACTGCAACTAATGGCACGTCAAGTACAGGGCAAAATACTTCAGGTGGTGGTACCACTCAACGTAAGTATACGCCACAAAACGGTTCAACTGGTAACAATACGGGTAATTCTGACAGAACCTATACTAATCCAAATAACAGACCAAGTACTGGTACGAATACGAGACCATCAGGGACTAATAACAGGCCAAGTACGAATACAAGACCTTCAGGAACAACGACAAACAGACCATCTGGCACGAATAATAGACCTTCTGGGACGACTACGAATAGACCATCTAATAATAGACCATCTGGTTCTTCAACGAACAGACCTTCTAACAATAGACCGTCATCTGGTTCTTCAACAAACAGACCGTCTAGCAATCGTTCATCAGGATCTTCAACGAATAAACCATCAGGTTCTTCAAGAAGTAGCGGATCATCTTCTAGCGGTTCTTCACGAAGTAGTGGAGCATCTTCAGGTGGGTCATCAAGAAGTAGTGGATCATCATCAAGTTCGGGAGGTTCTAAAAGAAGATAGATTCATTCTTAAACCGACAGTTTTATTACAAACCCATATTAGAGACAAACCCATATTTGTGTTTGTCTCTAATTGATCGCAAATTTAGACTATGATTAAATTAATATTAGGAATTAGCGCTTTGCTAATTGGGCAACTGACGTACGCCCAAAACGAAGATGACGCGCTGCGTTATTCACAAACATTTTTTGGAGGCACTGCCCGTAATACAGGTATGGCTGGCGCAATGACAGCATTTGGAGGAGATTTTTCAGTAGCCACGCAAAACCCAGCAGGATTGGCACGTATTAGGAAAACAAATTTTTCAACGACTTTGAATATTGAAAGTGTGATGTCAGGCACAAGCTTTTATGATCAAACGACCAAAGATCAAGGAACAGTAGGTAACCTGAGCAATATTTCTTACGTTAAAGCTTACGAGCTCAACCCTAAGAAGTTCAGTAATTGGTACAGTGTTCAAATCGGTATGGGGATGACGAGAATTAAAAGTTTCCAACAACGGATTGAATATAATGGTACGGCGGATTCTTCCATCTTACATTCTTTTATAAACGAAGCGAGCGGTACACCAGATACTTTGTTATATGATAATTTTCCTTTCTCATCCTGGTTAGCCTATTGGACGTTTGGTATTGATCCCATTGATGGAACAAATGATTATTCAACTGAATTTAATTCGGGTAAATCAATCCATAGCCGTTCAATTACAAGACGCGGTGGCATGTCGGAATATAGTTTTACCCTCAGCGGAAATTATGCAAACAAATTATATTTAGGCGGTGCTTTTAATTTGACACGCGTAAAATACGAGGAAGTTTTTTCCCATAAAGAATCATTTACGAATGAAGATTTATGGTTGCATAATATCAACTATACTGGTTCTCTTGATATAGAAGGTTGGGGATATAATGCACGTATCGGTGCCATTTATTTACCTGTTGATTGGATAAGTGTAGGCTTGTCAGCACAATTGCCAACAGTTTATAATATGTCGGACTCTTATTCCAATAATATGACTACGTTGACCAACGACGGTAAGGAAGAAATAGCTGATGAAGACGTTCCTTATGGGGCTTATGATTACCGCGTATCAACACCATTTAAAAGTAATTTATCACTAGGGATTGTGTTAGAAAAGTTTGGTTCAATAGGAGTGGAAATTGAATATGTTGATTATTCGGCTGCTACGTTAAAATCACGTCGTTTCAGTGATGCACCGTATAATTTTGTCAGTGAAAATTTCCAAATAGAAAATTTGTATAAATCTTCTTTTAATTATAAAATTGGGGCAGAGGCACGCATTAATTCTCAAACATATGTTCGCGCTGGCTTCGCATTTTATGATTCGCCTTATGAAGCAGGGAAAGGGAATGAACAATATCCAACCTTATTTTATACAGGAGGCTTAGGCTACAATTGGGGTAAAGTTTACATGGATGCTTCTTGCGTGCTAAAAAGTACAGTATCTGACTATTATGCTTACGATCCAACAATTAATGGTAGTAAAGCTACAATTAATCAGACCAATTTAAATTTTAAAGTATCGATTGGATTAAGAATTGACTGACAACATATTAAATAATTCCTCTTCGGAAATAGAAATTAAAAAGCCATCCGCCTAAGGCAGATGGCTTTTTGTTGGTTGCGATAAAGGAAAGACCTTTATCTTATGATAAGCTTTTGCGTATTAGCATTATCATTTTGTTGTAAAGTAATGAAATAGATTCCCTTTTCAATATTATTTAATTCAATTTCTTTTTTATCAGTTCCAATGCCACTTGCAATTATCCTGCCATTAAGATCCGTAATTTGAAAGTTGAATTGACCAGCAAGGACAATGTTTACATTGCCAATTTCAGTAGGGTTAGGGTAGATTTTAAAATCAAGTGAATGTTCATTTAATCCGTCTGTATCTGGTTCGTCTTCTTCTTCAAAAACAATACCTCTTTTAAATGCCGTTGCAAACGAAAACCATTCAGATGCAGCTTTTCCAGGAGGAATATCTCCAACTTTATACGCAACTCCAAAAGCTTGATCTGCCGTTGCTGAAGAACCTTCCGTAGTGATTAATCCACCAGTTCCATTCCACATATCTCCTGCGTCTCTATTAAAGAATCCGCCTCTAAATCCTTTCCAATCTTCACCATAAGCATGTAAAATAACTTCCGATACATAAGGGAGATCTTGACTAGCACTAACAATTACCGAATCATCTGCCATTTCAGATTGTGATTCAATGGTGTTGGTTGTAACAAAAGAGCCGCTAATTGATTGGTTATTGTCTGGATCAAAATTTCTATAATAAAATACATTTGTATAATCGTCTACTCCTGAATTGTTTAAAAGCATAGAGGTGGTATAGAAATGTTCATCTTTTTTAATCTCATACATTACTGTTAAATCCAGATCGATTATTGTTCCATCCCAAATAACGGTAATAGAGTCAAAGGTTTCCGTATAGCTTGTAATAGAACCTGCGATATCTCCTATACCTGATCCATTATTACCAACTTCATAAGTTGTTCCTAAATGGTCGAATTTCAATCCGAATCCATTCTCAGGTGCACCAACAGAATAAAAATCACCGTTAAAAGTAACCCATCCGTCCATAGCCGGGTTTGCAGTGAAGCCTAAGGTGCCATAAGGTCCAGCCCCACCTCTGCAATGTATGGTGTCTCCATCATTACATGGGGCACCTTCGTACCCAAGTTCATTGATGCCTATTTCGACAAAGTTACCTAGCATAAAAGCGTTAGGACCGTCCATTTGTGCAAAGGATTGTCCTAAGCCAGCAAATAAAAGGAGCGATAGAGAAGTTTTGAGTAGAGGTATTTTCATACAGCTTTGTTTAGGTTTGAAATAAGGTTTACTCAACCTTGGCGTAAAAACAATCCCTTGCGTTGCCAAAAATAAGTTTCAATCCATTTTTTTTATGGACGATTCATATGATTCACCGTTGCAAAAAAAAAGAGACTGCCTAAATAGACAGTCTCTTTTAATAAATGTTTTGAAGTTTTTTATCGAATAATCAACTTTTCAGTAGCGTTTGCTCCGTTTTGCTGAATATTGATGATATAAATTCCTTTTTCAATTGCTTTTAAATCAATTTGAGTATATCCGTTTCCTTGTCCCATTAATACAAGACTACCTTTTAAATCTACTATTGAATAAACAAATTCACCTGTAATTTGTAAATCAACAACATCTCCTTCATTTGGATTCGGGTAGAGGTTAAATTCAATATCATGTTCGTTCAATCCATCTGTATCGACGGGCTCTTCTTCATAAACGATACCCCGTTTAAAGGCTGTTGAAAACGAATAAACGTCACTTTCCGCTCTTCTACTTGGTGGAAGTGAAGGTACCTTTAAAGCGATTGCAATTGCTTGATCGGCAAAGTTAGTATAACCTTCAGTACCAGTTAAAGCACCTGTTCCATCCCACATGTCGGAAGCATCTCTATTAGCAAATCCACCTGTTGAGGCTTTCCATTCTGGGCCATAAGCCTCTAATACCATAATTGATGTCCAAGCAGAGATTGAAGTTGCAGTAACAATTGCAGAATCATCTGCCATTTCTGATTGAGAAATAATTGTATTTGTCGTTGGAAATCCCCATCCAATTGATTGATTGTTATCTGGGTCAAGCGTTCGGAAATAATAAACATCAGTATATGTTTCTGAACCGGTATTATCAAATTCTATAAACGTTCTATAAAAATGCTCATCTTTTTTGAGGGTGTACTTCAGTTTTACTAAGATACTATCACCTACTGGCATACCCTCCCAGTCTACAATAATAGAGTCTACTGTAGCGTAATAAGAAGTAATTTCACCTGGGATTTCAAATAAGCCAACTGCGTTATTTGAATAGTCATAGTCAACTCCGGCTCTTGTAAATCCAATTCCAAAACCTGATTCAGGAGAACCTGGTTGGTAAAAGTCACCATTGTATTCTACCCATCCGTCGGCTGCAGGGTTGGCTACAAAGCCTAGTTTACCTGTTGCACCTCTATAATGTGTTGCTATTCCAGTATCCAGTGGCGCGCCTTCATAGCCCGCTTCATGAATTCCTACTTCTACATAATCGCCTATCATAAAGGCGTGGTCGCCGCTTACTTGGGCATTAAGGTTCGCACCTGTTCCTAATACAGCCATTGTTAAAATGGAAATAGAAAGTCTCATTTTTTTCATTTGGTTTAAATTATAAGGTTAGTAAAAAGGGTTAAAATAGGTTGCGAATTCAAATATAGTCGAAAATTTGGGTTTTCTATAATTCTGGTAGACTATTGATTAGATTTAACAAATGTGTAAAAGATTGTTAGAAATATCACGTCACTTGCTTAGAATCAGTTGTATACGATTTCTCTAATTTCAAATTATGTATTACTTAAAAGAGGTTGCGAAATAGGCAAGTGATGAGGACACTTAGCCTTAAAATGTGAACTAATATCAAGAATCAAAAAAGAGACGGCCTAATTTAGACAGTCTCTTGCGATTCAATTTTGTGTTTTTTATACCGAATAATCAAATTTTCAGTGCTACTTGCGCCTTTTTGCTGAATATTGATAATGTAAATTCTTTTTTAGCTTAAATATTGATTACTTAATTAGCTAGCTTTAGCATTTAACAGTTTTAACAATTGTTTGTAAGGCTGTTCGGATTTTTACGACATACCTTTAAAATTAATCATATGCGGCATTTATATTTTCTATTATTCAGTTTGCTTCCAGTTTTTGCTAATGCGCAAGAGCGGATTAATGGAGAATTTCCATTTGATACTGATCCAGCCAAAAAATATTCACTTTACATCCCTTCAACATATGTAAATGGTGAAGCAAATAAAGTAATGTTGGCGTTACATCCTTTTAATACATCTCGTTGGGATGGTGAAAGCTGGTGTGATACGCTTGTTGATTTTGCTGAAGAGAATCAATTGATTCTAATTTGTCCAGACGGTGGAGTTGATGGTAAAATTGACGATCCGATTGATACGGCTTTTACGAGTGTGCTAATAGATTCTGTAGCGAATTGGTACAGTTTAGATTTTGACAAATTTTACGGGATTGGCTTTTCTTGGGGCAGCAGAGGCTTGTATACTTATGGCTTAAGTCATGGGGATTTAATAAAAGGTTATATTCCCGTTGGAGCAGCCATTAATGGAACTTCGGAGGTAAACGAAACTCTTCAATTGAATGCCACAGGTAAACCATTTTATATTGTTCATGGTTCATCAGATTCGCCAACTACGCGATTTTATCCTGTTCGAGATTCACTGATTGCTAAAGGGGCAATAGTGGCAACAAATTTATTGTCAGGTGTAGGGCATACGATTGATTTTCCGGATAGAAACGCTATTTTAACTGTTGCTTTTAATTGGATAGATTCAGTGAACTGTGCTTCATTGTCTATTCCAGTATTTGATGTGAATAATAATAAATACGCGGTTTATCCAAATCCAATTTCTTATGGTTCGCCTCTTTTAATTCATTCAGAGAATCAAACAGATGGTACATATTTAATTCGTGTTTTTGGATTAGACGGGAGATTGATTTATTCGAATAAACACTATTTAAATTCTGGGCAAAATTTGATTCCTGTACAGTTGAAAAAAGGGAATTATATTTTAAGTATTTCAAATGCTGATCAGCGGCAAGATTTGCAATTAATGGTGCAATAATAATTAATCCATCAATTTAATTCTAAAATTTTCGCCCGTTCTTTTCTGCGCTAAAATTGAACGAGACTTTGCTGATAATTGGAAGATTCTTGCATAACCACCAGTTGTTTGACAATCTGACATGAGTACAATTAACTTTCCAGAAGGTGTTAATTGAATTGTACCAGGTTGAACAGGTGAAGTTAAAACTTCAGCCATTTCAATCGGTGTTTTAGCATCTACTCTATAGCCCATTCGATTAATTTCAGTTGAAACAGTAAATGAATTAAGCAATAATCTTTTCGCTTTTTCTGGATGGATATTATTATAATCGGGTCCTTTAAGCGCAGGGATTTCAGTAGCGTTAAAATCAATTAACGCTATTTTATTATGACGCGATTCAACTTGATCTACATTAGGATTGAATAACAATGTTTCACCTTTCAAAATTCGCGTTTTGCTTGTAATACCTTTATATTGAGAAAGGCTGTTTAATTTTTTTTCTCCTAAAAAGCCGCCCAATATTGCTAAATAACCATAAATCCCTTTGGCGCATCTGCCAATCTTTAGGCAATCATTAGCTTGAATATTTATTGGGGTATTAATTTTTATTTTTTCGTCATTCAATGTAGGTGAAGTAGTCGCGCCAGTGATTGCGATTATTGCAGGCTTATTAAATCTAAAAATTGCACCTTGCAATGTGAATTCTAATAATGCAGCATTGGGTTCATTATTTAAAATGAGATTGGCATTCTGTGCAGAGATCAAATCCATTGGACCAGAAATTGGTACACCATAATTGCGATAGCCAAAACGACCTTGATCTTGAAGTGTTGTATAAATTCCGCTGGAGATTATTTCTATCATTTAACTGTTCCTTTCGTGATATTATAAATCCCAGCTTCTATTTCCACTGAAATTGCTTCAAGTTGATCCTTAGTAATGGATTGGAAATGAATAAAGTCACCTGGCAAAAAAGGAGAAGGTTCTGTTTTCGATAAATTAAAGAGTTCAATTGGTGTATGTCCAATAATTTGCCATCCACCAGGACTGTCAATAGGATAAATTCCAGTTTGCGAACCGCCAATAGCCACAGCTCCCTTGGAGATTTGTAGTCGCGGTGTTTTTTTTCGTGGGGTGACAAGTTGATCTGCTAATCCTCCTAAGTACAGAAAACCGGGTAAAAATCCTGTAAAATAAATCCTGCAAGGTTGAGCAGTATGTAAGATGACAACTTGATCAGCACTTATATTATTATGTTCCGCAACAATGTCTATGTCTAAGCCAAATTCAGAATCATAACAAACAGGAATGACCCAAGCCTGTGATTTCCGTTCATTGATTTTCGGAGTGTTAATTGTCTGAATAAAAGCAGTGATTTCTTCTAATGGCGCATGGCTTTTAAAGTAAAGAGCCATTTCGGCATAGGTCACAACCAAATCTAAAATGTCATTATCAAAATGCGTTTTAATTAATGTTTCCCATGCCAATATTTCAGCATGCATTTTTGCATCAATAGCAGTTGGCCATTTCAATAATATTGCATTCTCGCCAAATGAAGAAATGATTGGTTTACGCATTATTCAATTGTTGGTTAACGAACACAAGAAGTGCCAAACAATGCTCTGCATCTCCATGAATACAATAAGTTTTTCCATGTAAAGGAATCAGTTTATTATTGCTAGTCCGTACTGTTTTATTTTGATAACAATTTTCAATTTGCTGCCATGCTTGTAAAGGATCAATAATTAATGCGTTTTTTTCGGTACGCGGAGTTAAGCTACCGTCATTTTGATAGGTTCTGTCAATAAAAACTTCTGGAATTATGTTGTAATACGTCTCACCGGCTTTTTGAAGTGCCGATTGATGCGGTGCGTAAATGGAAAAATTTGTTCCAAATTCTAATAAAGCAGCAATGACCGTGTTGGCAATAACGTTACTCTTTGCAGCCAAATTATAGAGGGCGCCATGCAATTTTACATGATTCATAATTATTCCCATTTCCTTGGCTACTGATTGGAAGCGACGAATCTGCTCAATTATACTGGCTTTTAAAACTTCGGGTTCTAGCTCCATAGGCACTCTTCCAAAATTAGTCGGATCAGGAAAAGAGGGGTGTGCGCCTACTTTTACACCATGTTTTTTAGCTAAAGAAATGGTTGTTTTAATTGAAGTTATTGTACCGTAATGTCCGCCACAAGCAATGCTACACGAATGAATGTGCGGCATGATTTTTTCATCATTTCCAGCTCCTTCACCTAAGTCACAATTAATGTCAATATTCCAAGCCATCTACATGAAAAATACTTTAATGAGTGTTTTAACACTGAGTGAAATAGCAATGAGAATGATAATAATACCCATGATGTTTTGCACACGTGAATTCACAAATTTACCCATAACTGCAGACTTGTTAACCACCCAAAGTAGGAATAAGGCAATGATTGGGAGCAACAAGCCATTAGCGACTTGCGCAAACGTAATAATGTCCGTTGGTCTCGAACCAAGAGCAGCATAAATGGCACCTACAATTAAAACGAAAGCCCAAACTACTCTAAATTTGGTTGATTTAATATCACCCTTCCAGCCAAAGCAGCCTTTGGCAACAAATGCAGCGGCTAATGGAGCCGTAATGGCTGAGGTAATACCTGCTGCAAAAAGCCCAATTCCTAAAAAGTATTTAGCAAAATCACCGTATAAAGGTTCTAAGCCCTTGGCCAAGTCACCCGCAGATTCAATTGAATGCTGCGAAATTGCGGCGGCCGATATTACAATGGCCATAGAAACAATTCCTCCCAATAAAATCGACACAAAAGTGTCTTTTCTTACCTTTTTAAGATCCTTTTCTCCCTTCCATTTTTCTTGAACCAAGGAAGCGTGTAAGAATAGATTATAAGGCACCACGGTGGTTCCAATTAGGCCCATAATAATAAATAAACTTCCGTTTGGTAAGCTAGGGATGAATATACCTGTAAACACTGCGCCCCAATCCGGATTGGTCATTAAAGCCGTAATTACAAAAGAAATACTCATGAGTAAAACCAGTATCACCAATGCTCTTTCTAACAGTCTATAATTCCCAATATAGAGCACAATAAATGCAATGGCTCCTATGATTAAAGCAAGGTAATTCAATGAGAAAGCACCGAAATTAAGATGTGTGTCAGGCAATAATGGTTCTAAACCAAGAACGCCACCACCGATATTTCCAGCTTGATATGCGCTATTCCCAATTAAAATGGCTGAAACAATAAGTGTGACTGCTAGGTATTGTGCCGTTTTAGTTTTTAACTGTCCTCGAACAGCTTCGGCCAATCCTTTTTGATAAATCAAGCCTAAGCGCGCAGCCATGCCTTGTAAAACTAGCGTTGCGAAAATAGATAACACAAGCGCCCATAGTAAACTGAAACCAAATCCTGCGCCAGCTTTTGAACACATAGTTACAGTGCCTGGCCCAATAAAAGCAGCAGCAACTAAGGTACCCGGGCCTAAATTTTTAAACGGATTAAATCGACTCATTTGAACCCTAAAATAAGAAGAACTTTTTGATTGAGGTGTTTAACCTAGGTCTGTTTAAAATATTTAGATTCGGAATGGAATAATGGCTAATATAACAGCTGTTTTATCCTCAAATGGATATATTAGTGCCGTGAATTCAAATCCAAAAAAACGATTAAATTATCTTGTCATCTTTTTATTGATGCTGGCTGGAGAATCTGTATTTTTTTTGCCATTTGTAATTGCGCGTATTTTTCGGCCCACAATGCTGACGGCTTTAGAATTGAATAATACGCAATTAGGGAACTGCTTTTCAATCTACGGGATTTGTGCCTTGTTCTCCTATTTTTTAGGTGGATTTATTACGGATTTAGTGGCGCCTCGAAAATTAATGGCCCTTGCACTACTGTTAACGGCACTCGGTGGTTTCTACATGGCAACTTATCCTAATTATACGGGTATGCTTGTTTTGTACGGCTATTGGGGAGTTACGACTATTCTTTTATTTTGGGCTGCCATGATAAAATCAACAAGAATTTGGGGGAAGGAAGACGGGCAAGGCAAAGCATTTGGACTTTTAGAAGCGGGTAGGGGGTTAGTAGCTGCATCCATTGGATCAATAGGAGTGCTTTTATTTTCTTATTTGCTCATTGAAGGTGTTGAAAATCAAACGTTGGTTGACATTCGCGCCGCTTATAAAACGGTAGTCTTATTTGCTTCGACATTCGTGGTTTTTGTTGCATTCTTAGTTTACTTTTTATTGCGCTTAGATTTGACCGATTCAGATTCTGGGGATGAGAAAAGAAATCCTTTATCCCATTATTGGGAAGTATTAAAGAACCCCTCTGTTTTTTTGTTGATGATCATTATTTTAACCGCTTATATAGGATTTAAATCAACCGATCTTATTTCGCAATACGCGCATGATGTTATAGGGTTTTCGGATGTTCGAAGCGCAGGTATTGGCGCCTTATTTCTATATATGCGTCCAATAATTGCTGTATTAATTGGATTCGCAGCTGATAAAATGAGTGCAATTTATTGGGTTAAAATTGGTTTTGCAACTGCTATTGCGGGGGCAGGACTTTTTGCTTTTGGTGTGGCTTCAACTCAAATTTATGTCGTATTCTTTTCATCTACCATTTTATTAGGCATGGCCATTTTTGGTATTAGGGCACTTTATTTTGCCTTGTTAAAAGAAGGGCATATTCCTGTTGCACTTACTGGTTTGGCCGTGAGTTTAATTTCCGTAACAGGATATTTGCCCGATATTTTTATGGGACCACTTTCAGGTTATTTCCTAGATAATTATCCAGGAGAGTTTGGCTTTAAGTTGATGTTTGGCTTTTTGATGATTTGCTCAGCAATTGGTCTTATTGCAAGTCAGTTATTTTACCGCATAGCAATGCCCAATCGACATGAAAAATAGGCGGATTTGAAGCATTAAAATGCAATAAGCCGCCTATGTTTTAATCAAAAATAAATGGGATTGAATGAAGAAGTTAGCTGAAAATCAGCTCTTCATTAAGCTGTTTTTTTGCCTTTGTTTTTACCGTCGAGCCACTTGCCTTCCTTAACTTGTCCTAAGTAAGTCACAATTTTGCTTCTACCGTATTGTTCCATAGCCAAGTCAACTTCCGCCATGTTTTCTCTTCTTATTTTTACTGGAGAATTAGAACCTTTGGTTCTTAACTCAATGTAAAACCCCTCTTTTAGTTCGGCTTGTTTAGTAGCCGGTCTTCCTTTGCGTTTCATGTAATAATTTTGACCTAATTTAATAGAATTCTGCCGAAAAGAAAGTTTTTTAACTAAAAACTTTACAAAATGACCGAAATAGTCGATATTCTGCAGTAATTGAACGCGGTAAATGTTCTTTTTTGTGGTTTTCTTATTTCCTGTACTATCAAAGGTTTATAAGCCAGATTAATAGGGAGTGACATTGTTTAGATGATAAAGTAAGCGCGTGTCTGCTTTGTCAAGATCATTTTCCCAGCCAATATAGTATTTGGTGATTGGAGAAAGCATGAGTTTGTCAATGTTTTTATGCGAAATTCTCATAATTTCATTCGGATACTTTTCAGCAATTTCTGAGTAATTAAAATTAGCTTGTTGCCCGTGTGGGTAGAGGTCTATAGCTCCAAATAAATGCAGTAATTCATGGGTTATGTCACTCGGGTTCTTATGCGTGATTAATGAGAACTCAACATTAGGGCCGTTTGTTTCGGAATTAAATGTAAAGGAGCGTGGGCGTTCATAATATCCGTTAATAAAGAACATAAGAGAAATATGATCCGTTTTATATTGGTCGCGAAGTCTAGCTATAAGTTGTTCGGTGTTATTCACTCGGATTTTTGAGCCTAATTTTGATGACTTTTGTCTTTTTATTCCGCGAGACGCATATCTTGAAACTTTGTCGGCCCAATCCATAAGTTGATTATAATGACGCCTTTTTTTTGACCCAATTTGATTTAAGGATAAATGCGTTAATGCCCTTCTTTCATAGAAAGAATATTTTCCCCGAGTTTTGTGAAGAACGGGTTTTATTGAAAGTGTTATTTGATTTGTATCGGCCTGTTTTTGAATCCAATTGCACGCCTTTTGGACAGAATCCATAGTAGATTGAATATCATACTGAGTAAAAGGGTGTAATTCATTTATATCAATAAAAATTGCATATAATATTACACTATCTTTCAAATGTCCACAAACGTTCCTATTTCTGCTCGTTGATAATTGATCTTCCGGGCCTGCTGAATAAAGAGAGCAGGAGGAGAACAATAGGAGTATGATAGGGATGAGGTTCGATTTACACATGTTTTCTTTTAATATGGATGTGTATTTTAAAAGAAAGTAACCTTAAAACAAAAAGTGCGCAACCAACGAATTGGTTGCGCCAATGGTCCAAGATTAACCCGAGATGGACCAAGAGTATAGTTACACGCACAAACAATTTGTTAGGTGAAGGCTCTATTAAAATCCTAATGAGTCTAAGGATCTAATATTGTCGACTTGAATTATGTTGTATGTTTTATACGTGTAAACTTCTTTACAAGTTTTGAGTAATTGTTAATGTTTCTTGGAACAAATATGCGGATAAAGTGATATCCGTTATAGGTAGGAAATACCTACTTGGAAGAAACCGTAATAAATACCTGTAGGAAATGATTTTAAATTATGGGTAAACTATCGGCATTAATAATTCCGTTTTGAACGGCGTAGATTACAAGCCCTGCTACATTTTTAGCACCTGTTTTAACAAATAAATTATTCTTGTGTCCTTCAACCGTTCTTTTAGTAATGAAGAGTTTCTCACCAATTTCTTTCGCCGTTTTTTGCTGGCATAGTAGTTTTAATACATCAATTTCCCGTTCAGATAAAATATTCTCAACCTCTAAAACAGGTTTAGGGAATTTGGAAGAAAGTTGCTCACGAATAATTTCAAGTTGATCAGGATTAAAATAATAACCCCGTTGCTTTACTTCTTTGATCATTAAAAGTAAATCTTTCGTTGAAATACCTTTAGGAGCAAATGCAGAAACACCTGTTTTAAGCATGAAACCCATAAATGACACTTTGTAGTGCGAAGAAATAATTATGGTTTTAATATTTGGAAACTCTTTTTTTAACACTTGCGTGGTTTCAATTCCATTCATTTCGTCCATTTTTAAATCCATGAGCAAAATCTCGGGAATATCTTCCAAGTCACGCAATTTTTGAAGACAATCTTTACCGTTTGAAGCCGTTAAGCGTACATCCATTTCTTCCTGCCCGTCTAAAAAATTTTTTAGTAGATTGACAATCAATGCGTCATCATCAACTATTCCGATTGATATCTTGTCCATAATTCCTGAGTTTAAAGCAATTTAAGCATTTTTCTCCGAATCCCTCTTTTAGTGGGGAATAAGGAATAGAAAAGAAGTCATATGATTAGGCTTAGAACGAACTTTATATTTGCCGTTGATATATTGAACCCTACTTTCGATACTTTTTAATCCCAATCCGTGTTTCATTTTGTCAACATCAATTCCTTTGCCATTATCACTTAGTTTTAGCGCCAATAATCGCTCCGTTTGTCGAATTTGGAAGGTAATCTCTGTGGCTTCTGCATGCTTCGTTATATTGGTCAAAACTTCTTGAAATATCCGTGTCAGCTGAATCTTAGTGCGTGGCGATAAATCAAAGTCGGCTCTAATATCTATTCGATTCGTTATCTTGTAGGTTGCTTTCCAAGGGTCAATCAATTCTTTTAAAATTTCGCAAATTGATGTGTGTTCTATTAAGGGCGGGCTTAAGTCATGCGTGATTCTTCTCGCTTCACTAATCGTTTCTCCCATCATTTCATCAATCTCATCTTTGTCAACTTGCATTTGGCTTTTTAACCGGATTACTGTCAATTTACCAATCAAACTGTCGTGCAAATCTGCTGCAATTCTGTCGCGCTCTTTTTCTTGGATTTGAATATTTGTTTCCAATAATTCGCGCTGGTGCTTAATTTGTGTTTCGGCCTCTTCTTTACTTCGCTCCAAAATTTTCTCATAATTTATACGAACCAAAATAATAATGGAAGTTACTAATAAGAGTACAAAAACAATTACGATTCCGAACCAGAGTGCAAGCGTTTCGGGGTCCTGCCATTTTTCCATATTGAAAAAGTTATAGTAAGATAAAAAAGTACGACAATTAAAGTATACGCTATCCAGAAATAGAATTTCACATAATTAGAGTTTTCTCCAATTAAAAAATTCATGGGTAATAAGAAAATGATATTCAGTGAAAAGAAAACCAATATTGTTGCATTTAATTTTATTGTCGAATCGTTCAAATCGGTTCCTTTCAATAATTTATCAAAGAAGTAAATCATACTATAACAGACGATAATAAATGCACTTATTGGACGTGAATAAGATTGAAACTCACTGGGAACGATCGTGTTCACTGTGCAAGTTTCATATAGTATATATCCGCAGCCAATTATGCCAACGACCCAAACCAGGTTGCTTACTTTCTTTAAGTCCATATGACGCGCATATAAGACTGTGAATAAGGCCAATTCAAAAAAGCCGAATAAGGGGATCACAATTAAATTATTCCCCCAATAATAAGCAATCAACTTCATTCCAAGATTTGCTAGTAGAGACAAAACGAGATAGTAAAATAGAACCCGAAAATTAGCTGAAACCTTATTAAAACGTATGATAACCAGTGTGATACAAGCGAATAGTATAAACGGTGTGGCCCTCGCGAGATATAACGCAATATATTTATAGACCTCCTCCATATATTTTAATTAATTTCTATGTCAAAAGTGTATAAAGATAATAATCAGTTTCTGGGTCGCTTATAGGGAAAGGAGGTACAGGTTGTACGGTGTCAAAATATTCTATGATCTGACTATTAACATCTTGTACAACTACATCTGAAGCTACCCCAGTTGTGCTTGAATCACTTTTTAGTGCTAACGTTGCGTTATGAATACTTCCATAAGAAGAGTCTGATTGAGGAATTCGGAAAGCTTGAAATATAGTTGTGATATTATTTCCAATCCAAGGAGAATAATTACCTATCCAATTTTGAATTAAGTTTAGTGCATCAGCAACAGGCAATGGATCTCCCGTTTGACCTTCTGATCCACTCGGTGTGCTACCTGGATTCAACCAACTTGTGGCACAAACTTCAATATCGTTCTCAATGTTGGTATTACCAGGTACATCCTTATATGCAGAAATTACAAAAAAGATCAATGTATTGTTTACTATTCCAGGATAAGCATGAACATAAGCTTCCGTAGCAGGAGGAATAGGTTGATTGTTATTATCGCGTGTGTAGGGAAACATATTACGGTTATTATACCATCCTTGCATGGTAGTTGCACCACGCGTGTTTCGTTGATTCGCGTATGCTTGCATTGCTGCGGTAATTTCAAGTAATGTCATAAAAATTAGGTTTTAGAAGATAATTCACAAAACAAATAGCAGGCTGTGAAAGATCTGAGTTTTTGTAAATGTAGCATTAAAAAAATGAAAATGCAATTCGCTTTTAATCCCTTTTTATCTAAAATAATCAAAGTCTATTAAGCCTACAGAGCAATATGATATTGCATTATTAGTCTTCATCAAATAATCGACGTGGATAAAATCAAGCGAAAGGTTCTGAGTAAAGCTGAATTTGATTTAACTTTGATTCTAATTGTTAATGAGTTGATAAACAATTAAAAAGGAATGCAAGAAAATAATGTTTTACGGATAATTTGGAACAGAATACTGTTACCGTTAATAATTATTGCGGCACTTTTCTATGCATCTTGGTATTTATACAACGTTTATCAAAATCAAGGAATCGAAAAGTTTTTGTCTTCGTTAGTCTTGGTTTGCGCCTTGGTAATTGGCAGCGCGCACATTATCTTTTTCATTTTAAGAAAATTGTACGAACCCAAAAAGTCACCGGCATATAAACGCAAAAAAAGACACTTAGAAAAGTGGCGAAACATAGTCAACTATCTAACTCCTTTCGTGTTAGTTGCTATGCTTTATCATTTCTGGATGAAAAGCTGGATCTTGGCTACAGTCATTGTTGCCGTACTGCTTTTTGACAGAATAAATGAATTGCGAAGAAAAAACAAATAAAATTATCAGTTCCTTGGAAATTGCGGATTCTTAAAAATGATTAAATTTAAAAAGGTCATTCTAAGTTTTTTTTGAATAAAATAGTCGCTATGAAATATATTTTAAATTCACTTTTACTATTCGTTATATGTACTCCGCTTTATACGCAAAACATCCCAGTAGCCTTTGGTGGGGGTGAATATCAAGTGCCTCATTCAGAAGACAATTGTTTAAGTGAAGAAGACCGCCTTGCAATTCGAAGTCAATTGAGGATTAATGTGGAAGCCTTACGTACTGAAGGAAAATTGAACTTTTCAGGAGATCGTGAAGATGTTAAATTCATTTGGCCTTTACAAAAAGCAGCTGGTTTTGAATGGAATAGTTATTATGGCATAGCCAACTATGTTGATCAAACTCCTGGGCCAGAATTAGGTGATTATTATTGTAATGAACGCACATATAACGGACATAAGGGAACTGATATCTTCACTTGGCCATTTCCGTGGTATATGTATGAAAATAATTTGGTAGAAGTAATAGCAGGAGAAGAAGGAGTAATTATTAATAAGGCAGACGGATTTGAAGATGACCATTGTGAATGCCTTGGATCTTGGAATGCAATTTATGTGCAGCATGCAGATGGTTCCGTCGCCTGGTATGGACATTTGAAAAGTGGATCACTAACGGATAAAGAAGTTGGAGATGCTGTGGATGAAGGAGAATATTTAGGCGTTGTTGCAAGTTCCGGGTGTTCAACGGGACCACATTTGCACCTAGAAGTATATGATGGTGATGGTAATTTAATCGATCCGTACGCGGGAGATTGCAATGATATAAATTTAGACTCTTGGTGGGAAACACAAGATGAGAATCGTGAACCAACGTTAAACACAATCTTAACGCATGACACTGTTCCTGAGCATGGTTGTCCTTTGATTAATGAAGATCCGCACATGTCGAACGATTTTTATTCAGGTGACGAGATATTTACGGCATTTTACTTTCATGATGGCTTAGACGGTACTGAATTTGACTGCCGAATTAAAATGCCTGATGGAACGGTTTGGAATGATTGGTCATATACCATTGGTATTACACTTAATGCATCTTGGTGGTATTGGTCATGGTATTTACCAACGGAAGGGCCAAATGGTGTTTGGACGTTAGAGGCGGATTATGAAGGTGAAACAATTGTGCATGAATTTAATTACGGCGTTTATGCTGGTGTAAATGAGTTGGATGATTCAGACATCAAAATTATTCCAAATCCAGCTAATTCCAACTTGATTCAGATTTCAGGTATTCCAATTGAAAACAAAATTGAATTTTACGACGCGGCTGGGAAACAAATCAAAAGTGTTTCCAATAGAACGCTTTTGGAGGTTGGAGATATTGCACCAGGATTATATTATGTAACCGTCTATTTTGCAGATGGTAGCACTGTCGTTAAAACGTTTGTGAAAAATTAATTACTCAAAATTAAAAAATTAGAAACCCAACATGCAGGCAGATTACTTATTCCAGTCAGAGCGTTTAGGATTTAGAAATTGGAAATTGTCTGATCATGAACCATTCGCAAAAATGAATAGGGATTTGGAAGTGATGGAATTTTTCCCAAAACTATTAACCGTTGAGGAATCCTCTGCTATGATTGAACGAATGCAAGATGTATACAAAGAACTTGGATATACATTTTTTGCAGTGGAATTACTTGACAAAAATGAATTTATTGGCTTTATTGGAATTATACGGTCAACTTTTGATGCCTTTTTTACACCTTGTTTTGAAATTGGTTGGCGACTACAAAAATCAGCTTGGAATAAAGGCCTTGCAACGGAAGGGACCTTGGCTTGTTTGAACTATGGATTTAATGTGTTAAACATGCCTGTTATTCATTCCATTACCTCCCAAATAAATAGTAAATCGGAACATATAATGAAAAAAACAGGGATGGTTAAAATTGGAGTTTTTGATCATCCAAGACTGTCGAAAAATGACCCCTTAAAACCACATGTAGTGTACAAAATTTCTAATAATTACTAGCGATCTAACATCAAAATGAAAAAACCATCTGACCATCTTTTTAAATTGATAAAAACACTGACTAAAAGTGAAAAACGAGCGTTTAGATTAAACGCAATGTCAGGGAAAGATGCGAAAAAGTATGTGGCCATTTTTGATGCGATTGACAACCAAGAAGAATACAACGAAGCAGCAATTAAAGAAAAGTTTGCCAAAGAAAAATGGATTGGCAGATTCAACGCCGCAAAAGATTATGTCTATCGTGCTTTATTGAATGATTTAGCCGTTTATAATCAGAAACATGAGCCACAGTATCAGCTGGCAGATTTTTTAGTACATATCCGTGTTTTGCAAAGCAAAGGCTTTTATCAACGGTGTGAAAAGTTGATTGAAAAAGCAAAAACATTGGCCCTTGGATTGGGAGATCACCTTAAATTGTTAGAGTTGTTAAATTTAGAAGGCTTGAACCATCCTGGTGGCATAAATCCGCATCACGGAGAGGAAATAAGAATTCAGCAATTGGCCCTGTTTAAATTGCTCGAAATTGAGGCGGAATTTGATGAGATTTATAAAAAAACCTATGAAATCACTACCCGAGAAGGCTTTACTAACTTTAGTAGCGAAGTATTGACGGATTTTGATAAAATAATGGACCTACCAATTTTAAAAGAAGATGGGATGCCAGCTAGTTTTAAAGCCCAAAGACAATATATCAACATACATTATTTTTATGCGCAAGGCAAAGGATTAGATAAAGACATGCATCTTTGGATTAGTAAGGCTAAAGATCTTTTCGAATCTAACCCACAATTAATTAAACAACATGTTGTAAATTATTCAACTACTTTACTGAATTTACACAGTTCATTTTTGGGTTTAAAGGAATATGATCAGGCATTTGAAACACTGAATCTACTGCGCACATTTTATCCTAAAAGCCAACTCAAAACACATGAGAGAATAACCTATATTATTGAGTATGCGGCATTGCATCATGAAATTACGACTTATAATAAAATGGGAGAATTTAATAGAGCCGTGGAAGAAATCCCAGCACTTGAGTCCTATTTAAAGAAATATGAGCAAGAAGTAAGTCAAGCCATTACAGTTCGGCATTATTATTTAATAGCCCTATCCTATTTTGGAATGGGATCATTTAAATTGTGTAAACAACAATTGAATCAAATGCTTGAATTACCCAATGTAGATTTAAGAGAAGATTTAAATAAACAAGCCAAAATATTAATGCTTGTAATTTGGGTTGAAACGAAAAAGTTTGATTTACTCGAATATGAATTACGCGCTGAACAACGCTATTTTCAAAAACATGGAGGATTAAATCAATTAGAGAAATTACTATTTAAAATGTTGAATTTTGCGCGTAATCATTTTGACGATCGTGAAAAAGCCATGCAAGTTTTAAACGAAATGAAAGGCTTGGATAAGTGCGAAAATTTTAACCCAAACTATGCCGAAATCATGCTATGGTTTGAAGGTAAATTAACGGGTAAAACATATCTTGAATTAGTGAAAATGGCGGCAAAATGAGTGTGGTGAATTATGCAATTCCCCCAACCTTTGCATCCATTATAAAAATTAGAGTATGAAAAGATTCGTTTATTTAATAATTCTATTTTCCTCCACAACATTATTTGCTAAAAATCAGCCCGTTAATTCAATAATAGGAGATAAAGGATTTGAAGCTATTATGGGATATCACCCGAATAGTAACTCGAATGAAAATTTACGCGTGAAGTGTCATTTATTATATGTGTCCTATGTTTTACGGCAGAAAAATTGTACTCATTTATCAGAAAAGCAACAAAGAAAAAGAGTGAAGGCTTTGGATCTATTACAGCAATATGCCTTGGCCGGTAAATATCCGAAAAATAAATCTGAAAAACCAGCCAGAAAACCATGTTTTATAGATGATGAAGGAACAATTTGTGCCGTTGGTTATTTGCTCGAATCAACCCAAGGTAGAACAGTGGCAGAAGCTGTGAATAATGAATATCAATATGCCGAGATATATGACATGGATGTTACATTCATAGCGGATTGGGCTATAGAAAACGGATTGACTTTAGAAGAATGTGCAATGATCCAACCAACATATTCATATGATTGGGTCCCAGTTTATCAACGTACAGTGAGCTTTTCACTTGGAACTTCATTGCGTTTTGATGGGGAGTATTATTCCAAATTTGACCTGGCGTATTCATTCAATAATGTTCTTAAAAAGCGTCTTCAATCTTCGGTTAGTTTACAGTGCATTCCATTGCGTAATGGCAATTATTCAGCAGCTTTGGCTTATTATAAAACAATTTATATTCACGGTAAAATTAAAGCCTTTGTTGGTCTTGGTGGCGAATTATTTGCAATAGACAAACAGCAAGGTTGGAATATGGTTCCAGAGTTAGGAGCAACTTACCAATTCATTAAAGGAAGAATGGTATTTAATACACAATTGACCTATGCTTACCATGTTGGTTTGCAAAACTCGCAAAACTATACACCAAATCGTAATGAAGTTTCAGCATTAATAGGTTTAGGGTTCAGGTTATAAAGTTTTATACTTAATATTACGCAAAAAATATAGTGTAAATGTCTACTTCAACCGTTAAACTTAAAGCACCAGTTTTCATTGCAATAGCGGTACTAATTGTTGGCATTTTGTTCAAAATCATGCATTGGCCCTACGCCAATTGGTTGCTTAATATAGGTGCTTGTGCTGTCTCATTTTTTTACTTTTTACGATTTTTGGCTAAACCAGAAAAAGTTAAATTGGATTATGCGAAATTAGCCGTAGTTATCTCCTTTTTTATTCGTTTTATAGTTTACATCTTTCACTTTCCAGGTAGAGTAGTGACGAGTGCCATTTTTTTAATTTCGCTGGGTGTTTTCGTTTCCCTTTCTATAGGTTTGCCATTTTTTCAAAACAAGACCAATGAGGATGGATCAACACAGACGCAAAGCAATGCGGATATAACAAAAAATGTTATCGTTATAATTGGAATTTTTGCCGTTGTGATTGGTTCTATTTCTAAAATTATGCATTGGCCAGGGGCGAATATATCATTAGTAATTGGCTTAATAATTATTGCTGCATGGGCAATCCTGGATTTATTGTTAAGCAAAGATTAATTCTTCTTCCCTACTGCTAAATCGTTTTAACGGCAAGATAATCAGCAGGGTGAAATTAAAACACTTTGAGATTAATTTTAGATTCTCTTGGTTTATAGAAAAAAATGATTACATTTCGAGAACCGAAGATTAACCCGTTCAATCTTTCGCCCACGAAAAACTGAGTAATATATTTGGTTCAAAATAATGTACCAATGTGCATGGAAAAGGTATGTCCTTTCCAACCGATCAAAAGCGTAATTAAGATCATTCTGGTCCTTTCCTAGGAGGGATATTTCTATGCGGAAATATTCGAAAAAATAAACCATTGTGATAGCTCGTTTTTCGATTTATTGCAAATTAAACCCACAGATCACCAGATGATTGATAGAGTCATTAAAACTGTTACGGACGAACTAGTCGCATATTTAGATTTGATTGGAGGATTGGAAGAACCTGCAGCCAATATTGTAGAAATATCGCACTTGTTTAATTCTTCGGGCGAACCCGTTCCAACTGAGTTGGGCGTTACATTGGTGAATATAGAGGAAGACCGAATTAATCGAGCAGTTGATCCTTATCTTAAAACAGAAAATGGTGTCATTCGCGTCAATCCGGAACTTAAACTCAATCTTTTTGTGCTTTTTTCAGCCAACTTTGATTCGAATTATACCGAAGCTCTAAAATTCATTTCATACGTCATTCGCTTCTTTCAAAGTAAAAATGTGTTTACAACCGAAAATACACCTGCACTAGATTCAGATGTGAAAAAACTAATAATAGAACTGCACCCAATGAGTTTTGAACAACAAAACTATCTATGGGGAATGGTAGGCGGTAAATACTTACCATCTGCATTGTACAAATTTCGATTATTAGTGGTTCAAGAAAATATGGCCACAGAAGGAGTTTCTCAAATAGACGAGATTAACGAAATTATTTCATGATAGAACATGACTAGAATATATAATAAACTATATCAATTTGATTTTAATCACACGTTTTACGCCAATCGTGAAACAAGTGATTTTAGCATTACGCCTATAGGCAAAACTAATGCTCAATTGCGTTCTAATGGATTGCTGTTAAAAACACGCGATACAGGTTTTGATCTAGTCTATCAAAAATTAGCAGAAGTAGGCAATTTGCCTCTCATTGCGATTACAGGCTCAGAAAAATTAATGTTTAAAATCGAAGTGAGTAATCCAGCGATCTTAAACGTGACAGACCTTGGGACAAAAACAAATGCGACAGATATTTATAATTGCCAAGGAAAGTTTTCTGATCCATTAGCATTGAGTATAATCGCTAGCCGTCAACCTAACTTTACCGAAGAATATACCTATACATTCGATAAAATCACGTTTAAAATTGAAGACGTTGATGGACATGTGCTGTATGAAGAAATACAAACGGGAACCGAAGATCCTGACGCTCTAGGAAATTACAATTTTTCTTTTTCGGTAAATTTATCGAGTGGCTTTGTACAAGATTATTATACCCTAAAAACCTATCGTAACGGAGTACAGGAAGACGCTTTAGATGTGTATCTATTTAATCGCTTATTATATCCGCAATTAATTGGAATTTTTGAGTTGGAATTAGATGCTAGTTTGGACTATACTTTAGTTCCATACACAGCTGTGCTCACAGTTAGTGCTTTGGCTGCAATATGGGCTTATCAAATTGAACTGACAAGAGATTTTACAGGTGGAACAATGAATGTGGTAGATGGTTCTAGCACTGTAGTTTTCACTGAAGACATGCCAACTCCAGCATATGGAATTGGCGAAACCGTTGGCTTTACTTCAACAACGGCTATCACAAAAACAGAGAATCCCATCACAGACTTTAAGTTAGTAGTTACCTCAATTGGGTTGGATGTAACACTTGAAAAACTGCCAAACCCAACACATAATAATTTGAATTCAATTGTTTATTTAAAAATATAATATAAAAATCAAAACCTATGCCTAGTACGTATAAAACACCTGGTGTCTATATCGAAGAGATTTCGACACTCCCGGCCTCCATTGCACAAGTGGAGACTGCCATTCCTGCATTTGTAGGGTTTACAAAAGATGCCAAAAAGAATGGAAAGGGCATCACGAATAAGCCAACAAGAATAGTATCGCTATTAGAATTTGAAACCTATTTTGGTAAAGGACCAGATGATTTAGGGGTTGATGTT
>JBLHOW010000066.1:0-35141 GCA_047623705.1 Crocinitomix sp.
TGATCGTAAGGAGAATAAGAAAGCATATAATCATAATAAGCTTTTTCATTCGGATTTCCCCATTCGTCATATTCACCTGTAGTCAACGGAATTGTTTCATCAATCATGGTAGATATAAGATCTACAAAAGGCACTTGCGAAACAATACCTTTCCATAAATCTGGACGAAGGTTGGCAATAGCGCCCATAAGCAATCCGCCAGCGCTTCCGCCCATGGCAAAAACACGTTGTGCTGCACAATAATTTTCTGCTATCAAATGCTCGGTAACGGTAATAAAGTCAGTAAAAGTGTTTTTCTTTTTCAATAATTTACCTTCATCATACCAATGGGCGCCCAAATACTCACCTCCGCGAATGTGAGCAATAGCAAACACAAATCCTCTGTCTAACAAACTTAAACGAACAGAGCTAAAATAAGGGTCAACTGTTGAACCGTATGAACCATATGCATAAACCAAAACTGGATTGGTTCCATCTTTTTTGAAAAGTTCCTTTTTATATATAATTGAGGTAGGAACCTTTACACCATCCGCAGCAGTTGCCCATATTCGTTCAGACTGATACTGTTTCGGATCAAAGTCTCCAATTACTTCTTGCTGTTTTAATGTGGTTTGTTCAAAGCTTTCTAAATGAATTTTAATAACCGAATTAGGTGTCGTCATTGAACTATATCCAATTCGTACTGAATCATTATTTGGTTCTGGATTATTTCCTAAATAAAGGGTATATGTTTCCTCGTTTGGAGGGATTATTTTATGGGTATAATTAGTCCGCTCATAAACCTTTAAACGAGAAAGACCATTTTCTTTTTCTTGAACAACTAAATGCGTATTAAAAACATCAAAATCTTCAATCAGTAAATCAGAATCATGTTCTTGAATGATCTGCCAATTATTCCAGTGACGCTCATCCTTCTTGCAAATGGCAATCTTGAAATTTTTGGCATCCAAATTCGACTTGATGAAAAAATCTTCTCCTGCAGATTCGGGATAATATTCATGCTTTTCTTGTCGAGGCAGAAAAATTTCGAAAGCAGCAGCATCATTGGCTGATTTAAATCGAAATTCAGTGGTTAACGTGCTATGACAACCAATAAATATATATTGAAAATCACCAGATCGATTCACAGTAATGATATAGGTATCATCAATCTCTTCATAGATATCGCCAATGGTTCCTGAATCAATATCAATTGACCGAATTAAATAAGGACGTAACGTTTCGCTATCCTTCACCGAATAATAGAGGGTATGATCATCATTTAACCAAGCTAAATCACTTCCTGTATTTTCAATGCAATGCGGCAATAATTCGCCTGTTTCTAAATTCTTAAACCGAATTTGGTATAATCTTCTTCCAGAAATATCTTCTGTAAATGCTAATATTTTATTGTTTTTAGAAACTGCAAAGGCCACAACTTCATAATACGAATGTTTTTCGGCCTCAATATTTTCATTGATTAAAATTTCCTCAGGTGCGTCGAGTGATCCTTTTTTTCGGCAATAAAAAATATGTTCTAAGCCTTCTTCAAACCGATTATAATACCAATAGCCATTTTTGAAAAATGGAGCAGATGAATCAGCCTCTTTTACGCGCCCTTTCATTTCTTGGTAAAGTTCCTTCTGCAATTCTTTAGTAGGTGCCATTATGGCATCTGTATAGGCGTTCTCCGCATTCAAATGTTCAATTACGGCGTCATTTTCGCGGTCACGCATCCAAAAATAATCATCTACACGCTGATGGTTGTGCAATGAAAGCGTATGTGGTATTTTATTAGGGATAGGAAAAGTCATGAATGTTTTGAAATTTGATTGTAAAGATAATTAAAACTCTTCAGCAGTTGAACGTAGAAATGTTCCATTCATAGAAAACCCATATTCTAATCTGTGTAAAGTATCCTTGTTTTTAGATAATAAGTAGCGCGAAAAAAATAAGCTGGTTCACCAATGTACAGTGTATCGTTTTAATTCCGTAACGCCGATTTAAATCCATAGTTGTAGGTCCGCCCTCTTCAGTAACAGTCGGTCGTGTTACTACACATGTTCCATCTTTTTTAAAAATCAAATTTCTTAAAAGAATTGGTCAGAAATTTTTCATCTCGACCGTAAATATCTGGATGAAAAATGATTGTACCAGAGCTGTCTCCAGTTGTTGTAAAGTATTCAATAAAAACGTCAAAAGGTTCCTCTAACTCTAGTACGCGTTGTAGACCTCTGTGCACTAGGCTGTCCAACGTGTCTCCTTGAACTTTATGTTGATCTACCTCCAAAATAGACTTGGCTAAATCAAAGGGCTGGTGCAAACGAACACAACCATGCGAATAAGCACGCACATCATTAGAAAAGAGGCGTTTTGAAGGTGTATCATGTACGAAGACTGAATGCGGATTTGGAAATAGAAATTTGATTCTTCCTAGGCTATTGCCACCACCACCGTTCTGTCTAACTCGGTATGGGAAGTTTCCTTGACGCACTGTTGACCAATCAACCCCTGTTGGATCAACTTGCTCACCACTTTGAAATATTTTATAACCACGCTTTGAAAAATATGCTGAATCTTTTCGGGCACCGTATAAAATTTCTGTCGAGGAGATAGAGTAAGGGACGTGCCAAAATGGATTGGTAATCATCCGTTGCATGGTGGCTTGAAATTCGGGTGTTTGTGTGGCATAAGCGCCTACAACTACGCGGTGTTTTCTTTTTACTTCTAAACTGTCAATAAAGTAAAGTGTAAATTCTGGAATGTTTACGCGAATGTAACGGTTGGGCACAGATTTTTTCCAACGCCATTTCTCCATGCTTAAAGCGGCTTGGTAAAAACGATCACGATTGCTCTTTGCAAGCGCTCTGCCTGTCCATTTGCCGACAATGGCGTCATCCTTTAGGCCATTAATTAATTGAAAGGCTTTCAAACGTTCAATAAATACTGAATCGTTAGTTGCCGCGGTAGCGTCAATATATAAGTGCCCAATTAAAGCTTCTTTTGCTACATCATAACACGCCGTTGAATCTTCTTTAAAGGGGGGCACTTCATAATGATTGGTATCTAAAACAAAACTATCTAAAAAAGCAACTAAGCCTTTTTGCAATTGTAAATAATCCCAGTTTTGCGGTTGATGACTTGTAATAACTTCTGTCACATTTTCCCCATTTCTAACCCGATCTAATTCGGCATCTAAGGAAAAGGTTAAAGAATCTTTCTTCCAAACATAGGAATAATCACTAGAATCAATACAGCCCATATTAATATGAGTGGTATACAAATAAAAGGCGTTTGTGAGCAACATTTCTGCATCCATCAATGAGGAGTCCACCATTTTATGAATGAGCTTTGCATGAAACATTTCTGGCATAAACCCATAGTCATACGCATCATCAATCATTCCCATGAATTCGGTGCCAGTGGCATTTAATTTCGCCTTTTCTGTCCAAATTGGATGGTACGCATTGGTATCGTAATAAGCGAGTACATTTTCATTTGCCAAAAGCGTATCCGCCCCATAAATGAGGAGTTGCGTGGTGTCAAACTTTTCCTGTAAAATTTCGCTCAAAGCAATTTCTGCCTCCGTAAATTCATCAGCTTCAGCTCCACCGCAGTTCGCCAATGTAACGAAAAGCGCAAGAATCAGTATACGATTGATAGTGTTATAAATCATTTCAGTTTAAATATAGTAAACTGGGGGTAAATAAAATTATTAGAAAGCAAATGTACGTTACTTATTTATTATTAGCTATAACTATCTTGATTTCCGTTAAAGCAATGGACGACATGACATTAAAAGGAAAGCTGATGATGAATCCATATGATGTGATTCACAATAAAAAATGGTACCGTTGTTTTAGTCATGCCTTTATTCATGCGGATTTTACCCATCTTGGCTTCAATATGTTTGTTTTGTATGGTTTTGGAATTGGGTTAGAAGATTTCTTGACACTTCGATATGGCGTACAAGGATATATCATGTTCACAGTGCTATATCTAATGGGGATTTTATTTGCCACATTATTATCGCTCAAAAATCATAAAGATAATCCAGGTTATAATGCATTGGGGGCATCAGGAGCTGTAATGGCCGTGTTATTTGCCTTTGTAATCGTAATGCCAGATACACGACTTAATCTCATTTTCTTGCCTATTCCGGGAGGTGTTCCGGCTTATATCTTTGGACCAATCATTCTTTTAATTGAATTCGTAATGTCTAAACGCGGAAAATCAAATATTGGACACGACGCTCATTTTGCTGGCGCAATTTTTGGTATCTTATTCATTACAGCAATAGATTACAACTATTTGTTAAACTTCTTTAAGCATTTTGTTTCATGAGTAATTATGTTATCAATAACGGTGTATTAGTTTCAACTGACGGGTATTCGATTCGCGCAGGAAACAGAGGGCATTTATACGGAGATGGGCTATTTGAAACGATTCGTGTAATTAACGGGCATCCAATTAATTTAGAAAATCATTTAAATCGGTTAATAGAGGGGATGAAGGTAATGCAACTCAACTATCCTGTTGAATTTAATGAGCCTTTTTTTGAACGAGAAATACAAACCTTGTTGACTAAAAATGAAATTTCAGAAAGTGCAAGAGTGCGCTTATCTGTTGACAGAAAGGCTGGAGGGAATTACTTGCCTACATCCAACCATATTGATTATCTTATTGAGGTGGAACGCGTAACTCCAAATCGATTTGTATTAAATGAACAAGGCTTGGCATTAGATTTGTACGATCAAATGAACAAACAAATTAATTTTTTATCACCTTATAAAACTAAAAATTGCCTTCTCTATATAATGGGGAAACTCAAAGCCAAGGAAAAAGGAGTAGATGACTTATTGATATTGAACGATAAGATGGGGATTATTGAAAGTACGAGTTCAAACCTATTTATTGTGAGTAATGGAGTATTATACACACCAGGTTTAGATTTAGGCTGTTTGGGTGGAACAATGCGAATGCAAATAATAAATTTGGCGATACAGCACAATATTAAAGTATATGAATGTAATATTTCACCCCAAAACCTATTGGCCGCAGACGAGTTGTTTTTAACCAATGCTATAAAGGGCATTGTTTGGGGGAAAACATTTAGAACAAAGGAATACGGTAATACAATATCCCAAAAATTAGTGGATTATTTGAATATAAAATGGAATGCAAGTGAGTGATAGAAATAATATGAAAAGTTGGAAGATACTTGCTGTACTGGTAATAACTTTATGCAGTATGAGTGCCTTTGGTCAAAAATTGACGAAAGACGAAAAGCAAATCACCAAATGTTGGAAAGTCTTTAATACGAAGAGTTATACCAAAGGAATTGGCAAATTAGAGAAATACATGTCCCAGCAGGAATGGCCTTCTCTATTGGCATATGAGTCATTGGTTTCAATGCATTATGCTGATTTTAATCGAAACGCAAATATATTTGGATTTGATTTAAAAATTGAAGTAGACGGGGTAGAAAATGATTCTTTAACGAAGACCTTTCAAGAGATGCTGGAAGACATTTATCGATCCCGATTTTTGAATGTATGCCGCATGAGTACTATGGAGTCAACTTCTCCAAGTGCGGATGTTTATTTGAGGCAATTGATGGTTGATATTGATCCGGATACTTCTGTTTCAGAAAAGGGTGCTGCCTATTATTCTGAAGCTGAGGAGTTTTTTGTTAATGGAGATTTTGAATTAGCTGAGTCAAATTATCGCAAGGCGTTGAAGGAAGATACGGCCTATTATAAGGCGCATTTATATTTGGGAGATAGTTTTTGGGCTCGAGAGGAATATGACAGTGCTCAGGTTTATTACAAAATAGCTCGGAATATGCAGCCGAACTTGTTAGAACCGCGCATTTATATTATTGATGCCTTGGTAGAGCAAGAACTTTTTTATCGCGCTAAAAAAGAATGCATTGAAGCGTTAACGGTTTATCCAGGGCAAAACCTTAAATATAAATTGCAGCGCGTGCTCTATATTGAAAATAAGTTCATGAATGAACACCGCGTAAATCGCCGTTTTTATGCAAATGATATGTCGATTGATGAACAGCCAGCGCTAGAAGGTAATATGTTTTGGGCAGATTATCGCAAGGCAAAAGCAGAAGTGAGCAAGTATTGCAATGATGACGGAATAATTGAAGAAAATGGTGAGACAGATGATCGATATTTAGAAGTATACTCTTTCCGAAGAATGTTAGAACAACATATGCATGATTTACCAGAACCCTTACATTTTGCCGATAAAATGCGAGAAGAAGGTTTTTTAGAGCCTTATATTTTCGTATCCTTATTTCACATTGACATATATCCGCAATTTAAGGACTATATGTCGGAAGAAGCAAATCGTGAAAAGACGATTGATTTTGTGGAGAAGTATCTAATTGAGGTGATTTAAACTTATTCAGATACAAGCTTTAATTTAAAGTCGGGTTCTTGGGGAAATGAGCAAAAGCCTTATACTTTCCACCTTGACGTGACATATAATCAGTCCAAAGCGTTTCATTTTTGGTGTTCATAATGTCAATCGTATTATTAACATCCGATACTAACCAAGCATTGTGTTTTAGTTCACCTTCCAATTGTTTTTCAACCCAACCAGAATATCCGAGAAAAAAACGAATTTCATTTTGTTTAATAACACCAGAGATTAACATGTTTTTAAGTACTTCAAAATCACCACCAGCATAAATTTCATCTGTTACTTGAACACTGTCCGGAAGCTTATCTCCAAGTGTGTGAATATAATAGAGGTTTTTAGAACTAACTGGGCCGCCCAAACCTATACGGGCTTCAAAGCCAACATCATCACTTGCTGGTAAACCTTGAAAATCGGATAGTTGCACGTCGATATAATTGTTTAAAACGAAGCCGAACGATCCGTCCTCATTATGTTCGCATAGCAATACTACCGACCGATTAAAGTAGGAACTTTCTTCAAAAGGTTCTGTAATTAACAGGCGTCCTTTTTGTGGCTCTAATTTATTGTAAACGTTTAAATCAATCATTGGATACAAAGATAAGACGTAATCAAAACTAAAAAAGTATAATTAAGCAAAAAAAAAGTTAAAATTAATATAGGGTTTTGTAAAAAAAAGGTGTTTTTTCTATGCCAGTAACTAACTTTTTAGCCTTTTTAAAATCATAGATTTTAAAAAGAACAGGTTTTTGAAAAAAGTAAGGTTTTTTTTTATGACATTTGTTACAGGATATGGCGAGGATAGAAGTAAAAAATAAAAAAGCGCGTTTTGAGTTTGAATTGCTTGAGGACTTTAATGCAGGTATTGCGTTAACAGGAACCGAAATGAAATCAATTAGAAATGGTAAAGCAAGCATAATGGAATCATTTTGTGCGTTTCTGAATGGTGAATTATATGTGCGAAACATGTATGTTGCAGAGTATGAAAATGGCAGCTATAACAACCATAATCCGCGTCGTGATAGAAAATTGCTATTGAAAAAAGTAGAGCTTAAAAAATTGGAGAAAAAGTTGAAGGATAAAGGTTTGACAGTTATTCCTTCTTTGCTTTACATTAATGAAAAGAATTTGGCCAAAATTAGAATCCACTTGGCAAAAGGTAAAAAACTCCATGATAAAAGGGGAGACTTAAAAGATAAAGACGTAAAGCGTGAAATGGATCGCGCCATGAAGCGTTAAGAATATTCTAAGACAAAAAAAAAGCTGTAACGCATTTCGAGATTCTCAATGCATTACAGCTTTTTTATTTTATTAAGCGTGCTCAATTAATGCATCACACTCAGTTTTTCAGTTTTTTTCCCTTGTTCCGTTGTCAAGGTCACGAAATACATTCCGTTATCTAAATTTTCAGTATCAATACTGTAAGTCATTGTTTCAGTACCAATATTTGCAATTAATTCTTCTTTGATCAATTTACCTGCGTTATCGTATATGGCAATTGTAACGTTACCAGCATCTGCAATTGTAGCATAAGTAACTAATGCAATATTGCTAGTTGGATTAGGGTATATTGAAAGTTGTGATATTGCTTCAATCGTGTTTGTTTCAATACTTGAAGTTCCTGCAGATGCATAAGCTGATTGGTAAATTTCACGTGTTGAACTACGTTGAACCCATACAACTACACCTAAATCGCTAAATTCTTCAACTGAATGGTCATCAGCATGATCAATTGGATCTGTAGCATTTGGAGGAAGTACATAATCACCTGCGAATACATGTTCAAGGTCTATTGTAATAACTTCTCCTTCATCTAAACCACCCAAATAAGTTCCACCTAAACCTGGAACCATTTTTTTCATCACATGTTCAAACTGAGTTTCTCCGTTTGTTTTAATGTTTTCAGTCGTTAGTTTTTCAAAAATAGCACAGTGTAAAAATAATCCGCCAGAGCTTTCTAATTCTTGTAAAGCAGTCACGTCAACTTGGATAGTGACCGTTTGAGTAGCCTCGTTAACTTGAAAGAAGGCTTCCAATTCAACAGGAGATTCAATTGCATATTGCGCATCCATTCCCGCTTGATCCAAACTAGTTGGACTAGCATCAAATCCACCATCAATTTCTAAACGTGGAACAGAACTTACACCATAAAAACTTCTTCTTGAACCAGCTTCAGCTGTAAAATAAGGATCGCCTGTTCCGGGCCAACTCATTTGATATTTTAAAGAAGTAAATTTACCTTCGTTTTCTGGTTGGGCAAATAATTCTTCTAGATGAATATTACCTCCCAAACATGGTGGACATGTTGAAGATGTGAACGATTCGTAGAGTGGCGTTCGAGTGGTGGTTTGTGCCGTAACCAAACCTGTGGCGAATATTACAGCGCCGAGTAAGAGTGTTTTTTTTAATGACATAGTTTTTTTTATTATTACAACTAAGATAATGAAAATAAGTGATTTGGTAATTGAGAAACTTAAGAAACCTATGATTCCTAAGTTTATAATCCCTCTTCAATTCGCAAAGCTTCAATTACGTCCCAAATTTTTTCAGCCGTAAAATCCCAATTGAAAAGTTTACCACGTTTTAGACCTTTTTCGATTAGTTCCGCTCGTAGTTTTTCGTTTGTCTCAATTTCAATTAACCCTTCCGTAATGGCTTCAATAGAAAAAGGGTCCACTAAAATTCCAGCATCTCCAGTTACTTCGGGTAATGAAGTTTTGTTACCAGATAAGATTGGTGTTCCTGCTTTCATGGCTTCAACTAAAGGAATTCCAAATCCTTCGAAATAGGAAACGAAAGTCAATGCACGCGCACTAGCCATTAATTGGGTTAAGGTTTCTAAATCAACGTGACCAGAAAAGTGGATGGCATTTTTATGTTCGATTTCTGTCAATTTTTCTGTAAAGCCGTCGTTTTTCCAAAGGTTTTCGCCAACAATAAGTAATTGATTTTCTGAATTTGTCCGTTTTTTGAAGGCATCAAAGGCAGCCAATAATCGGCCTAAATTTTTTCTAGGATGCAAGGCGCCTACAAAAATAAAGTAAGGTTGACCATTTGTATATGCGTTTTGAATTGCAGATTTTACAGTTTCTTCCACAGGTTTAAAAGCGTCACTTCCGCCATTATGCGCAACGGTAATTTTATCTAAACTAATTCCGTATGTTTTAGCAATATCTTGCTTTGAAAATTCTGAAACGGTGATTAAGTGTGCCGCTTTTTTTGCAAATAAAGGGAAATATTTTTTGAGATAAATCCGAGGTGATTTTGGCAAATCTTCTGGGAAATGCTCAAAGTTAATGTCATGTATGACTCCAATCTGCGGTGTATTTGTAGTTAAAGACAAAAAACCATCAGGTGAGAAGAATATATCAATCTTGTGTTTTTTTAACGCACGTTTCACAGAGTAGTTAAACCAAATTTTAAATAGAATCGGGTGTCTAGCTGGTGGATTTAAAACGACAGGTTTGACGTTGGATGAAAAGATGAATTTAGGATCATAAGCCCGATCAAAAAAGAAAACAAAATCGTGCTCAGGATGTGATTCTACAAGCCGTTTTACAGTCTCATAAGTGAACCATCCAAAGCCCTCCATTTTGTTCTTTAATAAAAAACGAGTATTTATCGCTATTCTCATTGTGGCGAATTTATGGCTTTCTTTAATTTTATCCTATTTTTGTGACCGCTATGAAGAATTTTGTCAAGTATATTCTACAAAAAACACTGGGTTATGAACGATACCTCTTTGTGTTTTCAAAATACAAAATTCGGACGTTGAAAAACGACGCAAAGGAGAAAGATTTTTTCGCATTCATGGATGCGATTGATAAGGACGGCGCTATATTGGATGTAGGCGCCAATATTGGCATTATGACCTATCATCTTGCCACGCGTTTTAAAGGGCGTAAAATCATTGCGATTGAGCCTATGCCAGACAATTTCTCCATTCTTAAACAAATCGTTGATAAAAATAAATTAACGAATGTTGAATTGATCCCTAGCGCGGTGGGGGAAGAAAATACGGTGCTTAAAATGGTGCTTCCGTTAAACGGCAAGGTTAAAATGCAAGGTTTGGCGCATGTCGTACATGATTCTATTGATGAGTGGAATGAAGGGGAACAAATTGATGTTAACTGCGAACGTTTGGATGATATTGCTAACGGTGAAAAGGTTGCTGGTATCAAAATGGACATTGAAAATTTTGAATATTTTGCCTTAAAAGGTGCTACAGATTTATTGAAACGCGATAAACCTGTAGTGTATTTGGAACTTTGGGAAAATGAAAATCGAGATAAATGCTTTGAGTTTTTAAGAAGCCTCAATTATCAAGCTTTTATTCAAACAGATAATGGTTTAATACCTTTCGATCCTGCTTCGCATGTAAAGCAAAACTTTATTTTTAAGTAAATTACTTTTTTATAACCACGTATCGAATGCGTTATAGCATTAATGAACGCTGGGCTTAATCAATTAAAAAGCAACTATTCCCGTTTCGATTTGTAATCGAAATTTCTTATCTTTCTGACATGCGTTTCGCTTCAATTCTAATAATTTCCTTTATTTCTACATTTCTTTACGGGCAGAATAAAGTATATACGACCTATACAACGGAAACGGGAATGGGAATACAACTCACTTATGACAACCTCCCTAACAATAAAATTCACACGCCTATAACATCCGACGAATACGAATTTATAGATCAGTTCTATCTACCAGTAAAAAACGGTAGAATTGCGAAAAACTATTTCCGATTTAAAAAAGAAGGGAAGATGGGGATTTTGAACGCGAAGGGAAAAGAAATTATTCCTGCTAACTATGACACGATTCAATGGTGTAATAGATTCATAGGAGAAGGCGAACCAGTGTTCCATGATTTTTTCCTTTTCGAAAAAGACGAGCAAGTATGGGTGCGACGCTGTTCTAATTTAAACCGATTATTTTCCGAAACATGCGATAGTATCAAATACAATTTTCTTACAGGTGGTATACATTGTTATAAAAACAACCGAACAAAGTACTACAACAATAACGGATCTCAATTATTTCCAAAAATTGAATTTGAGTCCATTCATGACGTATTTCCAGCTTATTCTTACAATGAAAACTACATTCCAGACAAAATTATCGCCAAAGAGCCTGGCAAAGCTATGTGTGTCTATTCCAAAACGGAAACATTTACAAATAAAGAAGGAGCATATCTTCATGCATTCATTAGTGAATTCGAAAATTATACTTTCAAAATGCTTGTCAAAGCTTCAAAAAATGGAAGAATGGGACTTTTAGATGAGCGGGGTAATACCCGTATTCCTTTTCTTTATGACAATCTTATCCCTATCTATCCAAGGTCAAATAATGAACGAACAAACCGTTTGATTATCTTTCTCAATAATAAAGAAGGCTTGTGTGATTTCTTTGGTAATATCATTTTCGCTCCTGAATATTTGGCAGGATCCTTTTCTGAAAATAAGGCCTATTATAATAAGGCTATTTACATAGTTGCAAAGGATACTGTTTCATTCCAGGGTGTTTTTGATAGTCGCGGAAAAGAAATTATTCCAATTCAAGAACAAACAATAAAGGAACACATCCACAATGGACGCTATAGGCAACACTATTTTTATGTGATACGAAATGGAAAAAAAGGTGTCTACAGTTATGATGGAAACGAGATAATTCCATGCGAGTATTACGATATTTATGATGAGAATTCAGTAAATCATCAAAAATCGGCGCCCAACTTCATGACCTTCAAGACAAAACAGGAATACTTTGATTACTGGGAGAGGTAGTCTATAGGCGCACGCCTATCAAACAGGTAGCTATTATAGAATAGTAAATTATTACCGCTTATTACCCCGTGGTTTTTGACCTCTAGTTTTAGGTTTCTTGTATTTCGCTTTAATTTTTTCACGATACGAACCACCTTGGTTTTCTTTTGAGTTTTTGGCTTTTTTCTCGTGTGTTTCTTTCTTTACACCTTGTCGCGTAACTTCAGGCAAATAGTTTTTATCTGCTAGGTTGGGTTGTTCCTCTGGTGTGAAAATGGTCGAAATTTCAAGATCCTCAGGAAGATTAACCTGTGGAATTTTATAATTCATTAAAGCTTCTATGGCTGCTTGGTATTCTTCCTCAACTTCGTTTGTGAAAGTTATAGAGATTCCCTTAGCCTCAGCTCTACCTGTACGTCCAATACGGTGCAAATAATTTTCCGCAAAATCTGGTGTGTCAAAGTTGATGACGTGCGTAATATCGTCAAAGTCAATTCCACGTGCAATCAAGTCGGTTGCAACTAAAATTCTATGTTCGCCCTTTTGAAAACGCTCAATACTTCTAAGACGATAGTTTTGCGATTTATTAGAGTGAATAACGCCAATTTCATCTGGATAATTCTCTGCAATTCTTTCTTCTAGACGATCAACTAATCTTTTACTTTCTGCAAAAACCAAGACCTTTGTTGTGCTTTCGTCATTTGCTAACAAATGCTCTAAAAGATTGATTTTAGTATGGAAATTTGGCACATGGTATATGCGCTGTTCAATATTGTCAAGTGGTGTTCCCTCTGGAACAATTGTGAATTTATGTGGAGCGTTAAAAAAGGCATCAATTACAGCATCCACATCAGTGGTCATTGTAGCTGAAAAGAGTAAGTTTTGTCTTCTTTCAGGAAGGATGTCTAACAAATTAGTAAGTTGCGTTCTAAACCCAAGGTTTAACATTTCGTCGACCTCGTCAATCACTAATTTCTGTATATTCTTTAAGCGCAATACGCCCGATAAGGCCAAATCTAATAAACGACCAGGAGTCGCTACTAAAATATCGCAGCCGTCATAAACGTTTTGCTTTTGAGTATTGATATTGGTACCACCATATGCTCCTTTAATTCGAACATTGATATAGGTTGAAAGTTTTTCAATTTCACCCATTACTTGAACAACTAATTCACGCGTTGGTACTAAAACCAAAATACGCGGATGTTTTTGCTCTGAATATTTAAGATGTCTGAGGATCGGTAAAATATACGCGAAAGTCTTTCCTGTTCCCGTCTGCGCAACACCAACTACATCCTTACCGGATAAAATAGTTGTATAAACTTCCCGCTGAATTGGAGTAGGGGTATCGTATCCCAAATCCTCCAATGCATTCATTAAAGGTCTGCCTAAATTTAAATCTTCAAAAGTCACAATTCACAATTTTGCACAAAGGTAGTGTGAATATGCGAATGCGACTCTATTTTATGAACTTTTCAGTAATTAATACGCCGTTATCCAATCTGATTTCAATAAAATAAGTACCAGATTCTAAGGTAGAAACGCCAATTCCTTCTGCCCAGTTTTCCGTATCGAGTTGAACTAACTGCCCAGAAACGTCATAAAAATTGAGGTCTTTAATTTGTGCATCAAGATCCGTTGTAATGAATAATAAGTCTGTGACGGGGTTTGGATAAATGCTAATCATACTTTCCTCCTCTTCCTCAATACCATCAACAGGTTCGTATTCTACAAAAAAGAAAAGGGTATTGTCATCATCATTCACGTCATTCCATTCACCAGCCACACCAAGTGGCCATCCATTTACAGACATTGCAGCGCCGTCTTGTTGGCCACCAAAATCATCTGGTTCATCTCCCCAATTATTATAAAGTCCTCCAACGGGAGTTCCGTCAACGGCCCCTTCCCAAAATTGATCACCTATATCGTCGTCATTTATATCCCAAATCCAAACACCTTCTTCAGCTCTATCAGTTCCGCCCAACCAAAGATAGGAGCCACCACCGCCATCTGGGGCGCTTGTTTCTGCAGGTATTACATCAAAGGTTGAAATGGCATTAAAAAGTGCCGTATTTTCTTCTTCAGAATCTATTCTTACCAAAGCACCACCTCTTTCAACTGCGCATTCAGCGGCATCAGGCCAGTTTTTGTTTTCTTTGATCAATTCGTACGTTTTCCCATCAAATGTAAATTCGAAAACGTTTGCTTCATCCACACATTGTGCGTTAACTGTGCTGAATGTTATTAAAGTTGCGAGAGTAAGAATTCCTTTTTTCATTATTATATTTTTAACTACTCAAATATAAGAGATATTCTTAAAGATGGGACGAGAGAATAAGGTACTATTAGAGAATTGCATGAATTTTAGGCTTTATTAATTAACAGTTGAAATTTTTATTGTTAAAAATGGAATTTGACAAATACTCTACAAATTGAGTAGATTACTGCGTTTTTGACTTTATAAGAGTGTTAACTTTCTGATTGAATTCAAAATAGATTTTTATTTCATGATAAAAAAATTTATCTTCATAGGTATAAACGCGACCTATGAAATCAATTTTGACTCTTTTTATCTTCTTTTTTACACTTGCTCCATTTGCACAAGATGGTTCTCATAATTGGACAGTTCAAATGTGGGCTGAGGTGAATGATGATCCCGCTACAATTACTCTGAAATGGTTACCTAATGCACTTGGAGGTGAAACCTTTTTCATTTGGAAGAAGGAAAAAGGAACTGTAGGTTGGGGTACAAGTATGGGAAGTGTAGCTGCTGGTGCAACGTTGGAGTTTTCAGATGCTGATGTCATTACTGGTCGTTCATATGAGTATATGATTCAGCTGCGAACGGGTGGCTCAATAACAGCATGGGGTTATATTAACACGGGAATTCAAACGACTTTAAACCCCAATAAAGGAGATTTATTATTGTTGGTAGATGAGCGTCATGCGGATGCTTTGTCGGCCGAGTTAGATATTCTTGAATATGACATGTATACAGATGGTTGGATGGTAACTACAGTAATTGTGGATTCTACGAGCACTCCACCAGAGGTTAAGGCTCAAATTCTGGATCAATATGCTGCATTAAATAATTTGGTTGGACTTTATATTTTAGGTCACGTGGCAGTTCCTTATTCTGGAGATTTATATCCTGATTATTTGTATTACCACCGTGGTGCTTGGCCAGCTGATTTGTATTATGCAGACATGTTTGGCGAATGGACGGATACGGATGTGACCAGAGAAACGGCGATTGATCCTCGAAATGATAATGTTCCCGGAGATGGAAAGTTTGATCAAAGTATCATTCCTTCACAAGTCACTTTGCAAATGAGTCGCGTTGACTTTTATAATTTAAATGATTTTGCTGAGAGTGAAGAAGATTTGATGCGGAATTATTTAAACAAAGCGCATGAATTTAAAATGGCCGAATATATTCCAACAGAAAGAGGCTTATTTGATCAAGGAGATTTGGAATATTCATTAGAAGGGTATTCTCAAAGTGCCATTCGTAATTTTACTGGTTTTTTCGGTCCAGATGGTGTTCACGAATTAGATTATTGGACGACATTAAATAGTGGAGACGATTATTTATGGTCATTCGGATCGGGAGACGGAACCTATTCATTAGCCAATGGCATTAATGGAGGCTCAGCCTTAACTACGGATCATATTGCAGCTGGGTTTAATGAATCAACCTTTACCATGTTTTATGGTAATAACTTTGGTGATTGGGATACACCCAACAACCTTTTACGCGCATCAATTGCAAACGGTAGAACGTTGACCTGTTCTTGGGCAGGACGTCCAAATTGGCATTATCAGCACATGGCTTTAGGAGAAAATATTGGTTATTCTGCGCAAGCTTCACAAGATTTATATTCTGATTATTTTTCATTAACCATAGGTGGTGGAGCAGTTGTGACTTTTGAAGGCGTGCATGTCGCGCAATTAGGCGATCCAACTGTTAGAATGTATTATGTGGCACCTCCGGGAGTTGTTGCAGCTGCGTCAGATGCTGAAAATGCAGTGATCAATTGGGGAGCAAGTACAGATCCATTTGTGGATGGTTACAACGTGTATCGTCGATTAGAAGCAGGCTTATGGACGAAAGTTAATTCAGATTTGATTGAAGAAACGACGTATACTGACGTGTCAGTTCCAGATGCAGGGGGTTACATTTACATGGTAAAAGCCGTTAAGTTGAAATCTAATGCGAGCGGAAGCTTTTATAATGAAAGTCACGGTCGCGAAACTTCTGTAGAGTTCTTTTCAGGTGTAACAGAAGAACGGCCAGTTGAACTCAACGTTTTCCCAAATCCTAACGACGGTAATTTCCAAGTTATAGCCTCTCAAATGATAGATGCTTTACGCATTTATTCTGCCGACGGTCAATTGGTCTATCAAACCCAACCGCAAGCGGCGCAAGCGTCAATTGAGTTGGACAATTTAAGTTATGGTGTTTACGTGCTTGAGATGGATGTGAACGGTGAGACACGTGTTGAGCGATTGGTGGTGCATTAGCACCGAGTCTAAATTGTCATTTTGAATTGTACATAATTAACTAGATTATTTAGTTATATTTCGCAATATTCTGACTGAAATGAAGCTACGTTTGTTCTATCTTTTTTTATTTGTATACATAACAGGATTTGGACAAGGAAATGTCGAACAAATATCTAATAAAAAAAAAAGCGAAAAAGCAATTGATTTATTTCTTGGATCTGACATTTTAACTGGTTTGGGAGGAAGCCCCAATCTTTATGGAGAATTTCATTTTTATGATAAGGTTGGCATTCAGTTAGGAGTAGGTTATATGAGGACTGGTTATTTAGCTGATTTCGCGAATTTTGTCAATCTAAGTTCAGTAAAAAAAGTGGTAAGGAATGTTTCTTCAGGACTTCATTATAGCATGGGTCTCAGATATATCAAGAAAACATCTACCGATTTTTTTAAATTGCATTTTTATTTTGATTACAAAAAATGGAGTTATTCGATAAAAGATTTTGCACAAACGCGATACTTTAGGCATAAAGGATGTATTGGTTCTGGAATGATGCTTCAATTGGATAATAATCTTGGTTTTGATGCTCACTATGGACTTTCTGTTGGTAGAGACTGGCATGAAGAAGAACATCAGGTGAAACTCGATAATGAATTTTTGTTCGGATATGACTTTGGTGTCTCTATGTATTACGCGTTTTAAGCGAATATTTATTGCTATATTTCAGATTATCCATTCGCCCAATTTGATATGAAAAAAACAGCACACACACTAACAATATTTCTTTTCTCATTGACCAGTTTTAGCCAAACTGGATCAGTAATTGAAAATAAAGCAACCTTGTTTTCGATTGAACAAAAAAATGATACCATTGATTTTATCGTAGTAGATACTCTTTTAAATAAAACAAAACCCGTTTTTTTATGGTGTCAAGGATCCTTACCAATTCCATTATTTTGTGAAATACCTGACTATGGATATTATTTTTTAGGTGGTGGAGTTTCTAATTTTGATTATAAAAGAATTGTTAAAAACTTCCATTTGGTGGTCATTTCAATGCCAAAAACACCAGTATTAGTTAAAAAAGAGAATCTGAATAGTGGTTTTGAATACATTCCAAATCCCAATATGCCAAATGAATTTTTACCAGCATATGTAGCAGCTGATTATTTAGAGAATTATGTTGAGCGAGCAGCAGCTGTTTTAAAATTTCTAAAAAAGCAGAAATGGGTTAGTAATGAAAAATTAATTCTTGCCGGTCATTCCCAAGGGACTAAAATCGCAACAAAAATTGCGATCCAAAATAAAAAAGTAACACATTTAGGACTTTTTGCCGCAAATCCTTTTGGTAGAATCGATCAATACGTGAGGGAAGCTAGGTTAAATGCTCAGTTGGGAACAATTAGTTGGGCACGAGCAGATTCGCTAATAAACGATAATTACGCGTTTTACAATCAAATTAATAACAAAGATTCAATCAGTGCCAACCCAAGTTTAAAAGCTTGGAAAACATTTACGGAGACTTATTATGATGATTGGCTCAGTTTAAATATCCCTATTTATTTAGCCTATGGAACTGAGGATAGAACTGCAGATTTATGTGATATCATTCCTTTATTTTTCATTGAAAAGAACAAAAATAACTTGACTTTAAAACGGTATTTGGGTTTAGAGCATAACTTTTTTGAACTCTCTGAAAACGGCAGGGTTAATCACGAAAAGGGGCATTGGAATGATGTGATGATGGAATTTATAAATTGGGTTGAATAGAAAAATGGTATTTTTAAAATTGAATTTATGAAACACTACTAATTTTTCGTGCATTATCTAATGAGAAATTAGAGTAATACTTAACTAAATGGATATCGCCTTTGTAGTATTATTTTTAGCATTACCAATTTCAAGCATTGCATTACTTTTTTTAAGGGACAGTATAAAACTGCGAAAAATAATAATGAATATCCTGCTCATATTGAACGCGCTTATTTTCTTAAGTCTGCTAATTTTTGCTTTTTTAAATACTTCTTCGGGAGGCAGCATGTGGAGTGAAAGACCTAATGGAGGAGGTGCTATAATTTGGGTTTATTTTTATGTCGCGCCATTTTGTGGATTAATCCAATTGATACTTACCATCTTGAAAATAATTTTTGCAGCGAACTCAAAACCAAAAACTAATAAGTCGATTTGGGAATATCAGACTGAAAATAGCGAAAGGGAGTGAGATGGTAATTGTTTAAGTTTATTTAGTGAATAGAATTGGAATAACAATTTACCAAGTCTTTATTTTAAATAGACAAGTTATTGTCTTCGCGCTTTACCAAAGTTCTGTTACGTTGGTATACTTCAAATACCACCCAATTTCCCAAATACGGCAAAAAAACACCCTAATCGACGTATTTAATACGGCGAATACTAATTTTATCGCTATAATATGTCTGTATCGACTGTTAATGCTCGATTATTTTGTGTGAGTAAACCACTATTTATCTCCGTATTTCTCCAAATACGACAAATAAACCCCTTAATTGACGTAAGTTGTACGGCGAATAATTTGAATTACGGCAAATAATCGATACATTTGACGTATAATTTACGGCATAAAAAGTGAGGAATGTATATACATCAGAATAAATATTGGCCAAATTTCAATTGGGAGAATGACACATTACTGCCTTATGTGAGTGCCGTTCGTGATTTGCAAGGTAGATTAATTGGGAGGATGGAAGCTGTTGGGTTCGAACTGAGAGATGAAGCCGTGCTTGAAACATTAACAGAGGATATTATAAAGTCAAATGAAATTGAGGGAGAATTTTTGAACCCTGAAGAAGTGCGCTCCTCAGTTGCTAGAAGATTAGGAATGGATGTCGCCGGGTTGTCGCCTACAAATAGAAATGTTGAAGGAGTAGTTGAGATGATGCTAGATGCAACTCAAAAATATCAAGATTCATTAACTAAAGAGAGAATGTGTGGATGGCATGCGGCCTTGTTTCCAACAGGTAGAAGTGGCATGCATACTATCACCGTTGGCGATTGGAGAGGTGATGAGAATGGTCCAATGCAAATTGTATCTGGGCCAATGGGAAGAGAAAAAGTACATTATGTTGCTCCTAAAGCTGATAGGTTAGACTTTGAAATGGATCAATTTATAACATGGTATAATTCGGATACACAGATGGAACCCGTTATAAAATCGGCAATAGCACATTTGTGGTTCGTAACTATTCACCCGTTTGATGACGGAAATGGAAGGATTTCCAGAGCAATTGCCGATAATCAATTGGCTAGAGCAGACAGAACTAACCAACGCTTTTACAGTATGTCCGCTCAGATAATGAAATCGAAAAATGGGTATTATGACATCCTAGAGTCGACCCAAAAGGGAAGTTTAGATGTTACGCAATGGCTCGTGTGGTATTTTGAACGTTTAACTGACGCCCTTGCCGCAACAAATCAAACGCTATCAAAAATCTTGGTCAAAGCTAAATTTTGGGAATTACATAAAACCGCTCAATTTAATGAAAGACAAGTTGTGATGATTAATAAATTGCAGGGTAATTTTATTGGCAAGTTGCATTCATCCAAATGGGCGAAAATGACCAAGGTTCATAGAGATACTGCAAGAAGAGATATTCAAGATTTAATCGAAAAAGGGGTGCTGTTGGATACAGGAGAAGGGGGAAGAAGTACCAATTATATTTTGAAACTTCCACAATTGGAATAAAGCGAAATGTCTAAAACGGATGCCGTATTTACATTAAACATTCAATTATAACAACGAATAATACAATACATTATATTTACAATTCAAAACCCCAGTTTCTAATGAAATTCTTTTTAGTCCCAATTTATTTTATCCTTACGCTAACAAGCACATTTGGACAAAAGAACCTTGATGATAATAAGCCTAAAAGTATTGAAATCATTTTTGGAACCGACGTTTTAACCGGCTGGGGTGGAACTCCAAATATTTATGCGGAAGTTCATTTTATGGAGAAAGTAGGGGTTCAGTTCGGATATGGGCTAACAACTTTTACCTATTTAGCAGATATTGCAAACTTGTTTGTCATTTTTGAACCAAAAACTGCTGTTGTACGAAATATTGATTTTGGAACCTTTTATAATTTCGGATTTAGGTATTTGACGGAGGACATTTGGAGGAACTATACACGTTATTTTTATTTTGATTTTAAGAGGTGGAACTATCAATTGAATGGAGTAGATGATAAAGACTATTTTCGGCGAAAAGGAAGTTTTGGTGCGGGAAGATTATATTCACCCAATGATAAGCTGGGAATTGATGCGCATATGGGACTTTTCTTAGGAAAGGATTGGCACGAAAAAGAAGCAGGAGGTCAAAAACTTGGTGATAAAATTTTGTCTGGTTTTGATCTTGGACTGACTTTATTTTATAAACTTTAAAATGAAATCTAGTAAGCAGCATGACATGCCGAGCGAGAATAATACAATGACTTTGCAAAAGGTAGTTGGTATTATTCTGTTCCTTATGGGAGCCTTCAATCTTTACCTCTTCATTGATGGTTTAATCGGGGTTAAGGAAATTATGCGGGATCGACATGTGCGTTACCATTATTCTGAAGAGGATTATCTTTGGAGTAATATCCTTTGGACGAGGCATAAATTAGCCTTGCAAGCATTCTTGTTAATTATTGCAGGAATCGCACTATATAAAAACCGTAAAATTGGATGGGCAATTGCTTGGTCAACCTGTTTAATGATCGCGGTAATTAGTTCGATTAGTTTAACAATACCCTATTTCGATTCTGGTAAAGTTGAAATTGATGCCAGATGGTATCGGTTATTTTTTATCGCGTCTTTGAACTACCTGCTCACCATTATCATGTTGTTACCTAACTTCTGGAGAGACTATAAGATCGATTGGAAAGTCATTTCAATCGCCATAGCTTTAATTGTGCTGTTAGTTCTAGATAATCAATTTTATTTTAGATTTCTATGATGTGATTCTCTCGGATTTTCAAGAGACTTGGCATACCTATTTATTGCATTAATAATGACAATATAAATTAGCGCTGCTCCTGATTAATATCCATGTTCACATTATTATAATTGTTCATTTGTAAAGATTCTTGCATTCCTTGCAGTCCTGGCTTGGTTGTGTCGATTTTCATATAATTTTTATGAATCCACTCACTTTCATCATTGTCAACCGTAGAGAAAATAACATTTCCAGCTTTATTTTCAAAAATAGTCAAGTCTGTCGCTTTATTAAGTGACTTTGAATCTGGATTCTCAGCCTGCTCATTTATCGCTTTCATAAAATTACTTACGCCATTTACAGTTGCAAATTCAAACTTGTCCTCCAATTTATCGGATATGGCTTCAATCACAAGAGATTCAGCAATTCTCTCCCAATTTTGTTCAAATAATTGGCGGTTATTATAAATATCAACACCGTAAATCTCACCGTTAATTGCATAGGCAAAACCAAGCGCATTGGGATGATTGGCTAGGAGATTAATCAAAACAGCTTGCATTTCAGCTTTTGCCTTTTCTAATTCTTCGCTTTCAAGTGTTAGTTGTAAACTTGTAGCCGAACGCTCATCAGTTACTTCAACATCATGACCATTCATTACAGCAACATTATAATTGAGTTCTTGTTGCTCTTGCGCGACATTTGCCCAAACTTTCGATTGATCATTATCATACTTTGCGGCTAACCTTAGTTCTTTAGATGATAACATTTTGGTTGTGCTATTGAAGTTTTCTACGTCTTCATTTCCGCGAGCTTGCCAACGTCCACTTTCGACACAAAAACTTTGAAGCGCAACATTTTTTGCGTTCGGTGGGATGATCATATCATACGCCATTGTTCGATCTTGTTTTCCGCCTTTCACTATGTCTCCTGAATGGATAAAGATATATTCATCACTTTCATTATCAATCGACAATTCATTCACTGACCCTGTTTCTTTAACAGTCACCATTTTGTCCTCCATTGCCGTCGAAAGGGTTATGTAATTTTTATCGCCAAGCGATTCTTGTCCTTCAATTAAAAAAACTTGCAAATTTCCTGTAGAAACTGACGGAAGTATTGTGAATTCTCCTAAATTAATAGGGTCTTCGTCTGAAAATGTTCCGGAATTAGTTGTATTTGATTCACCCGCCCACTGGTAGGTAAAGAGTCCAATACATGCGGCAAATGCCAATAAGGATGTGATTTTAAAGCCGTTCATACTTTTATGAGTTTTCTCAAATGTACGCGAATGGCACGCCTATTAAAAGCTTGAAAGAGTATGCGTTGAATGTCAGTGAGTGAAAAACGCATTTGAATGAGGGAACGCGGAATAGTTTGATCGACAAAGAATGGTATTAAGGATTATTGAGAACAAGTGACAAGGGGAACTATATTAATAATTGGAAAAAGGAAGATGGTGAATGGAAAATTAACAGCAAAATGTGGAACTCAAATATCTCTGATATTGCCAACGATTTAGTCCTTAAAACAATAAATAACAGCACGGATATTACGGATCCAGTTCTTGGACCCAATTTTAATGTCAAAGTTGATACCTATCCAGAAATGTTAAATACATCAAACATCAGTATGGAGGAGAGCACAACCGGAATTTATGAGCGCAATAGACCAACAAATAATGAATTTGAGGTGATCACCTGCCTTGCATAGAGGTCAACCTGTTAAAAATCGAATTCCAGCGCCCGTGAAGTTTAAACCGTAATACTATTGTAGAGAGAATGCTAACCCAGTTCCTTCTCCAGATTTTCCCTCGCCCTAACCTCATACAGGTCTGCAAAAAAATCAGTTTTAAAAATCCGTTTCATCTCCATGAAATGTTTCAAAACTTTCTTACGTCCAGGTTTATAGAGTAAATTCGGATAAACTTTATACTCTTTACGAATGGCTTTAAAGTAAGCCGCGTAAGTCTCCCAATCTTTACCTAAAATAGATAAGTCAGCATCTGTAAACAGATTGGCGTCAGTGTCATCTAAAACATTGTGCGCTTTTGTGGCGAGTATCTGTGCCTTGCAACGTTCAATTTTTTCCGTAGGATATCCAATTACCTTTAATCGTTCAACGGCCAAATCTGCACTAAGTTCTTCATTATCTTGCTTGCGAACGTTGTAAACGATATCATGATAAAATATGGCCCATGAAACAGTATTCCAGTCGTCAATTTGATCCTTGACATGCTCTAATTCAATAAATAGATTCTCTAAATGTGTCAAGTTATGATAAATACGCTTTTTGTTCGAATGTTTCGCTTCAATTTCTGACCAATAGGTTTTTGCCAATACTGCATCTGCAGTTTGTTGTCCAATAAGTTCAAAAAATCGTGTTTTTAATTCCACAACAGCCTTACTTTTTTTTAAAGACTAATGATTAATCAATAACCTTAGCCTTGCTTACCTTAACCTGCAACAAAGCAATCTTCAACACTTCGTCCATAGTTTTAACATAATGGAACTTTAAGCCTTTCAAATAACTTTGATCAATATCTAAGATGTCTTTTTCGTTCTTCGCAGAAAGAATGATTTCTTTGATATTTGCTCTTCTAGCAGCCAAAATTTTCTCTTTGATTCCGCCTACAGGCAATACAGCGCCACGCAAAGTAATCTCACCTGTCATGGCTAAATATTTACGTACTTTACGTTGTGTAAACGCTGAGGTTATAGCGGTTAACATTGTAATTCCTGCTGATGGTCCATCTTTTGGTGTAGCGCCTTCTGGCACGTGAACATGTACGTCCCATTTGTCAAAAACAAGTGGGTCAACGCCAAATTCTTCTGCATTGGCTTTTAAATATTGGTGAGCCAATACGGCCGATTCTTTCATTACATCTCCCAAATTCCCTGTTAAGGTTAATTTTCCTTTTCCTTTGGATAAACTCGTTTCAATGTATAAGATGTCACCGCCAATTTGTGTCCAAGCCAAGCCTGTAACTACGCCTGCAAATTCGTTTCCAAAATATTTGTCTTTACCATGTGCAGGACCTAATATTTTAGCCAATTGATCTTCGGTTACTTTTGCTGTGAATTTTTCTTCCATGGCAATTTCTTTTGCTCGGTTTCTGATCACAGCAGCAATACGTTTTTCTAAACCACGTACCCCTGATTCGCCTGTATATTCTTCTACAATTATCTCAATTAATTTAGGAGAAAGACTGATGTCTTTTTTTGTGATTCCGTGTGCGGCTAATTGCTTAGGAACTAAATGACGTTTGGCAATTTCAATTTTCTCTTCAACAGTATAACCGTTCACCTCTATAATTTCCATACGATCGCGCAATGGACCTTGAATGGTTGATAAATTATTAGCTGTAGCAATGAATAAAACACTTGAAAGGTCATAATCCAATTCAACAAAATTATCGTTGAAAGTGGCGTTTTGTTCTGGATCAAGTACTTCTAATAAAGCAGATGAAGGATCACCTTGGTTTCCTCTTCCAACTTTGTCAATCTCATCTAAAACAAAAACAGGATTAGATGTTTTGGCTTTTTTAATATTTTGTAAAACCCTTCCTGGCATTGCGCCAATATAAGTTCTTCTATGTCCTCTAATTTCAGCTTCGTCATGCACACCGCCTAATGACATACGCACGTATTTACGACCGAGTGCTTCCGCAACGGATTTCCCTAATGAAGTTTTACCAACGCCGGGAGGTCCATATAAACAAAGAATAGGGGACTTCATGTCTTTTTTTAACTTGATCACTGCCAAGTATTCTAAAATCCGATTCTTTACTTTATCCAAGCCAAAATGATCGCGATCTAGTATTTTCTTGGCACGTTTTAAGTTGAAATTATCGTCTGACATTTCATTCCACGGCAAATCTAATACTAAGTCAATATAATTCATTTGAACAGAGAATTCAGCTCCTTGCGGATTCATTCTGCTCAGTTTTTTCAATTCTTTTTCAAAGGTTTTTTGAACCTTTTTAGGCCATTTTTTAGATTTGGCTCTTTTTTCAAAGTTCTTGATTTCACTCTCACCTGGGTTTTCGCCCAATTCATCTTGAATCGTTCTAATCTGCTGATTTAAGAAATACTCGCGTTGTTGGCGATCCATGTCAATTTTAACCTTGGTTTGGATCTCATTCTTCATCTTCAACATCTGCATTTCTACAGATAAATGACCAATGACTTTTTCAATGCGTTCAGTAATAGAACTAATTTCTAGAACTTCCTGTTTTTTCTCTACTTCAGAACTTAAGTTAGAAGCTACAAAATTCACTAAAAAAGTAGGGCTTTCAATGTTTTTGATCGCAAATGTTGCTTCAGAAGGAATGTTTGGCGATTGTTTAATAATACGCATGGCCATTTCCTTCATAGAATCAACTAAGGCTTTATTCTTATCCTTTGTAACATCTACTTTTTCATCAGTAAGACCTTTTACAACAGCTTTAAAATAAGGCGTTTCTTCTACGAATTCACTCACTTCAAAACGTCTTTTTCCTTGAATAATAACAGTGGTGCTACCATCAGGCATTTTAAGTCGTTTAAGAATTCGCGCTACAGTTCCAATTCTGTTTAAATCATCCGCAATCGGATCTTCAACTTCAGTTTTCTTTTGAGAGATTACCCCAATTGTCTTATTGCCTTTATAAGCATCTTCAATTAGCTTAATAGATTTATCTCTACCAATCGTAATTGGAATTACAACTCCTGGAAATAAAACATTATTACGGAGTGGTAAAATAGGCAACAAATCAGGAATTGATTCTTTGTTTAATGAATCCTCTTCTTCTTCAGAAATTAAAGGAATAAACTCAGCTTCTTGATCTAGTATATTTGATAAGGCGAATAATTCACCCATTGTCGAGTCAGACATTTTTTCAGTTTTTTTTGTCAATTTGGCACGTCAGATTCTAATTTGCACTTTTTGTCTGTCAAAACGTACTTAGAAATCTGTTGTAGCCGTTAGTTTTCTAATACAGCTTAATGGTTCAATGACTATGCCAAACGATCGAAGAGATATGTTAAAATTGCTTTTTCTCCCTCGGTTAAGTTTTTACCACGACGTTGCATCATGTTTTCGGCAACTTGAAAAGCTTTACCCTTGTCAAATAGATCCGTTTTTTCAACTCCACCCCAAGTGAATGATGGAATGTGTTTTGGTGGAAATCCTCCACCAAAAATATTAGCGCTTACACCAACTACTGTTGCTGTATTTAGCATAGTATTAATTCCTGTTTTAGAATGATCTCCCATTAATAAGCCACAGAAGAGCACATCTGATAATTCAATTTGATTGGTTTCGTATGAGTACACCTTTACATTAGAGTAATTGTTTTTTAAATTACTTGAATTGGTATCTGCACCAATATTGCACCATTCGCCAACTACCGAATTCCCTAAGAAACCGTCATGGCCTTTATTCGAGTATGATTGGAAAACACAATTCGAAACTTCTCCACCCACCTTACATTCAGGCCCAATGGTAGTCGCTCCATATATTTTAGCGCCCATTTTTACCACGGCTTTTTCGCACAAAGCAAAAGGGCCTCTTATCATAGCACCTTCCATTACCTCCGCATCTTTACCAATATAAATAGGTCCCGTTGAAGCATTTAAAATTGCGTGTTCAATTTTGGCTCCTTCTTCAATAAAAATGTGCTCATTGCCTGAAATGCGATTCGTATCACTAATCGTTTGGCTTGATCTGCCTTTTGTTAATAGTTGAAAGTCGTAATTTACGGCGTGTGAATTGCGTTCAAAAATATGCCAAACTTGTTCAATTAAACAAGAGTGCTCTATTGCGGCATTAATTCTTTTCTCTTCAATATTTCCTTTTTGAGCAATCTTGTCATTACCTATATATAGGGCTTCTCCTTTTTTAAGACGGAGAGTTGCATCAAATAATTCAGGGCTTGCTTTATAATTGCCTGCAATAGTAATGCTCTCAGCGTCAGGCACGCCTTTTTTAAACTTGGCATATAAATAATCCTCTGTGAGATAAGCTATTTCGGAAACAAGCCCTTCTATTCCCAAATAATATTCCCAAGATTCCCGAATGGTCATAATTCCAAACCTTATTTCAGCCACGGGCCGTGTTAAAGTAAATGGAGCCAATCTCTTGTGTAATCCGTTATCGTCGAAAATTATTTGCATAAAATAGGATATAAAAAAACCCGTCAGCCTTAGGCTGACGGGTTACTAAGTTATAAATATTTTTTTTTATGACTTCTTCATGTTCTTACCATAACGGTTTTTGAACTTATCAATTCTACCCGCGGTATCTACAAACTGCATTTTACCAGTGAAGAAAGGATGTGATTCTGAAGAGATATCCAATTTAATTAACGGATAATCATTTCCGTCTTCCCAAGCTTCTGTTTCTTTTGATGCAGCACAAGAACTAGATATAAATTTGTATCCGTTCGACATATCCTTAAAGATAACTAATCTGTATTCTTCTGGATGGATTCCCTTTTTCATCTTATTTTATTTTAATTTCGTCTTTTCTTAATTATAGATTTTACTGTATGAAACATACTTGTGCAAAATCGAGGTGCAAATTTAGTATTTTTTTTTAAATCAAGAATATTTTCTTCGATAAAATAAAAAAACTAATATTACGTAATTACATTTGTACAATCATTAACAAATTATGCGATTAGTTCTATTTTCTTTCTTTATTCTATTGGCTGGAATTTCTGTTTCTTGTAAAAAGGATAAAGGTTTTACAAAAAATCATTTGGATTTTTCGCAAGACACCTTGTTGTTCGACACAGTTTTTACAACAGTTGGTTCTACAACAGAACGCTTTAAGGTGTATAATAACAACGTGGGAACCATTAATATTGACGAGATTCAGTTAATGGGCGGAGAAGATTCTCCTTTCAGAATAAATTTTGATGGAGTTCCAGGAATCTATCATGAAAATATTGAATTAGAAGGAAAAGATTCTCTTTTTGGATTTGTAGAAGTAACATTAGAAGTAAATAATGTATCTAATCCATTAGTTATTTCAGATTCAATTCGATTTTTAACGAATGGAGTAAATCAATACCTCAAATTAGATGTGTGGGGGCAAGATGCTTATTTTCATGCCAATGAATTAGTTGGAGATCATATTGAACTATGGCAAAATGATAAGCCCCATGTCCTTTATGGTATTGTTGCTTGCGGATTTCCAGGGCTAGATTCTAATAAAACGTTAACTATTCCTGCTGGAACTCAAATTCATGGACATAAAGATTCACAACTAATCATTTATAAAAGTGCGCTTAACATTACAGGTAATTATGGAAATGAGGTCGTTTTTCAAGGAGATCGATTAGAAAGTTTTTATGATAACATTTCAGGACAATGGACCGGTATTCGAATGATTGAGGCCAACACAAGTACAATTGATTACGCCATTATTAAAAATGGGGCAGTTGGATTACAGGTAGACAGCACGCAAACTCCTTTAACCTTGAATTTAACAAATACGATAATCGACAATTCTAACTTCTTTAATTTACTCTTAGTTGCAAGTCCAAATGTGGCAGCTGAAAATTGCCAATTTGGCAAAGCGGGTAGTTCGTCTGGTTTTTTCTTCGCTGGTGGAACTTATAATTTTAGACATTGTAATTTTGTGAATTATTGGGCCGGAGGTAGAGGAGGAGCAGCTTTTAAAATTAAGAACTACTATACTTTTGAAAACACAACCTATGTAAGTAGCATAGTTGATTCAAGATTTGACAATTGTATCTTCTATGGTAATGCGGCAAATGAAATTGACGTTGATACTTTAATGGGCTTAGAAATGGACTTTGAATTCAATGCATCTTTAATGAAGCGAGAAGAAATCTACGAGTATACCAACTATTCTCCCTCAGTAATTTGGAATGTAAATCCTTTATTTGTAGATCCTAGTTTGGATGATTTTCATTTAGATATTGGTTCGCCGATAAGAAATGTTGGCGATCCATCCTATTCGAACAGTGCAGATATTGAAGGAGTGGCAAGAGCTACGCCGAATATTGGATTATACGAATTGTAGAAGATTCTATTAAAAAACAATAATTTCTTGAATCGAAATTGAAAGCTCACCAGTAAAGGAAAATTCACGATAGGCATAAAGCCTTACTTCATAAACACCGGGAACGCTAAAGGTTTGCGTAAACACAAGATCAGATGATGATTCTGTATTTTCTGGCGCTCCAGTTGGACCAGTAGTAAACCAAGCTTGACTCAACGTATGTTCTGAGCATGATGTGAAAGTAACTGGCGTTCCAACGCTAATATTTGTTTCGCTAATTTCCATACAAGCATTTGGTCGCTTTTTACAGCTAAAGGCTAAAATTGAAATAAGGGAGAATAAAAGAATAAACTTTCTATGCATGTTTCGCGTGACTTTCCTACGAATTTATAAAAGAACTTTTGATTTCCAATAGCTAATCATAAAAACTTAGGTCTTCTGTTGAAAAGGTATAAATCAAAGATGACTAAACATTTTGCAAAGTATTCGCGAATGTGGGTATAGTTTTTAGTTGAATTCACATCTTTAGCGCAATAGGCTATGGCATTTAATCCATAATAATTAGCAATGAATAAAGCGCGTTGATTATGAAAACGCTGCGATACTATGGTTACATTTTGGCAATTGAATATTTTTTTTGCGCGAACCACCGAATCTAAAGTTCTAAACCCTGCATAATCTTTCACGATTGCATTGGCAGGAATGCCAGCTTTCAATAAATAAGCAGCCATGTCTTCTGTTTCATTGTATTTATCCGTGTGGTTGTCACCGCTCACAATAATTTTAGAAACTTTATTTGACCGATAAAGCGCAATCGCCGCATCCATTCTATATTTAAAATACGGGTTTAAGCCATTTATTCCATCCTTTTTCGCACCCAATACCAATGCGAATTCACGAAAAGGGATTTCCTCAACCTCCGTATAAATTTGATTTTCGGTTTGATTGATCACGATTTTTTCGCTCAGATAAACCATAAAAATGAACGATAAAAATAAGTAAAGATAGCTGCGTTTTTTATGCATTGCATGAAGGTAAAACGTTTAGATTTTGAAAGTATGAAAATAAAAGTGAAATAATTTTATTTTTATTAATTGGGTCAATTCGTAGATTATTCGCGGGTTACAGAGGACAATAAAACCGAAAGATTAACGTTAATTAAATTGTGGCAACAATCTTGCAATTAACCATTGTAACCAAACAAAAGGATTGTTGTTATACAAATGCAAAGAAATTAAAACCAAACAAGTAATTATGCCGACTAACCCGATTTATCACCATACGGAGGATAAGCTGTTGATGGAGCTGAAGTGGATAAAGTATGCTCAAGAAAATCCTCGTGGCTTCGAGCCATTGTACAATAAGTACTACGAACAGATATTGAGATATATTTATCAACGGATAGATGACAAAGAAACTGCTTACGACATTGCAAGCCAAGTATTCTTAAAAGCACTGAACAATATTCATAAATATGAGTATCGCGGAGTTCCTTTTGCATCTTGGTTGTATAGAATCGCTAAAAGTGAACTGTACCAATCGTTCCGTGATAAAAAGGCACGTAGAACTGTAAATGTTGACACTTCTAATCTTTCAGAGATGATTGATGAAATGGAAGAAGATACATCAGACGGTAATAGAAAAGTATTGATTCAATTGATCAAAAAATTAAAAGAAGATGAAGTTCAGATGGTCGAACTCAGATTTTTTGAAAAACGCTCTTTTAGAGAGATTGGCGAGATATTGGATATAACTGAGAACAACGCAAAAGTAAAATCGCATAGAGTAATCAACAAAATGAAAAAACTATTTAATCAGATAGGGAATGAAAAATAGAAAGATTAATTTGGATCGCCCGCAATTGAACGCAGATGAAATAATGACGGGCAAAAATTTCGAATCTGTTGTGCGCAACCACCAAATGATGTCAAAACCATTTTATAAACAGAGTTGGTTTTTTGGCACTACAGGAATAGCCTCATTAGGATTAATAATTGGAGGAACATTAGCGTTCCAAAATTCAACTGAAAATCAAGTTTCGACGGACATGTTGAACACAGAAGCCCCTCCAAACCTAACGGTTCCCGATAATAATTTTATCGTGATGAACCCACGAGCTGAGCAGTCGATAGACGATTTAGCGAGGAAGACAATAGTAATTAACCTTGAAAATATAACGCCAATAGAAGAAAAACCGACTTTAGATAACCCAACCGAAACCAATGTCATTGAAAATCTTGCAGATGTTGCAACTGATAAAACTGATGAAATAATAAGGCGTGAAGTTCCTGTAATAGAGAATAACAACCTTGTTACTTCAAACCCAAGTTTGGATATTAATCCAAGAATTAGTAATAAAATGGGTGGTTCAATTACGCGTAACGAATTATTAGATAATAAAGGTATCACTACCGAAGGAGATGTAAATATCATCCACTTTGAATTGCATTTAATCGACGGACTAGGAGGGAAAGTATTTGCCGAAGAAGGCAACCAACTAAACGAAGATATGAAGGATGCACTTGAAAGTGTGGGGCAGGGAGAAACCATATATTTTGAAAATATTCGTGGCAAAGTTAAGAACGGTGGAGAGGTTAGGTTAAATCCACTTCGATACGTTTTAATGAACTAACGGTTAATTAATTAGTGATTGCGTATACATTTTAACAGTGAAAAACATTTTATCTATGAATAAGTGAGATGTTTTTTACTTGTTAAGCTGTATTTTCTACATTTGCAGTGATTCTTTATTTAGAATTAAAATAATGCACTGCTCAAATAAAAAATATTTTCTATTCATGTGGCTCTTTGTTTTGAGCGCAACAGCCTATGGTCAAGGTTCTCATTTTACGCGGTCTGACCATTGGAAAACACAGCAAAAAGAACTGCTTTTTGGAGCAGGAGCTTCGAATTTCTTGGGAGATTTAGGCGGTCTAAATAGAATTGGCACTCATTTCATCCCGGTAGATATTGATTGGAACACAACTCGTCCTTCGGGACATGTTGGTTTTCGATATCGCTTCGGATCCATGTGGGCAACCAAAACACTCATTCAATATGCTGTTTTAAAAGGGGATGATGCATTAACAAACGAACCTGCTCGTCGAAATAGAAATCTAAGCTTCCGGACACATCTTTTTGAATTCTCGCAACAAATTGAATTTATTTTCTTTGGTAACGAGCGTTATGGCGCCCGTCATAAAATTTATGGACTCAAAGGAATGCGAAATAAAAATACCTTGGCATATATATTTGCTGGTGTTACGGGTTTTGGATTTATTCCACAAGGGCCAGGAGATGGTGGTTGGACAAACTTGCGACCATTGCACACAGAAGGGCAAGGTTTAACGGGGGGCGGAACGGAATATAAAAAAATTGGCTTGGGAATTCCATTTGGAATTGGTTATAAAATTGGTTTAGATCCTTTGTGGCGCATGTCATTTGAATTGAGTTATACACAAACATTTACAGATTATTTGGATGATGTTAGTGGGGTTTATTTTGATAATGATCTCATTGAGGCTTCCTACGGCAGCACTTCAGCTTATTTTGCCGATCCATCTTCAGGTGCTTTTCCAACTTGGACACACGCGGGTGAATTGCGCGGAGATTCAGCACATAAAGACGGTTATTTATTCTTAAATATTTCCTTCATTCGTAACATAACGGATATGCGTTTGGGCAGAATCAAATGGAAATACAAGCGCCGTTATAAGTTGTAGGATTTTCATTGTTAATTCGTAATACTTAACGCTGTTTCTCTTGAATCGGATTATTTCGAAATACGTACCCTTCACTTCGTCCCGATAACTATTGGTAGATTATTACGAAGTGAAAATTGTATCGAGAAACATATACATTCTAAGAGTAAAAAAATAACACCCCAAATTCTCGCTAATTTTTAATTATCTTAGCACACTTAAAAAACTACTAATTAATAGATATATCACGCAATCATGAGAATGCTCCAACGTATTATTTTTCCATTAGCAATTATTTGTTTCACGGCAATTCAGCCTTACGCTCAAGCCACATCTGAACCTGACGTAAACCAACCTGCAAAAGTGTTTTTAGAAAACTTATTTACTTCAGGTAAAACTTTTGTTGAAATAACTGCCGAAGCAGATGCTTATTTCGAATTAAAATACCCGACATTATCGCCTGCAGAATTATGCGAAGGTGAGTTTAGAGATGGAACATTTGTAAAATACCAACGTTGGTGTTCATTTTGGAAAAATTATTTAAATGCGGATGGCACTTTAGGAGACTTTACAAAAGAATCGCGCAATGCTACTCAAAATAGAGATTCAAGAGACGTTACATGTGCAGATAGCGATTCTCCGGTTGAATGGACAAATATCAACTATAACAGTAATATGGGATGGCAAATAGATCAGGGCCGTACAAGTTCAATGGCATTTGATCCATCTGATGCGGACACCTATTATGTTGGCGCTTCTTGGGGAGGATTATGGAAAACTACTGACGGTGGTTTAACCCATACCGTAGTCAATGATGATTTACCTTTATCGGCTGTCTCTGGAATTATAATTGATCCGGAAAATCCTGATAATATGTTGGTTTCATTGAGTGATATTGTATGGTACGGACCAACAAGTATTGGTATATATGTATCTGCAGACGGTGGAGTTAGTTTTGCAGCAACAAGCTTGGACTGGAACTTGACGGAAAACAATCGTATTTATTATATGGATCAAGATCCTACAGACGGTAATCATGTCTTAGCAGCAACTTCAGACGGACTTTTTAGAAGTACAGACTTTTTTACGACAAATGAATTGATACTTCCTGGAGACATTCGTTCGGTTAAATTTAGCCGAAGTAATCCAGACATTGTTTATGCTGGTGGAGGATCAGGACAATTTTACCGCAGTGTTGATGGTGGAGAAAGTTTTGATTTAATTAGCGATTTTGGATCGAATCACGTTCGCCTTGCCGTTTCCTTAATGGACGGATCAAACCGAGTTGTTGCAACGCATGGTTCAAATTTACATGCCTCAAGTGATAATGGATTAACCTTTGAAACAAAAGGTTTACCAGAATCAAATATGGTAATAGAATTTGCACCTGGAAGTGAGGACGTTTTAAGCGTTGGAAATTTTGAAGTGCATTCATCAGACGATTTTGGTGATAATTTTACGGTAAGAACGCATTGGTTAGGTCATTATGATTTACCCCATATTCATGTTGACAACCGTAATATTTTTGTAAACCCTTTAGATGCCGATCATGTGTACTATTGTAATGATGGAGGTGTCTTTAGTCATGATGTGGGAACAAATGGATTTGCTAACCTATCAACAGATTTAATTATCACCCAATATTATGATATTGCTGTTTCGCAAACAGAAGACAAAGTTTTAGGAGGCGGTTCACAAGACAATGGAAATGTTTTCAGATCAGACGACGAAAGTTGGGGACGTTATGCCCAAACAGGAGATGGTATGGGACAGGATATTGATCCAGAATA
>JBLHOW010000067.1:0-33481 GCA_047623705.1 Crocinitomix sp.
TATGAAGCCATTCTTTCAATTATTATGACAATATTGGGATAATCTAACTAGTTCTCGTTGCACTGTACTGGATTCCTCCAACAAGTAATATCGGATTTTTCCTTCTATGCGAACTGACAGGTGGAATGATAGCCAGTGAGCTAGTTGGTGGTGGTTTTCCAACACCTGGCATTTTGGTAGCAACACTATTATACTTCGGAACTTTCCTCAGAGGGCCTTTACTATCAGGGTTGAACATATAAAATAATGTCATTAGAGGCTACTAGAAAGCCGATCATTTTATGATCGTTTTTTTGTTTTATAGAAACCCAAACTTCTAAAAACATGTTTTACACTTATATATTGTATTCGAAAAAATTCAATAAGATCTATATTGGCTGCACGTCAAATTTAGAAGATCGCTTTCTGTCACATAACGAAAAAGATACAAAAGGATATACTACGCGTTATTTTCCTTGGATAATTTTGAATCGTAATGCGAAAAATAAATTGTGTCAAAATGTAAATTAATAACCTACAATGCATAAAGATTACTTAATAAAAACGGTCAACTCTAATCGGGACGTAAACTCAGAGGTTAGCGAACTTCAGAGAGAGGGATAGCTAACAAATAACCGTGCTAAAAAATAAGTTGTTTTCACTTAAGATTTGAAGGAAGCTCATTTCAATTAAACCGAATAATTAATATTTCCATTTGGCTGATCATTTTCAAAATCATAGATCCATGTATTTCGAAAATAGGATTGCTGATTCGTAGTGAGTGTATTTATAATTTCGGGAGAAAATATTGGTTTATGAAATTGCATTCCTAAGTGATTGTAAGAATAAAAAACGGAAACACGAGGTTTATCAGGGCTGTTCCACTCAGGCCCGCCATGCGCAACATTTTCTGTGAATATAATCACACTCCCTGCTTTGCAGGATGATTTATAAATGGCAGGAGACATTTCCTCATTTTTCAAACTAATCATGCTCTTTGGTACATGAAAGTTAGACTTATGGCTGCCTGGAATAAAACAAGTCCCACCATCTTCTGGACCTACGTCATTTAACTCAAATACAACCCTTAATAAGCCTGAAAACATCTTTTCTCCTCTAAAATGATAGCGGAACATGGGTTCTGGTGTTGGTCCACCATGATGCAAATCGGCGGGGTGTCGTTCTCCTTGTTTGCGCCATATCACAAAACCATGGTCCAATCGAATATTGAGACCTAATATTTTTTTTAAGATGGGTTCAACTTTGGGGTGATCAATGAGGCTAGCAAAATGCCCTCCAGGTATTTCACGGTGCTCGGCTGGCAATTTTTCAGAATCAAATTTGATCAAATAAATTTGTTTTTTTAAGTCCTCACATTCTGCTAAAGTCAGTACATCTTCAATAATTAAAAATCCATTTAAATCGAATAAAAATTGTTGTTCTTCGGTCATGTTTTATACATTAAATATCTTCTAGATATTGATCGGTTGAAAAACCTTTTTCCAAGTTTTTAGAAACAAAATTGAATAGAGGCTGATTGTCTTCTGTAATCTTTCGTCTTTGGAGTGAGACATATACCAAACCATTGAAAAAAGTTAAAAAGTGTGGTAAAGCTTCTAAGCATTCCTGATCCATGCTTCTAATCTCAGTGTAACCAGTCATGAATTTTTGGTAAAAACCGGATACAGAAAAAGTGCTTTGTTGATGATGCTTATGAAACAATGTCATGAATAAAATAACATTGAAATCATAGATGAAATGCGCATATTGACTGTCGTCAAAATCATAAGCGCAAATTTCTAAATCATCTGAAACCATAAAGTTTCCGGGTGTTAAATCTGAGTGAATTAAGCCAAAATTAGTAGTTGTTTTTGGGAGCTTTTTTAAAACTTCGTTTGCCGCCTTCATTTGATTAATTACTTCGTGGTTTGGGTCATCAAGCTGCGTCTCGACAAAGTCCAATAGAATAACACTATCCCATTCAGATCGGCGAGAGTCAATAGGAGAATAATTCTCTGCAGCTTGGTGCATTTTCGCTAAAGTTCGACCCCATTGTTTTTCAAAACCACCTGGATAATCATTAAATGTTAGTCGCTTGCCTTCGGCCTTTTTAAATGCTACGGCATAATAATATTCTTCATTTATTTCCCACTTACTTAACAATGATTCATTCACATTAGGAATAGCATAACAGACATTAAGACCTGTGTTTTTTAAATAGTTAATCCAATCAATCTCAGCAATAATGTCTTTATCACTCCTATGTTTTTTTTCTGTTAATCGTAGGATATAACTGGTTTCTCCAGATCTAAATTCGAAAAAATGGGCATTTGCCCCCTTTAAATATTTGACCCATTCTCCATTAAAAGAGATAAGTATTTTTTGAATAAAATCAGGACTTATATGTTTCTTCATGGCCATTTAATTTTGCATAATGATCAAATAGAGTCACATTCATACGTGTGCGTTTCAATTGGGCGTTGACTAAACGAGTGATACGTTCGATCGTGTAATTTTCAAGAACGGAGCTTCGTGCATGCACCCCCATTTTGATTCTTTCTATAGGATTATCAGCCAAATATTTCATAGCCTGATAAAGTCCCAGAGAACCATTTTGAGCAGGGTTCAATAAACCGTTATAGTTATCCTGAATAATTTCTGAAAGACCACCGGTATCTGTTCCAATAACGGGTTTTCCTTTTTCCATGGCCTCAATAGCTACAAGGCCAAATGGCTCATAACGCGAAGGAACAATTAATATATCTGTTTGCTTCATAACATCAAGCAACTCATTTCTTGGCATCCATTTCCGCAGTGAATAACTAGCTGTTGGAAGTGAATTCAAAATTGAAGTGAACTGACCCGCATCTCCAATTACTTCCAGAAAAACATTGTCGGTATCTTTCAATAATCGCTCATAAGCACGGAAAGCTATATCGGCTCCTTTTATAATATCGTTTAACCTTCCGACAAGTAAAAAATGAACTTTTTTAGAATTGTTTTGAAAATGTTCAAAACCTTCAGTAATCCGAATTCCGTTGGGAATAACAACACCTTTGCCAGGAGGTATCTTAGCACCGTATTTTATAGCAGATAAAAGTTCGTCATGAGAAATAAATATATTGACTGTTCCAATAGACATTACCTCTAGTTGATTCTCACCAAAGAGTTCAGTATGCGCTTTTGAAAGTCTACTTTTTTCAGTGTAGGGAGCGTATAATAATTGAAAATGATTGACCAATGGAACTTCGTATAAACGTTCTTTTATATAATTAATGATACAACAACCGAAGGACAATGCTCCTAAATTGTAAATCAAGTCGTATTCTTCAAAATCAATTGTTAAAAGGAATTCTTGTAAAGATTCTGGACTTTCATAAATCGCATCACTTATACCATAATCACCACTGAAAACTTCATCCGTTTCTCGCGCTAAAATGGCTATGTCATTTGATTTTTGCAGCTCATGAATCAACTCGTTACAAAAAAGGTCAGATCCATTTTTAACCTTATCTGAAAAGTGTTCTGTTACAACTAATATCTTCATAAATACTCTTCCATTAATTCGTTTTCAATCCATAATTCAGGATAATTTTTCCAACGTTCGTTAAAGGCTCTAAAATTTTCAGAAAAATTGTCATTCCGCTGGTGATTATGATGAACTGCTGAAACATTACCAGCATAGATACATTTAAAATCACGCCGCCTTGCCTTTAAGCAAAAATCAACATCTTCCATTTGGCTGCCAATATAACCTTCGTCAAATCCACCAATAGCCAAGAAGACTTCGCGCTTGATTAAAAGCATTGTGGTCGGTAACCAGGGGACGATTGATTCATATTCATAAGTTCCTTCAGCATTTTCTCCTAGTCCTTTAGGAACAGGGCGACCGAGTTTATTAAAGTAAGGGTCTGCACAAAAAATAAGCCCATCATTGGTCAATAGTTTCGGCCCAATCAAATCGGCATTTTCTCGTTCCATGATTTCAAATAAACGCGGCATAGTGTCACTATCGATCAGTTCAACGTCATCATCTAAAAAACAGACATAAGGTTTTGATGTTCGATAAAATCCGTCATTTCTATTTTTAGAGCTACTTTGTCGTTCGGAGACAATATGAATGGCATCATCTTTAACACCGCACATTTTTAACGAACGAATACAGCTATCCAAAAGGTGTTTTCCGCTATCTTTTTCATTTCTAAAAACGCGCATAACCAAATGCTGATCTTCTGAATTTGTGAGTAAAACACGAATGGCATTATAAGAAGATCGATCTGGAATAAAACCAATCTTGAGGATTAATTTTTTATCCGTTTCGGGCTTCAGTTTGTTCAGTTTTACTTTTACTGTTTTGGTATAATGACAGAAATCGTGCAGTTCAGTTCTGCCTTCCATGACTTCTGTATTAGAGTCTTCTTCAAAAATCTTGACGACCAATGTACCAGTGGCACTTTTCTTCGCCGACAGAACTACTTCAATACGATCAAACGGGAAAAGATCCTCTTGCACGACTTGCTGAAAAGTACTTCGACCATTGAGTACATAAAATTGTGATTTAAATCCTTCTTTTGGTCTTCTATAGTGATAAGGTAACTCTTTTTCGTGTGTTTCATAATAAGGAATGACAAAATCAACCTCTTCCTGAATACCTCTTTTTTGTGCGAGTTTTTTAAATTTGAAGGGCGGCTTTTCATTTGTTCGTTTGATATTTAAACCTAATCGATCAATTGATTTATCAACTAATAGTCGCCACATTTCGTAAGCCCCGGCGGGTTTTAAAAGATGACTTGTACGCTTCGGATTTAAACGGTAATAATAAAGTAAATCTTCAATTAATTCAACAGATCCAAATTCCTCAGCTTTGAGATAAATGTCACAATCTTCTCCGGCATAATGAAAATGTGGGAATCCCTCCCAACCAGAGGTTTGATTATAGGCCTTTCGGCTAATTAGGTACGGCTGACAATGATTGTTTAAATCCGTAACCATCCCCATGCTATAATTTCTTTTTTCAAATGGAAACCATTCGTCCATGTCCACTAAATTTCCAGTTTCGTCAATGAAGCGTCTTCTGCCACGAATAATTCCAAACCAGGGTTTTAATTCAGCCGCAACAATATATCGTTCAACCGCAGCACAATGAAACATGTCGTCGTCGTCCAAAGGCATGATATATGGTTCGGATGCTTTATCACTAAGAAAAGCCCTAGCTCTTGAAATGCCTCTGTTTTCTGAGAAAAATACGTTCAATTTGGGATGCTTTAGTTCAGCTATAATTTCTAGAATTTTTCTAGAGAGATCATCTCCACCATCCCATACAAGGTAAAGTGACCATTGCAGGCTGGACTGATATAAAACAGATTCTATGGCTGGAATAATCCAACCACTTTTAAAGACGGGACATTCAATAGATATTTGAGCTTTTTGCAAAGTTGGGTGAACAGTATCAACTTTTTCCTTCCAATCATAAAGCGATTTTTTAAATCGAGCTAGTTTTTCATTCAATTCCTTTTCATCTAATTGTGAAATATCGTATTGTTCGATTTTTTCTAACCCAACTGGAACCCAAAGCATGTGTCCGTTCCATGAAGCACCTTCTTCATTGTAATGGGAAATAGCTTTGTTTTCCCATTCGCCTTTGTAGCTGAATCGACAAGCCAAATCACAACTTTGGCATGTTGCAAAAGAAGCTAAGTCCTTTTTTAACCAACCTTTATAGCGTAAAATATTTTCTGGAGATTCTTCAAGAATAGTGATGGATTCATTTTGAGAATGAGCTGGGCAATTAAGCAAGTCTCCATCCCAATTAAATGTGAGCGTTTTATCGTGAAATTCGCATTGAAATGATTCACTTTTCATATAATCGGGCCATTGGATTTTCTCCGTTAACTTCCCATTGTTTAAATGAGGCAAATGCGCTTCAGATAAAATTTGTTCGGGTCGAAGCCCAAGGTCAATCAGGGTATTCATTTTAAGATAATGGATATTTCCCCCTTCTTCCTTTAATGAAATCGTAAGTTTATTGAGATCCAATTCTATGCTTTTAAACCAATCCCATAAAGTCCCCATTTCTGCTTGGAATTCTTCTAAGTAATTTCCGGAAATTTTTAGACTGAGTTGAGCACTGTTACTACCTTTTATAGTCTCAATAAGTTCTTTCGATAGTTGATCATAATCTGCAACTATAGTTAATTCTGCGGCGTTCCATTTTTGCAATTTATTCACAAATGAATGGATAGACTTGAAATCATCTTTGTCTCTTAAATGAAAGATATACCGATTTGTGGATTCTCCATTTTTACCTAAAAAATGATGCAACAATTTGAATTTTTCAATTAGGTTTGGTGTAATTAATGGCGAATGATCTTCCTGTTGATTTGGTACAATTAAAATATCCATGCGCTTATTGGTTTAGAGGCTTATCGATTAATTTTATAAAATGAGTGAGTTCAAATTCACCTGTTTCTCCAGTCAAAATAGTGTTACGTCGCATGAGGTTATCCACCATTTTTTTGTCAGAAGGTTTAAATAATGAGCTAAAAGCACGGTATGATTGCGTGTTGATATTTTGCGGTTTTCCCGTTTTTTTAATGCATTCCTCCCATTGAACGAATCGTTCATCAAGAACAATGCGAAGATCATCAATAGCACTATAATGTGTACTGAAAGGAAAGTCGCCATAAATTAGAAAGGAGGCGGATGGAAAAAGGGACTTTTTATAAAAGTCGAGTACCAATTCAAAAATTAACGCACCATCTCTATTATTAGATAAACCTGCTGGAAAATAGATTTGATCAGGATTAATCGTTAGAATTTTTTTATAAAGTTGCGTTCTAAGTGCTGCTGATACCTTTTTATATTCATTGGTAAAATCATCTTGAAAAAGATGTGTTTGAGCATATTTATGATCAGGGAAATTTAATTGATGGTTAACGGTACCGCACAATCTTGCACAAAGTTCTGTTTCATCTTTTCGAAGTAAGTTAAGGGCTTGAAAACTTCCTATGTTGAGTTCTTTTCGCAATGCTGTCTGCTGGGAGAAACAGGTTAGATATTCAACTGTGTTTTCGTCTGTGGTCCAGTCTTCAATAGCACTTCCCATAGAAATGTACCCCTCATATCCATGGGGAGAAATAACCAAAATTCGAGATCCTTTTTTTTCGCTTAAATCCGGTTCTTTTTTCGCTGGTAAGTCAATTAAAAAAGTATCAAAATAGTCTCGATAATCTGTTGATTCAGGGACATTGTTTTTTATGGATTCATAATCAATTTCTCCATCACAGCAACTCAAAAAAAGTAGTTCCTGTAAATCTAAGTTTTTGATGAGATCTTTTCCAAGATAAAGGTTACCATTTCGAATTTGAAATGTAGGAATCAAACAGGGGAAGTTATGTGTCGTTACTGCTTGTTCAATAGGTGTTAAAATGTCTTCATTCATATGATTACTGTGCTACTGCTTCTATTTTATTTGGTGAAATTAAATGGGACAAATCATGCATATACACATCTTCGCTACTGAATACTGGGTCTTGCAATAAATTTTTAAAAACCTGATGTAACGCATTCTGTTCGAGTTGTACAGCTCTTTCTAAATAGTTTTGCTCTGAATAGGTTCCCCAATTCACGATTTGCTTAAAAATAATCATGTCCGCATTCACTCTTCTACCCAACTCAACAAAATCTTTCATTTCAAAAAAGTTATTTTTTTGAACCACAAAATGAAGTTCAAAAGTTTTAAGTTTATTTTGTTTTCTGAGGGTTCCAATGAACTCCAGATTACGAACAAGGACTTCAAAATCACCACCTCGATTGGCGGTATATGATTTTTGGCTAGCACCGTCAACTGAAAGCTCGACCCTGTCAATGGCGTCAGCGCAAATATTGTCCCATGTTTTTTCATTTAGAAGCAAACCATTTGTAGAAAGTGTAATTCTTAATTGTGGCGCTGATTTCGGGTCAAAATTGCGAAGAAAAGAATGATATAATTTGCTCCCAAATGGATCGCCACTTCCCGTAATAATTAATCGCTTTGCATCTTTTAAATGCTCCATATTGATTACATTCTCATGGATGATTTCTGCTCTTTGTTTCGCTTTTCCTTTTAAAATAATAAAGTCTGATCGGCACGATTCGCATGCCAAATTACAGGAGCGATCATAAGACATATTGATCGTTTCAGGTCCCTTTTCCAAGTTGGTTACTTGGCGCTCAATGATAACCTTGTGGTAAGGGTTTTTAATGTCTTCTACTTTAGGTAAATTTCGTTGCTGAAGCACCCCGCAAGTGGCTTCTGAACAGTACTTAAAACTCCCATCCAAAATGGAGGCTCTAATTTTTTTTGCCCGCTCTGAGTTCCAAATCTGCATAAAATCCTTATCGAATAAATTTCCTGCAGACTCTGGTAAAGTTTGCGGACAACATTGATAGAGATTCCCTAATGGATCGACTTGTGCATATTCAAAAGGCATGGAACAAAAGAGACCTTTAAATTTGTCCTTATGATCTTCTGGAATAGGCAAGCCAACATTTGTTTCTGCACTTGAGTCTAAGGAAGGTAGCCCAGCTAGTTCTTGTTTTAACACATCACCCATAGGGTTTTCGTCAACGGTATTCAAATAATCATCTAATAAGTCAACATTGATTGATGGACCAGGTAAATGGGCTATAAAAGCAATCTTCTTCTGTTTGATAAGTGACGCAAAGACCTCTCCACTTTCTTCTTCCGTGTGTTCTTCAATAAAACCGGCATAGGCCTTTTCCAACTCTTCGGGACGGGATGAAGGATGGTCATTCCAATATTTTGCCAAAGTTTTGATGGGACTATGACCAACTTGAACGGAAGGTTTACTGCAAATGTCGGTGATTTGCGTTTTGAGGGCTACCAACTTTGTATATAGTTCTTCAACTGATTCTTGGTTAGAACCAGAAACCTGTTTGAGTGTTTCTTGTCCCATCTTTATATCGTAATTAAATTGTTATTAACCTTATTCTTAATTCCAGATGGGCAAAAATCACAACTGCTGCAAAATTCATCATAGGTGCCAGTCATGCAGTTCTTTAATTTTTCGAACTGCATTTGCTGTAAGGACTTTGTACGAATATTCCCGTGACTAATTTTACGCTGATAATCCATAGCGCACAAATGCATATCACCTTTTGAGGAAATAAAGGCTAATGATTTGGCAATTTTGCATAGTTTTTCTCCTTCATCATGATCTTTGAAAATATCAACAGACACATCTGAATCACTTTTGTAAACTTCTGCAAAATGCTTGATTTCTCCAGACTTGAGATTAGCCCCCAATAATCCAGCCCTATTATTGATAGGGTGCAACCAAACTTGGCTTACATTTTGGCTCTTCCAAAATTTAACAAATGATTCTATTTCATGCTCATTTTGTTTACAAACCACGCAACTTGCATGCACACGAATTTCTGGGAAATGTTTGCTTCTATACGCCAGTAAACCTGTGATGTTTTGAAATACCTTTTTGTAGTTTTTCATGCCCATTACTTCCTTATGTACTTCCGGGGAATGTGCATTAATACTAAAATTAAAATTGGTCAACCCAGCGGCAACAAGTGCCTTGAATTTTTCCAATCGCATAAGCGCTCCATTTGAAGTCATGGCAACAGTTGCGCCTGAACCTTTCAAAAGGGTTACTATTTCCACTAATTTCGGATGCAATAATGATTCTCCAATACCGCATAAAACAACCTGAGTTCCTGGGAATTGTTTAACGTAGTCAGCCACTTTTTGAACGGACTCCATTGAAATATGCGTATTTGTGTCTGGCATGGCATCTCGAGGGCAAAATCCGCATACGGCGTTGCACCTTGAGGTAACTTCTAAATCTATCGTAAGCTGATTCAGGTCGCCGAGGGTTTGATATTGGAAAAATTTTGTAGCTAAAAATAATTTTTGATTCTTATTTTGATACGTTGCCGAATAAAGTTGAAAGTTGCCTTCAAAATCAAATTTACGATCCGTAATTGTCCAATTCTCCACGGCGTATTTTTGATCGAGATTATTGAAGTGTGCCATGGCTTCATCTCCTTCAAATTCCAATGTTAGATTTTCGGTCGAAAGACGTCTAAAATAAAGCGGTAAAGGAATTAAGCCTGTTGGTATATTTAGACGATCGAATTCGTGAAAAAGGTAAGTGTCCTCTCCGGCGTTATGTAAATCAACATCCCAATGATATCCACCGACCTCTTCAAGTAATTCTCGTTTGATAGCGTAAGGTTGGTTTACCTCAAAAGCATCATTTGAAATTCCGTTGATTTGATAGCGAGGTTTAGGTAAGAGTTGTTGCGAAGCGAGACCGAAAATTTGACTTCCTCCACGAAATGATTTAATTGTTGGATTACTAACAATTGCTTTGGCAAAAACCGCTAAGGTTAATTCCGTTAATTTGTCGTCATCATCAATTGAAATTATAAAGTCACCCGAAGCTCGTTTTCGCAGTTTCTCACGTGTCGGACCCGTACCTTGATTTTCTTGCGTGAAAAAGTGGATGCGCTCGTCCGAAAAACGAGAAATGGTTTCTAATATTTGAAATTCATTCTCTTTTTTAGGTCCGTCAACACCTAACCATAATTCCCATTTTGTCCATTTCTGATCTAGGACAGATTGAATCATCTCCTCAAGAAATTGTGGTTTAAATACAGGGCAAATAATGCTAAAGAAAGTAGATTTACCTGTGCTTTCTGTATTCCGATCTATTTGTACAAAATAATCAGAACTTGTTATTACGAACTGGGGTGGTATAATGTTTTTATAGGGTAATCCTATATTTCTGAATGATTCAAAATCGGACTTAAACGATTGAATGTTTTTATGTAATTGTTTTGTAATCCAAGAGGTCGAATCAACTTCGTCAAGATACTGTACCTTGTTCTTTTCCAGATAAGCTCCTAAGTGTAAAAGTCCATAGGTGATGTTCTGATATTCCAGTATTTTGGACAAGTACTTACTTAAAATAGCTCTTCTTATAATGCAGAAGTAGGCGGTTGGAGATTGGGTCTTGTTATTTATGTTGAACAAGTTATCCTTTGGATAATAGATATCAGCCTTGGCTGTGGATAGTAACTCAACTGACTGGGTGAGAAGCTTTTCCCAACCTTCAAATTCCGTGTCAATGAAGGCTATATAATCTGAATTCGATTGTTGAAGTATACTTGGGCAATCAAGCCAGTTATCAACCAAATCTATCCGTTGTATATTTTTGAGTTGATCAGAAGACTTTAATACGTCATTTTTAGCGATTCCCTCTGAACGGGGACTTATAATATCTAGTGTTTTCATAGTGGGCAAACTTTTCCAGCATAGTCCATTTTTTCTAACAAATCCTCGTGATCTGGAAGATGTCCCCAATCCTTTTCAAAAATCTCGAAATTGTGCATGACGATTTCGCCTTTTTCGGATTGACTTTTTTCTTTATATGTTGAATGACCATCATGATATACGAGGCAATCCTCAACAATAATAAGTTCATGTCCATTGTCTCTTATTTTACAACTCAAAGCCAAATCTTCAAAATATCCATGTATATAATCGGCATCAAAAAGTCCAGTGTGTCGGAATAAATCGTAATCAAGTGCCATGCACATACCTGTTAGATAAGGGGCAGGTGTATACTTGTTTTTATGTGACTCCAGTGCTAATTTTGATTGAAAAGCAGAAATGTTCTCTGGGGTGCAATCAGACATTGACACCCTGTATTGATACAAGTCCGTCGGATGATTAGAAACTGGAGCCGTTGCTGCAATTTCTTTATGGTTCAAAATGGGTTCAATTAACTTTTTATCGTATCCATTTGTAACAACTGTGTCATTATTTAAGAGGATAACCAGTGACGATTCGACCAAATTTAAACCAGTTGTAATAGCCAGTTTATAACCTTTATTCTCTTGATGAGTTGCTATGTTTACTTTTAAGTCAGAGTTTTTGAGATATGCATCTATCTTTTGTCGTTCTTCGAAATCCGAGCCATCATCAACTAAGATGATGTTATGATCTTCCTCTGAATTATGCTTGATACTATTCAAACAACGTTCCATTAGAAAGGACTTATTTAGGAAGGGGATTATAATATCAGCCATACAAAATATAGAGAGTTAGGTTACAAATAATTCATTATTCCTGTATTTTACGAGGAGTAATTCGTGTACGAAATGTGTATTCCAGAATAATTTATACTTCCTCCACACCAACCAAATTATAATTATTTAGTTGGTAGATATTTCGATTTTAGATCGTGTTTTCCATGCTCTTATTTTAGAGAGAGTGAAACTAATACGACCTCCATCTTTGTATCAAACGAAGTGGAATAAAGAATGAAAAATTATGTAATTAATGAAAAGCTTTAAGCAGCACCTCCACTAACAAGCATAGCAATTTTTTGTCTAGCGGCATGTGCTTTAACAGCATGAATACCTTTTACTAAACGCACTGCATGTGCTTTTTTAGCGTGTTCTGCTCGAACTTGTTTTTCGATTTCTTTCATTTGAACGTGCTTACGAATAACAGCTTTGGCTGCTGTTGCACATTGCTGATGTTTTGCAATGATCGCATCTACTATCGCATTGTTGTCTACAGCAGTTTTACCGGCAGCAGCTTGTGAAACTATTCTCTTTACAGTATCTGCCTTTTCAGCATGAATGGCGTGAGCCAGTTTTGCAGCATTAGCTTTTTCAGCATGAATGGCACGGACTTTTTTCTCCATTTCTTTCATTTCTGCATGTTTAGCAATTACAGCTTTAACCGCTTTTTTTGCATTCAAGTGCTTTAAGTGAATTGCGTCAACTGTTTTTAGATAAGATTCGTTGTTCATAGTTTTGTTTATTAGGTTAATAAAAAGCAATATAATTAAATTTAATTTAATATCACAACTTTATAGCTAATGAATAAAGGGGTAACCCCTTGGTTCCAAGTGCTTCAAGTTGAATTGTGTTCGTGTCGATTATGCAAGTCCAAAAGTGGAGGACGTTATCTGAGTAGCGAATATATTCTCTTCCTGTCGGAATTGAATCTCTTCCGCCCCGTCCCCAAGAACCATCCCCTATGTAAACTGTTCCACTATCGTTAATTTCGTTGTTGTACATAGGATGGGTACATTTTAATACATGATCGTGATTTTCAAAGGCGACATCCAAATGATTTCGGTCAAAAATGGGTTGCCAAGTGGCTCTCAAAAATGCGGATAAACTATTGTCGTATTCACTATAAGCCGGATATAAAGGAACGTGGTACATAGCCATACTGGCAGCATAATTATCATTGTCATTCGCGTGCATTATAGAATCTAACCAATGGGTTGGCATTGTGTCTGTGAGGCTGGTTACTTGATAGGTGTCCATAACATAAAGCGAAATTAATTTCCCAAAGCTGCGGTGGTAATTTGGTACCGTTCCGTTTTGCGCAAAAAATTTAAAATAAAATGGGGCTGCATCTGGGCTATCAGCGAAATAATCTTTTACTTCATGGTTTCCTATGCAGGTTACAATTGGAATAGTATATCCGCTGTCAGTCACCATATAACGATCCCAACGGTAAAACCAAACATCCCAAATGTTCAGATTGTTGATATTTCCATCTGCATAGGCAATATCACCGCCTAAAAAAACAAAATCAGGATTTTGTTTGGCTGCAGAAATAAGCATTTGTTCTACAATATTATCGAATCCCATATCTCCTCCAACTACAAACTTGAGTGAAGATGGATCTTCCAGTACTGTTTTAAATTTCCGTTCTGAAGCAAGCCCTTGAATGGAATCTCCAGCTGAAAAATAATAAGTTTTTCCAGGTTCCAAATTGGTTAGTTCAACAATATGAACCCATCTTTTATTGACGGTGTCCGTGCGGAAGGAATATCCTTCTGTTTTATGTGAATACCAGCCTTTAGATTCAATCCCTGACTCTTCGCCATAATAGACTGTACTTGTCTTTGTAGGGAAATCAGTATGGTAATTAATGGTCATGGTAGTGCTCGTGTTACCTTGCCATGTTAAATAGACAAATTTTGGAATAACAACTTCGCGCGTATCTAGCGTGTCATTGGCATGCTGGCCCACGGCGTAAGAACCAACAAGGATCATACAGCAGAATGCAACTATTTTTTTTTGAATTGATTCCATGCTTTTCATTTTTTTATCCCCCAAAAATAAAGATCAAAAAGATCTCTGTTATCTTCAAACTGACACTCCGAAAAATAGGATTCAATTGAAATTGCATCTCTGATATCTGTTTCTGTTAGGTTTTTATAATAATCTCCCCACCCTTCTTCTATTTCACATGTGAATGGTGAATCTGACGGACTTGTTCTTCGTGTACCATGCTCTTTTCTTCCTGTGGTTGCACAGGTAAATAAAAACAAGCCACCTGGCTTAAGCATTCGAATAATATTTTCAAGAGATGCCTTATAATGCATATCGTGCTCAAAACATTCTGTTGAAATAACAGTGTCAAAAGACTGGTCTGTCAAGTCAAGTTCATGTGCTAAAACTACCTGATCCACATTTGTTCCTGCAGCGATATCAATTCCTAAATAACTGCTATTCTCAAAAAGAAAGCGATTATTTCCGTTAATATCAAGGCTTCCAACATCTAGGACAGCGGTATTCAAAAAATGGGTTGGCCATTGTTCTTTTACCCGAATACAAAATTTGCGTTGTGCTTTATGTGCCATGGTTTAAATTTTAACGTGTTCTAAAACCTCACTTAATATCTCTCGAGGACTAGGAAGTGCTTTTCGTTCTTCCTTCCATTTTTTAGAAGCTTTTTTTAGTTGCTGACGGTGATCACTTTCCTCCAATAATAGGCTCGTGTATTTTTTAAATCCTTCTCGGTCAAGAATTTCACATTTTGCGAAACAGTCTTTGACTTCAAAAAGTGATTCTAATTCATTACATACCTCAAACATTCCATAAGGGAATACTTTGTATTTAAATGGTTTATCCCCTAAAAATGAATGGTTTTCAACCTGGGTGTTCGAGTTTGAAAGCAATAATGCTGGTGTTTCTAATTGAAATGAGGTTACGATACAAGAAACGTAGGAGTCTGTGAGGTAAATCGCAGCTGATTGAACTAAATCTTGAAAATCAGAAAATGGAATATGCGAAAGTTGTATAATATTTCTATTTGCTTCAAAAGCTTCCACCTTTTCCGGTAGTAATGAGAATAATTGAACGTTATTTTCCAACTCATCAAACAAGGATGCTAAATAATTATAATAGTCGGGATAATGGTTTTTTATAAAGGTGTAACGGTCCGTTGAAATTGGGAAAATGATACTTTTTTTAGCCGGATCTCCACCGTATTTTGTAATAATATCTTTGTTCTTTAATTGCCTGTTGGTATAAGTTTTACTTGTTTTAAAATGACGTGCATTTTCTGTTTTGGGTGATCGCGACATATAACGCAGAGCGTACACCCAAGAAGGGACTTCTGAGAATTCGATTTTGGCCCCATTTTGAGGCATTACATGTGTAAAGCCAATTTCAAAAGGGTCAAAGGAGAAGATAGGAATACTGAGGTCATTTTCTTTTAATATAAATTCGCCAAATTTCACGCCTTGGTAATCCGGTAAATTCCAAAAAGCATTTGTGGCAAAAATTAAAGCTTCCGCCTTAAATTCTTGTACGGCATTTAATATAGATGATTTGATATTAATTTCTTTTGAAAATAGAAAGCGTTCCTCTTGAGGATCAATAAATTTTTCTAAACCAGGAACTAAAACGTATCCAAATTGGTAAATGTCACGCCCCAATTCCTCAATCCATTCTTGACAAAGGGCTAAGTCTCCCATATTGGTAGCTGAAGTCACCACGAAAAGAATGTTTGATTTTTGCATTATTCTATTTACTATAATCTATCTTGGAATGAGTCCAAAAAAGTCTATTTGGTTAATTATTACAATAACGAATGAAAGGCTAAGAATCGAAATCATTCGTGAGTTTTGGGTAATCAATATTTAAAGGTAGATTATGAAAAAGGATTTGTTTAACGTGTAAATACCTGTTTTAGTTAATTAGGTATTATTACATTAATTGGAGCTAAAATTGCTAAAATAATTCTCTTTTATAATTACTTGTCAGCAAATTTAATAACCTTTGTTTATATATTTATAGGTGTTTTAACCTGTTTTAAATATTTCTTCTAGTACTTAATGGCTAGGTCTTTACAAGTGGCGTAGGTGTCTTTTAGTTGTTGGGATGCTCACAATTTGGATTTTATTTTTGAGCCGAAAAATTAATAATTTAATTTTATCCTGGATTTTTTTTTCCTCATCAAAACAAAGAATTTTTCACATCCATAACCTTCAAAAAGTTCAATATTTGTCCTGTCCCAGCTACTAGAAAATAGATCATTTTATGATCGGATTTCTAGCTTTATAAAACCCCAAACTTCTGAAAACATGTTTTACAATTACGTATTGATTAGGAAATAACTCCAACTCTGTTAACCACTTAAAATCAGCTGAAACTGTTTTGTTTTATGTAGAATTGGAAAATCTAGTCGAGTTGCAAAAAAGTATCTAATAAATTGCGTAAAACAAATTTTATTAGTTTTTTGCAACTTAAATTAGTACATTATGTTTTTACTAAATATTTCAATTAAAACGTAACGTTTTATAAAACAGGAAGAATTAACAATAAACTTTCAAATTAAACAATGAGTGAAATTAGCAAAGCAACTAGAATGACAAACTATATAATAGACATTGCTATTATATTAATCACTTGTGGAATTATTGAAGTTATTTTGACTCCTAGTAATTCAGCTGTTGTTTATTATATTGTTTACGTAATTTACTACTTTATATTCGAATCGTTTTATGGACAGACAATTGGAAAAATGATTACAAATACTGTTATTGTTGATATGAATAATTTGAAACCAAGTGTTGGAATAATTGGACTTCGAACTATTTTAAGATTAAATCCACTTGATGGATTTTCATATTTATTTGGACAAGAACAAGGGGGACACGACCTTCTTTCAAATACTAGATTAAAACGAAAAAAGCATAGCAAATTTACTTCTAAATAATTTCCCCTGTTATTCGGTAAGTTTTCTAATACAGAATGATATAAAATCTTCCCCAGAAGGGTCGCTATAAATAATAGGATCTTTACCATAATAACATACATTTGGAATTCCAATGAGATCTGCACGTTCCTTTAATGCTCGAGCATGGTAGGCATGATGATTAAGCGTAGTTTCGTCGCTTGGATATATTACATCAGTTCCAGTATTTGACACCCACAATTCAGGGTCGTCAGCGGACATCAAACCGAGCATATCTACTGTATTTCTATATGCGTCAATTTCCGGAGTGTTATACTCAGAGATATTTGTGACTCCATAAAATTGGAAAATTCGGTAGCCAAAATTATCCACCATATCATCCCAAGATAAGCTATATTCATCAAAAACGTCATTGATATACCTTTCTTCAAGGTCATATGAGGATTGGGTTTGACTAAGTGCAACTCCCAAAACTCTAGTAGATTCTTTGAGAACGGGGTCAGAGTTTGTCAAATCTTTCATATCATCATTAAATGCTATCCACAAAGATGTGCCAGCACCTGCCGAACCTCCACTTAAAACAACTTTTGATTTATCTAAGTTTAAACTTACTGCATAATATCTAATGAATTGTAAAGCACGTCTTACATCATGTAATGCCTTAATAATTCCTTCTTCTTCTCCCTCCTCTTCTAAAAGACTGTACGAAATTGTTGCGAATGCAATGTTATTTGCCAAAAGGTCTCTGATATTATCAGGCCATGGATTCAAGAGATAAGCATTTTCTTTAGTTCCACCAAGAAAACCACCACCATGAGTGTATATGACTAAAGCTGTTGGTGTTACTGAATTTGGAAGGAAAATATCAAATTTTGTTTTGCTCTTAGAGTCGTAAGGAATGTTTTTTACAAAATTCGCATCTATATCTCCTAAGTCAATAGGAGATTCTGAATACTCCAATTCCAATGTTGGAGTATCTGGATCGGGATCGACAATGACTGTTTCGTCATCTTTTTTGCAAGCAGACAAGGTCAAAATGATGAATATGGTTAAAATTTTATTGTACATAATAATTTGTTGAAAAAAGCACTAGTGTATATTACATTAAACAATTTAGTCAAGTGTAAAATGATGAAATGAATCCAAGGATTAAGCTCCTGTTTATCATGCCAAAACGGCTGGTATGATCTAAATATTCCAATATATAAGTCATATCTTTTTATTAATGTTGTACGGATTTAGTAAATGAATATTTAAATGTAATCATTGCGTAAGTGCCTAAAACCATTGTTTCTGTTTCTTGAATATAAGTCTCTGTACTCAGCCGATTAAGGTTGTTGTTTTGGTTTAGAACATCATAAACTGTAAATAGAATCTCTCCTTTTTTGTTTTTAAACATCTTTGCTCCTAAACTCAGGTTCCATAAAAAATAGTTCGTATCAAACTCATCAGAAAGTCCAGCGTAAAGTTGATGCTTTAAGCTCGTTCTAAAAGTCAGATTACGCCAAAAATTCCAATATCCTTTTAATTTTGAAGTATGGTTGAAAAATTGAGTGATTGGAGATGGACTTACCGAATTAATGGTATAATTGATAGTAGATGTTGAACTTATGGTAAAATCAATTTTTTCAGAGATATTGCTACTCAATACTACTCCTAATCCAAAATTTGGAATATTAACTGTGTTCAATATGTCATTAATAATTCCTGGGATATGAGAAATCTCAGCAGAAACGTTAAAATTTAAATTCGATTTTAATTTTTCCACTGGCATTCCATATGTTGAAAATGCTCTTAATGCATAATATCCGTCAAAATTTTCAAGCCTTGTTAGTTGCGATCCAGAATTCAAAATGACTCCATCAGAAGTCATTGTTTCAGAGTGGGCAATAATTGTGTTATTTCCGATATAATTATTCGTGTAATTACCTGTTATCATCACAAAAAACATTGAATTGTTTTTTGTTTTTGTAGAAGAATATTTGAGATAAATATTGTGCTGATATTGCTGACTTAAATTTGAATTCCCTATTGTAAGTTGTAGGGGATTAGTATTATCTATTACTTCTTGGAGTTGGGTTATTGTAGGAGCCGAAGTTTTAGTTCTGTATGAACAAATTAAATTTTGATTTTTTGAAATACTGAATCGCCACATTGCCGCTGGTAAAATACTCGTATACAAATTATTGATTTTTGACTCCAATGGTAAGATCTGACTGCTTAGCAGGGTTGACATTTGAAAGGAGGTGTTAATCATTAGCATGCTTTCTCCCAAACGAATTCTGACACCTGTACTTAATCCATTTACTTTGTATTCGCTTTTAGAAAAATCACTAAGAAGTGTATCAAATATTGAATATTGATTTTCAACTAAATCAAAATTATAGGTTTCTTTTTCTGAATCATTTATACTGTAGCTTGTCGTATAACTAATTTGCAAATTCAACTTATAATTGATTGGTTCCGTATAAACAATGCTAGCTGAATATGTTTGCTCAAATTGGTTCAAATTGAATGTCTGGTTTGTAGTGTCAAATTGAGATGAGGCGTAGTAATTACTTTCCGACTCTAATAATGCTAAAGCAGAGTTTTTTCTTACATTTTGGGAAAAATTGATTGAAAAAGATCTGCCCCTTTTAGTAAAACGGTGTCTCCATAAAAGTGAATTAGAAAAATTCCAGACAAATATTTCATTATTATAAAAGTTCGTAGTTTTACTCATAAGGCTGTCAAAAACAGAGGTCTGAGCCATTAAATCACTATGACCTTTATTGGTTTGTATAGAGAATTTTGGGTTTAGAATTATTGAGTTTTTCCGATTTATAGTATAATTGAATCTTAGATTGAATCTATGATTCATATTGGTAGATTCTGCCGTTTCAAGCTCAGAATACTCTTGATCAGAATTTGTAAAATAGAATTGTGATAATGAGTTATTTAGCACATTGTTGGTTTGGTTAAAAAAGTAGCTACTCGTTAAGTTTATCTTTTCCCCCCATTTGTCTGAATAGTTGACGCCAAAAGCATTGGTACTTGATATTCCATCTTGCATTCCAATGAGAAAGTCGTTGACACTACTTCCGGAGGTTGTATTTCCGCGTTTCATTCCTCCTCTGCCTCCTCCTCCGGCACCACCCCTAGAATTTCCAGAATTATTTATCACACCAGCAAGGTCTTCACTGGCAAAATTTTGTTGATTAATATTGTTTGTTTGACCCAATAATGTAATTCGTTGAACACCATTAAAGTTATTGAACACGCCACCCGCAGAGTATTTGTTCTCATATCCATACCCACCATAGAAGTTTCCAAATGAGCCATTCCTAAATTCAGTTTTAGTAACAATATTTATTGTTTTAGAAGTATTGCCATCATCAAAACCAGTGAATTTAGCTTGTTCACTTTGTTGGTCAAATACTTGTATTTTATCAATGACTTCTGACGGAATGTTTTTTAAAGCTGCATTGGGGTCATCTCCAAAGTAAGGTTGCCCATCAATCAATACTATCTTTACATCTTCACCTTGTGCTTGCATTTTACCATCAATCAAAATCATTCCTGGCATCTTTTCAATTAAATCTTCAGCAGTTGCATCAGGGTTTGTTTGGAAAGCATTTGAATTGTAGACAGTAGTATCTCCTTTTAGTTGAACAGGGAGTTCATTGTGGAAAATTTGAACGGTATTAAGAAGCTTGGCGTTCAGAGAAAGAAAGATCTCACCCAGATTAACATTATTACGGACTTCTATATTTGCATGTACTGTTTCATATCCAACATAGTTGATTCGAAGGATATAAGATCCCGTCCCTAATCCATCTATGTCAAACTTTCCTTTATCATCTGTTATGCCGTAATATTGTTTATCCGCATTACTATTTAATGCAAGAATAACTTTTCCACCTGGCAAAGGTCGTCTCTGCGCACTGTCTAGTAGAACTCCAGAAAGTTTATAGGTTTGGGAAAAAACAAATGAACCCAAAAATAATAAAACGAAAATTATACTAATTTTCAACATAACGAAAAATTACATGATCAAAATTATAACGCGTTAATATTAACTCTAAACCAAAATTTTATAGGCGTCTCTAGTACGGATCGGGGGGAGCTTACCGCGTTTCCTTTACCGCCACCAGACCTGCCTCCGCCTCCTGATTTTCCACCACCACCTTTAGCGCCTGCTCCTCTAGTTCTTGTCTGACCTTCAGATGAAAATATAGGCTCAACAGAACCAGAAATCAAACCAATCGAAAAGTAACCGTCTTGGTGTTTTTCAGTAGTAAAAATGCGATTTTTGGGAATTTTCAATTGATAGTGTAATGCATTTAAAGAATCAAAGGCAATTGTTGTTATTATATCGGAACTATCTGAGGACATGTTAACGGACGATTTACCGTATTTGTTTTTTAATTGAAATAACCGCATTTCTTTGATCGAAGCATCAAATTTTTCTTGCAATCGAATTAGTTTAATTTCTTCGGTGTTAGACTCCCAGTCATTAATTCGACTATTCCCTGCATTTCCAATTTCATTTTTGGATGTTTGTTTAAGCGGAAATAAAATACCTTTATCCTTGTTTTTTGTTCCTTTTTCATCCAACCAAACGCTAAACCCCAAGCGAATTATTTTTATTTGAGTAGCATAGTCTGAAGTGTAAGCTAAAAGATAGATATTGTCATCATCCTTAAGCACGTTATATGCTATTTTAAATTCGCTATTGAAATTTCGATAATCAGTAATTTTGGGTTTATAAGCTTCCTGAGTCTTTGTTTGCGCAGATATCAATGGTATGTTCACGCAAGAATTCAATAACAGAATCATTAAAATTCCAGTAAAATTTTTGAGCATTTTCATAATTACTATTTTAATTAGAGACTTCAACGTAGGTCGTGTCAGCATTTAAACCAGTAAAAATGCCCAATCCATTTTCAATATTTGTCAAGGGAGCAGTCAGATTCAATGTACTTTGACTAAGGTTTTCATAAAGGTTAACATATTCCTTATTGACCTTGTAAACGATTACCCTATAGGTTCCATAAAATACTAAATGAGCTCTTATATTTAAATCATATCTTTCACCAAGAATGGGTTCCGTTGCAACTGTTTTAAACTTGGGGTAATCTTCAACTACAAGCCTCTCACTAATAGCACTGTAATCGCTTTCCAGATATTCAACTTTTATCTGATGGTACTCATTTTTAGGATTTGTCCATATCACCGTGAGCGGATCTTGTACCTCACCGGCCGAAACCTCAACCACATCAAGTTCAGTCGTACTAAGTGTTACGCTGTTAGGAGAAGTGGGGATAGTAGTTTCTGACTTAACTTCATAATTATTATATAAAAAAGAGAGTTCATATGTTTCTCCCTCCTCTACAATTAATAAGGCGTTATCACAATAATATTGGCCTGGATTAGATGGGTCAGAAGTCATTAAGTAATCCGTCCCATTATAAGTTATATGAATCTCTGCTGTATCAATAGCCAGATCATCTGTAATGCCTTCTTCAGTAAACGGAAACATTTTACTTAAGTTAATTGTAACGGGTATGTCTGGATATAAATAGGCCTCAACAACAACTTGGTTGAGCACCGTCTCTTGCGTAATTACTTCTTTGGAACAAGCGGATAACATCAAGATAGATGTTGCAAATAAAAAAAAATGCTGTTTCATATTATCGTAGTTTAAATGATAGTGTGACACTTGGCATAAAACCAAGCAGGTTAACATTTGTTTCGATCAATTCTCCGGCATCCACCTCAAATTGTTTGTACCAAATGTTTTGTCTATTGTATAAGTTGAAAATTGAAATACTTAAGCTTCCATTACCAGTTTCGCCCATGGTAAAATCTTTAGTAGCGGCAACATCTAATCTATGATAGGCAGGATAACGTTGATTGTTTCTCGTACCAATTTGGATGAAATCTTGAATCGAACCGTCTGCTAATGTCAACGTATAACCTCCAGCGGGTTCTGTATAAGGTCTGCCAGTAGCGTAAATCCATGTAGCCGATAGGGTCCATTTTTTCTTTAGTTTAAGCATGTTTACAATCTTAAACTCGTGCGTGACATCATGGTTGGCATAGAATGAATTCTCTCCATAAATGGGGAAGTTATAAATGGTTTGTCCGTATGTGTAGCCAACCCATCCATTATATTTCCCATACTTTTTTTGAATTAAAAATTCAGCTCCTTTAGAGACCCCAGTTCCTTCATAGAAAAATTCATTAAAATCAACATTATTGAAGGATGGTGCAAACTGAAGCGAGTACTCTGAAAGACCTTTAAGATTCTTATAATAGCCTTCAGCACTAAAAACAAATCCTTTGGTTTCATAGGAAGTACCAGCTATGAAGTGCTCCGCAAATCCAACTGGTACGGCGTCACCATCAGAAAGAACCCAAAAATCTTTACTACCACTTGAAATATCGTTTCTTATAATTCGATTTGCAAACTGATAATAGTGTCCCCATGCACCTTTCAATGACCATTTTTCTGTTAAGCTAAAATTCACTGATGCTCTTGGTTCGTAATAGAGTTTATCTGTTACGTCATAATAGGAAACGCGTACACCTGGAACTAAAGTAAGTTTTCTAAATAACTTTATTCTATCCTGCAGGAAAAGTGAATGTACTGAACCAATGTCATCTCTTTCTTGAATGGAAATGGTATCATTGACTAAGTAGTTATAATCGATATTAAAAAAAGTGTTTTGAAGCCCAAATTCTAGTTGATTAAATTTATTCAATTTTAACTCATTATTAAATTTGAAAGTATAGTCTTGCAGCCTATTATCTTCAATTGAACCTGTGCTTATCTCTTCTTGTTCTCCAAATGCATTAGTAAAAACCCTGCTATTAGAAAGGTCTCTAGTACTAAAATAGTTTGACACAGATACAAGAGCATTACTATAGTACATGTCTGACCATTTACGTGACCATGTTGTACTCATTCCCCAACTTCCCCAATTCGTTATATCATTAACAGCCCCTGAAATGACCTGCCCATTTCGTTCTCTACTAAATTCAATTGAATTATCAAGATTGTCCAATCCATTAAAAAAACTAAACGAGATATTGTCTTTATTCGTTGGTTTATAGGTGATTTTTGCGTTTAAGTCATAGAAATAAGATGAAGGTGTAGTTGCTGCAACCGATCTTGATCCTTTTCCTCCTCCTCCGGCAGGAGAAATTTCTTCAGCTTCATCAGTACTGCTGAAACCATCAAATATTCTATTATATAGAAAACTCTGCCAAGACCTTCTTCCTGCAACTAGAATGGTCATTTTGTCTTTAATTGGAATCTCCATAAAAGCATTGGCACTTATTGACCCAATATCGGCGCCAATATTAAACTTTTTTTGATTCCCGTCTTTTCCAACAATATCAACCACACTTGATGTTCTTCCACCGAATTGGGAATCAAAACCTCCTTTGTAAAGTTGAATAGACTTTACCGCATTTGGATTAAAAGCACTAAACATACCAAACATATGGTCGATATGATAAACTGTAAATCCGTCATACAATACCAAATTTTGATCTGGGGTGCCTCCTCTCACAAACAATCCTGACGAAGACTCATTACTTCCGCTTACACCTGGCAAAAGTTGAAATGACCGAAAAAGATCCTTCTCTCCAATACTTGGCAGCTTACTAATTTCTTTAGGAGACATTTTTACCACACTAATCCCATCATTCATTTGCAATAATTCTTCTCGCTCAGCAATAACTTCAACAACGTCAAGTGATTGTGATTTAGGGTCTAATTCAATTAAAACATTGGAAAGATCTTTATCGGGAGAAAGTCTAAAAAACATATCATCATATCCGATATAGGTGACAATTAATGTTGCTGTGTCAGACGGAACATCAAAAAGAGTGAAATAGCCATCTACGTTTGACATTGTTCCATTTTGAGTTCCTTTTACAATAACTTTTGCAAAAGGCAAAGACTCTCCTGTTTCTTCGTCATTTAATATTCCTGAAACTTTTATACTGCTTGATTGAGCATGAAGAATGTTGCCAACTATCAGCAAAAAAAATAGACCAATTTTATTATTTATGTTCATTTGTTATAGCGTCTTTTAAATTATTTGAAAATAAAGTCAGTCTGGAAGTCCACCGACGGATTTACGACTTTGTCTTGAAAACAGCTCATTAACCTCTGCTTCTGTTCAGCTTAGGAATGGATTTAAATTCAACTAATGATATTGTACCATCATTATTGCTGTCTATTTCCATGAATTTTGATTCGGCTTCATCTCCTTGTCTTATTCCTATCTTGCTTTGTTTGTATTCATCTACCGACACATTTCCATCAGAATCGCGGTCCATTTGCTTAAACATTTCCTCTGTACTTTTTTGCTCTCTCTGGGCATGTGCGGTTGAAATACACATTAACGTAATGACAAATACTCCAAATTTCAATCGTTTCATCTTCTCTTATTTTAATTTATTAATTCGTTCATTGAGTTCAAACTGACCTGCAATTCTTTATTCCAAAGAGAGCGTAACAGTCTGGCAGAAAAAATAATATTCAATGAAGGGTTAAAAAAAATCAGTAAAGGGAATTGATTTATATTCTCAAAAAAAATAACGTGACATTAAACCTTTTACTTTTTTTCGAATCTAATTAAGTATGGTGCATCTAAGATTTTATCATTCACTTAATAAAAACAACGGTTGACTGAATAAAAATGGATTTGTATGAATTTTATCAAAAATTTGAGGTATGAAATTTTTATATAGAAAGAGTATTAGATTACATCTGATTTTGTGGATTTGCTACTTTCTTTTTTTGGCAACCACTTTTGCTGGGAATTTGGATTTCATGAGCGGTGCATACAAAGCTTTTCAACTAATCGGATTTCACATACTGTTATTTTATATCAACAGTGATTTTTTGATGCCTAGATATCTTGAAAAAAGAAAGTTTATTTTATATGGACTAGCAATTTTACTAGGGTTAATCCTGTTTTCCTTTTTATTTCACGTTTTTGGAATTTTCGACCGACAATTTGATAGTACTGCGAGAAATGGTTTAGAACGCCCGTTTATAGCTGAAGGTTTTAGAAGATTCAAAAGTGGAGAAGGTGGACTTTTATTTTTTCTTCGATTCGGTATCCGAAGTCTCTTTTATATGATTATCATATTATTGCTCAGTGTAGTCTATCGCCTAATTTTCCAGAAATTTTCCAATGAAAAAAGAGTTGTTCAGTTGAGAAATGAACAATTAAATACAGAGATGAAATTTCTTAAATCTCAAATTAATCCTCACTTTTTGTTTAATACGCTGAACAATATTTATACGCTTACTATGGTAAAGCATGAGAGGGCACCAGAAATGATTATGAGACTTTCAGAAATTTTGAGGTATATTCTTTATGAATGTAATGATGAGGAAGTATTATTGCAGCGAGAAATCTCTTTTATTAGAAACTATATTAATCTTCAGCAGTTGAAGACGAATGGAGGCCAAAATATTTCTATAGAATTCAACGAAGTGGATGTAAATGTTTCTATTGCTCCCTTATTATTAATCCCATTCATAGAAAACAGTTTTAAGCATAGTAAGGTGGAAGATTTGGATCATGGATGGGTGAAAATTAGATTAACGGTGAAAAAGAGTTTAATTGAATTTAACATTTCAAATAGTATACCAAAACAATCTATTGTAAAAGATAAACATGGCGGAATAGGACTTGAAAATGTCGGAAAGAGACTGCAACTCATATATCCTAAAAAACATAATTTATATATAAACGAAACTAAGGATAGGTTTATCGTTAATTTAATAATTGAGAAATAATGAAACTTAATTGCATTATCGTTGATGACGAGCATTGGGCACGGGTCCTAATGCAAGAGCACATAGAAAAAATTCCGTTTTTAGAAATTGTAGGAACATGTAATGGGGTGGCTGAAGCGTTGCAAGTAATGGATAATAATCAAATTGATTTGATATTCCTTGATATTCAAATGCCTGATATGACAGGGATAGATTTTATAGGAACACTTAACCAAAAACCTCTAATAATTTTAACGACTGCATATCCTGAATATGCCGTGGAAAGTTATGGACTTGACGTTGCAGATTATTTATTGAAACCCATTGCATTTGACAGGTTTTTACAATCTGCCAATAAAGTGTATGAATTGAAAAATGAAGCTCCTTTCCAGAAAAACCATGTGGATTTCATTACGATAAAATCTGAACACAGAATTTATCGTGTCAAGTTTGTAGACATAATGTACATTGAAGGTGCCAATGAATACGTGATTTTTTATTTGAAAAGCCAAAAGAAAATCATCACGTTGATGGCTCTTAAAAATCTTGAAATAGAGCTTCCTGATGAGTTTATAAGAATTCACAGATCCTATATAGTAAATAAGAATCAAGTTGTTTCATTATATGGAAATAGATTAGAGGTTGGTGAAAAATTGCTAGATATAGGAAAAACATTTAAGTCGAAAATTCATAATGAACTGTTCCGACTATGAAATCAAAGAAAGGAATGCTACTATCGATTGATAAATCAAGAGCAAAAAGTATAAACTTGGAAAAAAAAGTGGGTTTGGCTGTTCAGGAAAAGAATTCTGTATCAGTATTGAATAATACCATTTTTCAACTTTTTTTTGAAAATTGGAATATTGAATCCATTGATTAAGAGTCGTTGAAAAAAAAGCTCTGGGCTGACATACGTTTTCTTCTTTTCGTCAAAAGAAAGTCTATTGTATTGCCACCTTTGTCTACTGCTCGATCTAAATACTTCCATTCACCTTTTTTCTTGATGTACGTTTCATCCATTCGTCAACTCCTGCCTACTGGTTTCTTTCGTTTTCTAAATTCCTTGTCTAGTATAGTAGTGAATTTGAATACCCAAAGTTGAATTGTAGCAAGCGCTGTATTGAGTTTATCGAAATGATCGATATTTAAATCTCGTATTTCCATCAGTTTTTCAACAAAATCAGGAGACTTATGTTTTTCTTAAATTAGATGCGACAGAACCTACAAAGATGACTCAAGTAATCTAATAATATTAAATGACAATGGTCATTACTAAAATGGAAATGGGCCGCCTAAAAATTAAGACGACCCATTCACTTCTACAAACTAACCTTATTAATAATTATAGTCTCACGATAAATGATCGCTCTCAAGTCTTGAATCAAATACAATAACTGCAGCTAATCCAATATCATTTGAGGTTCCGATAGAACCAATCAAACGAAGTACCGGACCATTGCCTGTCACATGATTTCTTTGAATAGATGGAATGAATTGGTTAGAGAGCCCTTTAGCATTCTTTATTTTTAAATAGTCTCCTATGGCATACGCGTCTGTTATTCTAAAAAAAATATCTTCTCCCGTATATATACCTTCACCTGCGTGATTCGATAGGTCTATTTTATAACTTGGGTATGAATGAAATGCATCTATATTACCATTGTTATGATAAATTTCGCTTGTACTAAATCCGCTTGACAGCTCGAAATTATCTATTTGTGCTTTAGAAGAAAAACTAAAAATGCACATTGCTGTTATAAATAAATATTTTTTCATTTGAGTGAATTTTGAAAAATGGTTTACTCTGTTTATGATTTTCTCCTTGTTAATGAATATTCGATTGAGCTCATTCGAATTGAGTCAAAATTACTCCTTAACAGGATAAAAGGATGAATCATTTTACAATGAAAGTGAATCATTTGACAGCTTTATTCGTAACAAATGCAAAAAAGGGGATCTAAATAAAAAGAATATTTTAGGTACAAACACGTTTAATAGATTCTAGTAGCAAAATTCTGACTTGCATTTCGAAATTACTGAATTTGAACTTATGAAAATGCTTAATATTTAAATTGACAGAGGAGGAGAATAAATCCTTTTCTGATTTTGTTATACTGACAGTAAGTGTTTTTTTATTTTACATTAGGAATATGTTACCTAAAAGAGAAACGGAAATTATTAAGATTTCTTTTAGAGAATAAATCTAATCAGGAAATAGCCGACCAATTATTTATTGGTATAGAAACGGTTATTACCCATAGAAAAAATATTTACAGAAAATTAGAGGTCAATAATATTTTAGGTTTATATAAAATGGTCACAGAATTGAGATAGGAATTAATATAAATCACCAAATAAATTTTTAACTCCTTACTTTTTAAAAGGCTTTTCGGGTTTCACCTAATTTTTCTGGCATTCATCTTTAATGAACACGTTAAAGAAAAATATAAATTTAGTTTCAATTCATCCCCTTTGCATGGGATTTTAGTGTGAAAAGTCCTTATTATTCCGTGATGAGGTAATGATACTACTATTGCAAAAGATAAAATTCAATCTATGATATATTCAAAGCATTAAAATTTTCTTATCGTATATAAGACAGAAAAGCCACCGCATTTTTTTTCATTTTCAGTAATCAAGGGACAAATAGGGGGGATGAAGTTCAAATGAGATCAATTCGAATTATTGGGACTGGAGGTCAAATTCAAAAGTGATGAGTCTCCAATATGACTTCCTTTTACGAGGGGAGTGTGTGCCTCAAAAGGCAAAATAAAGGCATATTTATTATAACATGTGGTACTGTGCATGTACTCCCTATTTTGCGATTTTTTGATCCAAATACAGATAGACAAGTCGAATGGAGATGAAATTTATAAGTATATTCCCTTTATAATTCAAATCAATTGAGGAACTTTATTCTTATCAGCTTACTTCTAGTGACGTCATCTATCTTTGGACAGGTGACTAGAATTGACCGTTCGGATACCTCAATTCATGTAGTTTATGACTTCTTCACTTATGATCATTGGAGGATGTATCCTGCAACTTCGGCAGTGTACATCCCGCCTTGTGTCTATCGCATTGTTCCGCCTGACTCCTCTGAAGTTGATTTGATTGACTCCTATGACATCTTTGGCGGCGATCAATTTAGGCTTATAGAACAACACGATAAATATGGTATTGTCAATGCTGGTGATACGGTAATCATTCCTATTCAATATGACAGCTTAGTGAGAATTACTAGTACACATCCCAGAGTTTTTATTGCAAAGAAGAAGAAAAAATTCGGTCTCCTCAACGCAAAAAATGAAGTTGTGATCCCTTTTAAATATGATGGAATTTATTTATTGACTAATGGACATTATAATGGGTTTATGAATAGTTCATTACGTGTTGAGAAAGATGGGAAAGTTGGACTAATGCGAATGGATGGTTCAACGGAAGTAAGCTGTAAGTATGACTATATTGATACCTGGTGTCATCAAGTAGATTGCCCAATGGAAGGTATACAATATTATGTTGGCATTGATGGGGAATATGGCTATGTAAATCAGGATGAGTCCTTTGCAATTAACTTAGGATATGAAGCATTAAATGCAGATGGATTTTCAGGTTTGATCAAAGCTAAGAATAATGGAAAGGTAGGTCTCATGGATACGCTTGAGAATTTTATAGTGCCTCAGAAATATGAGAAATTGTATCGTGAATATATGCCCCGATTTCCTCATTTAACTTCGTTTAAGAAAGATGGAAAATGGGGACTTATGTCTGGGGAGTATTCTGACATGGAAATCGTTCTTGAAAATGAATTTGACTCAGTAATGTGCCATTCCGAATTCAAAGATCATTTCATCATTATAAATGATGAAAAATGGGGGCTGGCTGATACGAATGGAAAGGTTGTCGTCCAACCTCAATTTCAAGGGATTCAAGCAATGGAAGATGGCAATTTTGCATATAAAAAGGATGGGAAGTGGGGGTTTATGAGCCAAACTGGCAAAATTAATTGTTCACCGCGATATGATGCTATTTATGATAATGATAAGAATTGGTGCCTAGTAACTAGTGGTGACGGATTTGGTTTTTGCAAAACTTCTGGGCTCCAAATAGTTGAGCCGATTTATCGACTACCCTTTTGGGACGACTACCTTGATTGGGGAGGACTGCTCTATTCAGGACGCATAGCCATGTCAAAGAAAGAAGGAGATTATGATTGTAAAATGGGAGTAATTGATTCTACTGGGAAGGTGCTGTTACCTTTTGAATATGAGTGCCTAGATGAACTTGTCTATAATTTTGGGTCTGCCTTAATCGCAGTTAAGAATGGTAAGGATGTAATCATAAACGAAGAGGGAAAAGAAGTGGATCTAGGCGATTATGATAAGATTGAGAGAAGAGGGAATTGGAAAGAATACTTTTTTCCAATTAAAGGAGAAAAAGTAGGATTGGTATCTCCTAGAGGAAAACTTTTATCTAAACCAAAATATGATAGAATTGAATTTTTGTGGTGGAATAGAGAAAGAGAAGATGCAACTTTGTTCTTTCTTGTAGAGCAGAATTTCAAATTTGGTTTACTCGATTCAAACGGCGCAATAATTCTAGCTCCAATTTATGATGGACTTGCTTTGAATGATAAGGAATTTATTGAGCTCATCTCTGAATCTGAAGTCAAATTATACAATCTCAAAACCAAGGAATACGTACCATTTACTGCCCTAAATATTTCTCTATTTAACGGTGAAATTGGCGTGTTTAATGGCGCAGGAGGAAAAGTGTTTTTCATTGACTCCTTAGGTAGTCGAATCAACGAAGACGATTATAGGAATATACGGTTAATGGGGCCTCAATCAAAATACTTTCAGGTTGAGAGTGGGGGGCGATACGGGATTTGTGATGCTACAGGAAAGCCCATATTTGAACCCATATTTTCAAAGATTAAGTTCTGGGATGGTGAATTTGGTGCAGGTAAATCGGGGAATCATTATTGTTTTTTTAATGCTAATGGAGACACCTTAGTTGGCTATAGATATGAAAAGGTGAAAGGAGTTTTTGAAAATTTCGTTTGTGTCAGGATTAAAGGAAAATTCGGAGTGGTAAATAAGAAAGGTGAAACGGTAATTGCGCCTACTCTTCAATCAAAACTAAGTTTTGAGTTATTGAAAGAATTTGGATTAACAACAGTAAACGAGAATTTCAAAGTAGGTGTTGTCAACAAGGAAATGGAGAAGATCTTAAGTATAAAATACGACACTGTTGAACTGATTAAAGAACAAAGTGTGACTTACATAATAACAACCCTCAACGGAGGAATTGAGCTTTATAATGCCACAGGTAACTTGTTATCTACAGGTCTATATACCAAATGGGAACAAAATGAAGCAGGTAAACTTTTTCTTTTTAACGGCCTTACTTGGTTCAAATTAAATGAACACGGAGAACTAGAAGAAACCGAAAAGTAACTTAAATGTATTAGGCACTTTCAGTAAGGACTCATTTATGAAACATAAAGTCGTGTTAGTTCCAATTGTTTTTTTGTATTAATTTTAGTTGCTTTAATAATCTATATCGGTTCATGTTAATTTCAGGAAGTATAATATATTTTATCATAGGCCTATTTGGCTTATTTTTTGGAATTCCAATTTTTTTCTTTCTATATAAAAAAATTGGTCTTCCTTTTAAAATTAGTGGTATTGGAGGGATTGCCGCGATAGTAATGGTTTCATTTTTTTTTCATTCCTTATTATCGAATGTAATAATTGTAGCGGATAATAGTGCTTCACGTTATTATATCTATGATGAGGTTGACTTTGAGATGAAAGATGGATCAATGGTTCAAATACCTATTATTGAAGATGGTGAATTCATTATTAATAATGAGGATTTTGCCTGCGTTATTGAAAGATCAGATTACCGAGATTACGATACAAATGAAGAGGATCATCTGTCAGGCAATTTAATATTATTGCCTTCAATGTCCTCCTATTTATTTCCTGCGGAAGATATTGATTATCTCTTTTCACATGCACCCAATTCAATTAAAACGGGAAGAAAGAAATATAAAAGAAAATTGATAAGATTTGAATTAAGAGCTTTAACAATTGAGGATAGAGATGAAGGTGAATTCCATATCTATAATGGGCCTGTTATAGCTGGTACACCAAACGGAGAAGGAATGATTAGGTACGATTCTCTAAGTAGCTATAAAGGTTCTTTCGAAAATGGACGATTACAAGGAAAAGGCATTGAAGTTTATTCGAATGGTGAATACTATTCGGGTGATTTTGAGCAGGATAAGCGAGAGGGGTATGGTGAATTCCTTTTTGTAGATTCTAGTTTTTACAAGGGAGATTGGTTTGCAGGAAAAATGGAGGGCATTGGCATAATGATGTATGCCAATGGTGATAGCTACGAAGGAGGGTTTATTCAAAATGAAGCTTCAGGTGAAGGAGAATTAAGCAAAGCGAATGGAGGAGGATATGTCGGTAGCTTCCTAAAAGGAAAGTATAATGGCCAAGGAATTTTAATATCAAGTTCAGGTAAAAAAACGGAAGGTTTTTGGGTTGATGGAAAGTTGAATTAAATTTAAAAATCACTACAAATAACTTGCTATAAATGCCGTTAACTCATGCTTAATAAAGTCGTCCTATTTTATACTGTTGTTTTCTCAGCAAGTCTCTGGA
>JBLHOW010000068.1:0-32938 GCA_047623705.1 Crocinitomix sp.
ACCCAGGAGTATTTCCTACAACTACATTAGTATCAAATCAGGGGACAGTATCTGGGGGGAACTTCACTTCCATCTTAACAGGAGATCCGGACTCTACAGATCATTTTATAGCAACGGGAACAGACCTTTCGGTAATGATCGATAGCGTAGCTCCGATTATTACTTGCCCAGTTGATTTAGCTGTTGATCTTGACGTGGATTGTGAATATGTATTAATTGATTATACTGGACTTGCTACTGCAACCGATAATTGTGTATCACCCGTTCCATTAACGCAAAGCCCAATTGTCGGAACAGTCATCACAACTACTACAACAATCACCATAATTGCAGATGATGGTAATGGAAATATTGATTCATGTTCCTTTGATATTATTCCTGCGGATAATGCATTACCTACAATGGTTTGTCAGGATATCAATGCTTATTTGGATGGTTCGGGAAATGTGAGTATTACAGCTACAGACATTAATGGTGGAACAACCGACAATTGTGGTATTGCAACCTTGGTCACATCTGAAACAGATTTTATTTGTGGCGATATTGGAGCAAATAATGTAACTCTAATAGGAACAGATGTAAATGGGAATATTGATTCATGTATTGCTGTTGTAACCGTGCTTGATACAATTTCACCCGCACCAATATGTCAAGACATTACGGTTTTCTTAGATGGACTTGGCAATATTACGTTTACTGCTGCTGATATTGACGGAGGATCTTCAGACAATTGCACATCAATTACGCTAACCGCTTCCGCAACAACTTTCACTTGTGCAGAGACAGGTATGAATGACGTAACACTTATTGTAACAGATGATAGTGGTAATATTGATTCATGTGTAGCTGTTGTTACAGTAGTCGACACCACGAATGCAACCGTAATTTGTCAAAACATTGATGTGTTTTTAGATGCGGCAGGAGACGTCTCTATTATTGGATCAGACATAGATGGTGGATCAACTGATAATTGTGGGATTGCTACATTAGTTCCTTCTATAACAGACTTCACTTGTGCAGAAACCGGAGCAAATAACGTGACACTTGTAGTGACCGACAATAGCGGAAACAGTGATTCTTGTATTGCTATTGTAACTGTTTTGGACACAATAAGCCCAATAGTTAATTGCTTGGATATTAATGCCTTTTTGGATATAACCGGAAACGTGAGTATTTCGGCAAGTGACGTAGATGATGCATCAACTGATAATTGCGGAATTGCAACATTGACAATATCTGTTACTGACTTTGATTGCACTGATATTGGAATAAATACAATAACGCTTGTCGTAATAGATGATCACGGAAACAGTGATTCATGTGAAGCTACAATAACCATTCAAGATACGATTAATCCCACAGTTATATGCGACGATATTACGGTGTTTTTGGATGCTACGGGTAACGCTGTCATAACTGCGTCAGATATAGATGGAGGTTCAACAGATGAATGTGGCATTGGTATTATAGCTGCTTCTACACTAGCATTTACTTGTGCAGAAATAGGAGCAAATAATGTATCGCTTTATGTGATTGATAATAATGGAAACTTGGATTCTTGCCTTGCCATTGTGACCATACTAGATTCATTAAACCTTGCTGTTGTTTGCCAGGACATAGATCTTTATCTTGATGCTTTAGGCGCAGGTAGTATTACTCCGGCAGATATTGACAATGGTTCGTCTGATGAATGCGGAATAGCTACAATGCTAACATCTGAAATTGATTTTAACTGTGCAGATGTAGGAACGAATGATGTTACACTTATTGTAACGGATAACAATGGAAACGTTGACTCTTGTACAGCAATTGTTACAGTAATTGATTCGGTTGCTCCAAATGTAATTTGCCAAGATATAGCTATTTACTTAGACGCAACAGGAAACATTTCTATTGATGACGCTGACATTGACGGCGGAGCCACAGACAATTGCGGTATTTTTAGCATTGTAGCCTCTGAAACAACATTTGATTGTTCAAATATTGGATTAAACAATATTACTTTAGTTGTAACCGATAATGCTGGATTAGCAGACTCTTGCATTGCCGTAGTTACAGTATTGGACACCATTAATCCTGACGTAATTTGTGAAAACATAAATGCATATTTAGACGAATTTGGAAATGTAAGTTTTACAGTGGCCGATCTTGATGGAGGTTCTTCGGATGCCTGTGGGATTGATGTTTCAATGGCTTCAGAAGATTCATTTACATGTGCCGATATAGGTGCAAATAACGTTACAGTTATTGTGACCGATATTAATGGAAATATTGACTCCTGTATTGCTGTCGTTACTGTTATAGACACTATCGCTCCGAACGTAATTTGCCAAAACCTCACCATTTATTTAGATGAAACTGGAAATGCTGGCATATCTGCTACAGATTTAGATGACGGTTCTTCTGATGCTTGCAGTCCACTTACGCTAACTGCTTCTCAAACGGATTTTATTTGCAATGATGCAGGAATAAATAATATTACTTTATATGTTGCTGATGATTATGCTAATATTGATTCGTGTATAGCTATAGTAACTGTGTTAGACACAATTCCGCCAACTATTATCTGTGAAGGTGATCATGAAGAGTATTTGGATGAAGATTGCCAATTTATTGTCCCAGATTACATTATTACGACATCCTTTGATGACAATTGCAGCGAACTTGAGGATTTTATAATTACACAAACTCCGCTAGTTGGAGAGGTGTTAGTTGGTACTAACGACGAATTCGTCATCACGTTAACGGTAGAAGATGAAAGTGGCAATATTTCCTCATGTAATTTCACAATCACATTAATTGACAACACACCTCCTGCTATTGAATGTATTGATGATCAAGCGATAGAAACAGATTTTTCCTGCGTATATGAAATCGGAGATTATACAAATCTTGTCACAGCTGAATTAGACAACTGTGATTTGGACAATGTAACAATAACTCAATTTCCCGAACCAGGATCATTTGTTACAGCCGAAAGTGATGTTTTTGGTGAATCTAATCAGGGACAAACAATAGTAACGATAGTCATTGAAGATTTATCCGGGAATAAGGATTCTTGCGAATTTATAATAGATGTTACCTGTTTCAGTGAAATTGAAATCCCTCAATTGATCTCACCAAACGGTGATGGTAAAAATGATCTCCTCATTATTGACTGGATAGAGCAATATCCCGAGAATGAGTTAATTGTATTTAATAGATGGGGAAATATTGTTTATAAGGCATCTCCATATGAAAATGACTGGAACGGTGAGTCAAATATGATTACAATCGGAAACGAGGTTCCTGATGGGTCTTACTTTTATCAATTTGTGGCAAGTCCAAACTCGGAAGTAATAACAGGATATATTATAATTAAACGATAGGGAGTTATGAAAAGCACACTAACTATATTGCTCGCCATTTTTCTATTAAATGTCAACTCATTTGCTCAGAATAGAATTAGTTACAGCCAATACATGCATAATCAAGGCGTTTTTAATCCAGCCTATTTTAGTTTAGAAAATAGACTAACAGCAACAATGTACTATAAAAAGCAATGGGTTGGTATTGAAGGTGCTCCTGTAACAAAAAGCTTAGTGGCGGGATATTCAATTAATGAAAAACATCTTATTAATCTAAATATTTACCAAGATGCAATTACTATTTTTAAGGATACTAAATTTGGATTAGGGTATAATTATAAAATCAAATTAGATAAAAAATCTACGCTGTCCTTTGGTATAAAGGCAGATTACGGAAGATTCAATAGTGATTATACGACTTTAGATGTTCAGGATACGGATGATAATGTTTTGCTTGTAAATAACGTGGCCAGGGGATATTTTAATATTGGAACTGGAGCCTATTTTCAGTCCGAAAACCTTTTTGCTGGAATTGCCGCACCTTTCCTATTCAACAATTCAATACTGTATAAGGATTACGATATAAAAAAACCAAGTCTAAAATTCAATCATATCTATTTTACAGCTGGGGGAAAGATTGATTTTAATGGGGGAGTTTTCTATCCAACAACTTTAGTTAAAATTGTTTCAGGAAGCCCTATTCAAGTTGATTTAAATGCAAACTTTTTAATAAAAGAGAGCATTTGGTTGAGTGCAGGTTTCAGATCCGATTTGGCCCTCATTTTATCAACAGGATATGTTATGCAAAACGGAATAAAATTTATTTATTCCTATGATTTGGCAAGTTTCACAGCCGCAAGTTATTCAAGGGGATCTCATGAAATATCAGTAGGGTATGGATTGGCATTTTATCGAAAAGACAGCTTTCTAAAAAGAAAATTCTTAAAACGAAGAATGACTTTTAAAGGAAAGAAAACTAATTAGCCGTTGACTTTAAGAAAATTCCATTACAAAGTCAATTTGTAAATCTCACCCTGCTGAAAATGGACATGTGTCCCTTTTAACAGTGCACTTCCATACAAAATCATACTCTCAAAATTGATCACCAAAGTTACGTAATCTCCTTTATCAGCTTCATGCCATGAAACGAGGTGCTGATTCATGTCCGTAATAAGATGGTTATACTCAAATGGGCCATTCCAATTTTTAGGATTCTTTCCATTTTTATGGAATTTATAACTCATTCCTTCGGGTTCAAACTTTGCTGAATATTGATTCCCTTCTTCATATTGAAAGTTCATTTCTACACCAAGCAACCGTTCGGGCATCTCAAGATTCTCGTTCGTTTCAATTGTAGAATCAGAATTGCACGCAGGCAGAAATCCGATTAAAAATAAAATAAAGTGAAAGTGAAATTTGTGAGTTATATTCTGTTTCATATTAGCTGACTTTTAGTATATAATTAGCAAAAAAGTGCTTTTCATCCGTTAATTTGATTCCAATTTTAAATGGGGTATTTTTTATGATTCGATTTAAGATGACATCATTGTACTTTCGGGAAATTTCCATTTGGATTTTTTCTTCGATTTCAAAACAATAAGATTTGTTAAGATATTTTATATTAACAAATTGGTTTTTAGTACTGACCATATAGCTTTTGGCAATCTGCTCTACCTCATCATAAACTGGTTCATGAACGAAAGCATCTAAATTAAAATCCCCGTTCAATTCTGTATTAATTCGCTCGAGCAGATTTAAGTTAAACGCAGCTGTCACGCCTGCTTTGTCATTATAAGCTGGTAGAACAATTGACTTTGGTTTAACAAGATCTACTCCCAAAACCAACGAATCTCCATTGTTAAGATTTACAGAAAGGTTTTCAAAAAATGTTTTTGCTAATTCATCTGTGAGATTGCCAATGTTTGACCCTAAAAACAGAATAACTTTTGGTGTATCACTTTGTAGTGATTCCAATACTTCGAAATAATCACCACACAACGTTTTCATAGACAACTCGGGGAATTCCGCTTTCAAGCTTCTTTCCAAATCATTAAGGGCATTTTGTGAAATGTCTATTGCTAAATAATTAAAATCAAATTCTTGTACTTGTAACTGCTTTAATAATTGTTTCGTTTTAAGACCATCTCCAGCTCCCAATTCGATCAACTCAAAATAAGTATCGGGTTTTATTTCAACACCTTTTATAATTTGATGAGATTGGAATGTAAATATTTCAAGCTCCGATCTGGTTAAATAATATTCAGGGAATGCATTATTTCAACGAATAATGCATCCCCTTTTTTATCATAAAAATATTTTGATGGAAGCGTTTTAATTGAACTACCAAGTCCACGATCAACATCCTTCGCAAATTGTTCTAAATCGGTCATTTAATTTTACTAAAATTTACCCGTATTTGCCCACTCTTCTCTTGGTGGAATAGTTTCCATATTATCCCAATGTTCAACAATTTTTCCGTTTTCAATTCTAAACAAGTCAAAAACGGCAAGCTCTTGACCATTATAAGTAGACTTTCCATAACTCACAACATGATCCCCTTGACCTATAACTTTAAAAATAAAGTCATATTGAAAATCCTGAGTTGCTAAAAAATGTTTCACGGCATCAAAACCATCAGGTACATTCGGATTGTGCTGAATATACTTTTCAGTTGAAATATATTTCTCTAAATTTTTATGATTTCCATTTTGAAAAACATCTACAAAAAAACTTCGTACTAAAGCTTTATTTTCTTCCGTTTTATCTAGGTCTTTTAATTCAAAATCACCTAATATCATATCATTTCCGTTAACTGATTCGCTTTTCTCTTGGTAAGCAGATATTACATCCCAATGTTCAATTAATTTATCGTTTTCATCAGTATCAAAAAGATCAGTTGTAATTCATTTTGCTGTACCATTATCTATGTCCTGATATACTTGAACAAATACATGACTACCATCTTCAATTGTTCTTATAACACGTATATCTCTTTCATTTGTTCGTTCAAGAAAACCTTTAAAGAAATCTATGAAGCCTTGCGCCCCATCTTTAACGCCTGTACTATGTTGTGTATATCGGTCGCCAGAATATTCTTTTACTACTTCCATTTCCCCATCTCTAATTCCTTCTAGATAGAGTTTTTTTGCATTTTCTAATTTTTCACTCATAATTGTTGAATTTCGATTAATTTTTGTTTTCCTACATGATGGACAACCTCATTGTAGTACATTTTCAAATCATGCTTCTTTAAGTATTCCCTAATGATTGGCTCTAACTCTTCACGATAATTTTTAGACTGAGAGTCCTTATATATCTCCTGTATTTCGGTACTTTCTTCCATTATAACATCCTTCATTCTTGTTTTTACATATGGTGGCAGATTTAAATATTCTAACTTAACCGTTGAAGTACCAGCTGCCTTAATTTCTGAAAATAACTTATCTATTAACTCAGGTTTATATTTCATATGGGGTAAAAATGGTCCAACAAAAACATATGTTTTAATCCCAGCATCATTTAGCGTTTTCAAAGTTTTTAACCTAGTTGTAGCTGAAGGCGCTCTAACTTCTAAAAACCGACTCAGTTTATCGTCAGATGTCGTAATAGTTATGCCTACTTCAGCATTTGGAATTCTCATGAGAGAAACCAAGTCCTTAAGTACCATTGGAGATTTAGTTAAAATTCCAACCCTACCTTGATAATTGTGTGAAGCAAAGGTTTCGAGTATTTTACTCGTGAGTTTATATTTTTTTTCCACGCCTTGATAAGGATCAGTAACCGTGCTAATTACAATTCTTGGATGAGGATCTTTCTTCATCAACCGCAAAATATCTTTCTTGATTAATTCAGCAGCATTAGCTTTGACGTAAACATAATCTCCCCAATCTTTGTTGTTTTCGCCGACAAATCTCCCCATAAAACTTGCAAAACAATACATGCATCCAAATTGACAACCGGTATATGGGTTTATTACATAATCAGCATTGGGTACTTTTGTTGTTCCAATAATTGATTTGGCTTGAATTTCTTTTATTCTGAATTTTTCGCTCATTAATTTGAATATTAAAATTCGTTTGAAAATAATTTGAGAGGTTTTCTCACAAATGGCGAGCTAAATTTGAAAATGGTACATCTAATTCAAGTACTGGTTTCTGACTTTTACAGAAACCAGTACTTATAAGATTAATTTATTTTAATGTGATTGTAAATGTTGTTTCTGGATTGTAGCTATATCCTTCCCCAATTTGAACTAAAATTTCACTATCAGAAATAACTTTCAAAGAAGTTGAAGCATCTGTAGATTCTCCACTTTTGATTTTGTGATCCTGATCAAATTTGAAATAATAACGATCAAAAGTACCAGCTTCCAACGTTCTATAAAACGGGCTATAAGTTGGATCATCTGCAGTTGCGACTAAATTAAATATAATCGTATTTTTAGATAAATCAATATCGTACAACCCAAGGAAAGTTTTAAATTCAATTGCGTCTGAAAGTGCGGCATCAGCGGCAAGACTACCCTCTGGAGCAACAAATATTGTTTCTATTGGCAATTCAACTCCTCCAGTTCCAGCCTCAGTTTGTAAGGTGTTTGTTACTGTGATTTTAGTATCAGACTTAATTTTATTACAAGATGTAAAAGAGACGCTTGCTATTAAAACGCCGATAGTTAAAATAATTGTTTTCGAATTTTTCATTGTTATATTTTTATATGATTTGCACCCAAAATTATGGTTAACCAAGACGTTGTGAAAGGTTGATCTTTAATAAAAATGGTGAATCTTTGACTTTGCTGCACTAATTTAGTCGGGTCGATATTGCTATTCTATTCCATGTATTAATGCTCGTGACGAATAGCGTCAATTGCGCAATTTCTTCTCCTGAAAAAAAGGTTTTGATTAATGTATAAGTACCATCACTTAATCCACTCTCATAAATCTTTGTTATCTCATCCGCAAATTGAAGAACTGCTCTTTCATTGTCTGTAAATAAAGATGATTCTCGCCATGCCGCAATTGACATTAGTTTGATAGGGTCTTCACCCAATTTCAATGCAAATGAAGTGTGTGATTTAATGCAATATGCACAACCATTTATTTGCGAGACTCGAATCTTGAGTATTTCAACAATAACTGGACTAATTTTCGTTTGAGATAAAAATTTCTCTAAAGCAAAAAGAGCAGGCATTGCTTCTGGTATTGCTTCTTCTAGTAAAAATCTACTTTCCATTTTCTTTAAATAACTTCATTAATTGCATTGCTGTTTTATGGGGTCTCCCGGCAGCTTTTTCAAAATCTGATGAAGCATTAAAAACATCATTTTTAATGCTTTCATAAATACTTCCAATAATAGTTCCTAAAAAATCCCCGAGTTCTTCTTTTCTTGAGGTTGTATAAGCATCAATTTCTACTGCCTTATAAGTTAATTTGGTTCCAAAAACAGTGTTTATTTTAGTTGCTAATTGGGATTGTGTTATTGGCTCGCCAATAAGATTATAAGTTCTACCGTTATGAGTATAACCGAGCAGCATTTTAACATAAGCGTATGCCAATTCATCACGACTTGTATAACCACATAATCCATCCCCAGCGGAATTTTGGATAAAACCAGTAGTTTCGTATTGATTTATGTATTCAAGATCAGGCTCGAGGTATAAACTATTCCGTCCTATTACCCAATCCACTCCTCCATTCTTTAAGTCACTTTCTGTTTGCCTGTTACTTTCGACAATTGGCGCAAAGGATGTTTTGTTCACATCCCCAATAATACTAGTGAAAACAATCTTTTTCACCCCATTCTTTTTTGCTGCCGCAATCACATTTCTATGTTGTGTAATGCGTTTTTGTGGTTCATCCATTCCAGACACGAGTAATAAAGTGTCAATTCCTTTAAGCGCGTTTTCAAGTTCAGGGATATTATTATAATCTCCTTTTCTTGTTTCAACTCCTAAATGCAATGCATTTTTTGGCGTTCTGGCAATAGCGACTATGCTTTCCTTACCTATTTCTTGAAGCAACTGTCTGACAATAGCTCCTCCCAATTTCCCACTTGCTGCCGTAATTCCTATTTTCATGTCTTTTCTGATTAATTAAGATCAAAATTTATTCCAGTAAGTTCTTCAGCTTTATTCCATAAGGCCGTTCCGTACTGCTCCTTTTTCGTTTCAGGGTCGGGCGAAACCTTACCCGGTTTACCTTTGAACTCTTTAAAACCGGTTGGTCCATAAAATTCTCCACTCTCGCCTATTAAAGATGCCATTGCGAGTGGCTTTGCCGCATCTTCAGGTTTACCAGCAAATAATTTACCTATCACCCAAATAACTGCTTTTTGAAATCCATTTGGATTTCCACTATGCTGAATCCCCGTAATGGACACTCCAGGATGAGCTCCAATTGCTTTAATTTTTAACTTGGCCTTGGTAATTCTATTATGGAGCTCATTGGTAAAAGCAAGTGTCGCCCATTTACTCCTAGCATAGGCTTTCATGTTACCAAATTTCGAGAATTCTTTTTCCATTTGGACGTCATTCAAATCTACAGGATTACCGCTGTGTTCCGTGGAAGACATGCTTACCACACGCGAATTCAACGTAGACTTTAGCAATGGAAATAGTTTTGCCGTGAGCGCATATGGACCAATAAAATGAATGGCTAAATTTAATTCTATACCATCTGCTGAAGTTCTTCTTTCTTTATCAAAGAAGTATACTCCTGCGTTGTGGGCCAAAACATCAAGCCGATTGTGTTTAGCCAAGACATTTTTAGCAAATTGATCAATGGATTTTAAGCTGCCCATATCTACTATCATCACCTCCATTGATCCGTCTGGAAATTCACCTTTCAATTGGCTTACAAGCAAATTTCCAGACTTTTCATTCCGCACTGCCAATATTACGTGATAATCGTTTTGCAGCATTTCTTTGGAATAGTTTCTTCCTATTCCACCATTCGCTCCAGTACAAATTACTATCTTTTTCATAACTTTTAAACTACTGTTAAAACAATTAATACGATTAGCCCTATCCCTAGTACAATTGCCGGAGAAAAGGCTTTTGCTGGGTGTTTAACTTTGGCGTGATTGGACACTGCTCCAATTAATAAAAACAGTAATCCGACAGCAGCATAAACTGTTAATAAAGGAAATAACAAACCAATACCTCCAAGCACCTCAAGAGCTCCAACAAGAAGAATAAGGTGTTTATGTAGACCAAACTCTTCGAATTGATCCTTTAGAGGTTTAGCTCTTAGTAATTTTGCTCCACCAACGAATATAAAAGCGACGGCCATAACAATTTTGAATACAAACATTATTTTTATTTTTTAGATTAATTAAATACTATTCCAGTGTCCAATAATTTTTCTATTCCTTATTTTGAATAGATCATAAAATTCTGCTGGAAAGTCGTTTTTTAGTCCTTGACTTATCGCAAGTACTAAGTTCTTACATCCAATAATTTGGTAATTTTTTTTATAGATTTTGTTGTCTGGTAAAAAGGTCTGTAAATATTCTTGTTGCTCATCAGAACGAACTATTTTTAGTTGCTTAATTCTACTATTAAAAACAAAACGCTCTATTTGATCTCGCTTTCCTTTAATAAAAACAGTTTTAATAAAATTGCGAATGAGGGCCTTATTAATAGCTGTATCTTCCAAATTAGGAGCATGGCATTCCATTTCAAAATCGTCCGAATCCAAAAAGAATATGTTTTTGGATATTTTGCTCATTGAATGACCTATTATTTGTCCATTTTCAAATTGAAAAACATCTATGTTTTCTATTTCATTTAAACTTTGATCAAGAGAATGAATTATTGAATAATCGTTATCCTCAAAAGTCCTTAAAAATTTAGTGGTACATGTAATTTGGGATGAACCGAAAAAATCTTTTTTATGTAAACAACCTGTACTTACAAATTTCCCAACGGTTATAATATCTCGTTTAGAAATCCCTGTAATAACCATTTTTGCCTTTTCTGTTTTCGTCATTTGTTTTCCCTTTAAAACGATAGGACAAAATTATAACAGCATCTTCCATCAAAAAAGGTGAATACTTGGTGAAAATGGTTAATCTTTGATTCAAGAGATTAATTTGATTTTTTCAAAAATATTTTTGGCGATACGCCAGTATGTTTTTTAAAATACTTTGTAAAATTAGTAACCTCATCAAAACCTAATGCATATGCAGTCTCATTAACATTGTAAGTACTATCTAACAACGATCGTTTTGCTCTCAAAATCAAAACATCATCAATGAATTGTTTTACGGTCTTATTGGTTAATGTTTTACAGGTGTCATTTAGCCTACGATAAGAAACTTCAAGAAAATGACAATAGTCATTCGCATTACGCGTCAGTGTGATTTTTTCTTCTAATAGGCGCTGAAACTTTACAAACAACTCCTTCGCTTCAGACGGAAATCGGTTTATTTCTTCTAATGGATGAGACTGTATTTTAAGTATGAATGCACGTAAAAGGCATTGAATAATTTCTCTTCGAGTAGATAATTTCGGTAAATTATACTCTTTATATAAATAAATAATTAATGCATAAAAAGCTTGGTAACTATCTGCACTACCTAATGCCAACAAAGGCTTGTATATACCTGAATTATAAGGGTAAGAGAACGATATATCTTTGAACTTAATTTGATTTTCATATAAAAAGGGTTCATTGAATAATAAAATATATCCCTTTAAATCATCACTATTTATCCAAGCATGAACCTGATTCTTACTAACAAAAAGAACTGCTCCTTGTTGACAATTATAAGTTTCGAAATCAATTTGGTGACTTCCGTTACCTTCAGTTATAAAAATAATTGCGTAAAATCGAATAACATGTGGTATTGACCTTAGTGACGAGGTTCTGTCTTGAAAAAATGTGCTTAGTTCCATGATTTCAAAACCTTCCTCTTCAAATTCAGATCTAAAAAAATATTCATCAATTTTTGCTTTCATAGCTTAATCATTATTACCCAAAGTATATTGAATAAATTTAATTATTCAGAATCTAAAAATAAATAAACTTTCGTAACATGAGTTTTGTAAACTGTTTGTTATAGATTCTATCATATAAAAAAAGTGCTGCTAAAATGCTGGACTTTAATTTCACTTGCGAAACAGAGGAGTTACAATCAAACCCTTTTTGGATATTTGATTGCGTTAGAGCTGGTTTTGGAGAAAATAAACCTTGTAATTTACAACATAAATCAATTATTCTAAATCCTTCAATTTACGTCTAAACTTTTTCGGAAAATCTTCTTCACGACTGTAGAGCAATTTTTTTATACGCTCCTTACGCATCATATTTGACGTGTTATTTATTTTATCCATTAAGACGTAATAAATATGCTCCGTCCAATCTTCGTTTTCCCTTAATGATTCTTGCTCTAGCTGAAAAGTAGCAGATTGGTTGCCTAATTCATTCGCGATTGTTTCTAATTCTAACGGGGTTATTTTCATTTCATTATTCCAACGATTCAAAATAGTTTTCTTAACACTTGAGTTATCTGATCTTGAATAAGTCTGCGTTAATAATAGCCTTGATTCGAGCAATTCTAATTCTATTTTCGGAATCAACTCAATACATTTTACCGTCAATTGGTTATCAGTCGAATCAATGATTGGAGATAGAACTGCTATTACGCTGGAAGTTTGTTGTCTTTTAACTAAATAGTGCAAGGCTAATTCTTGTCCTCCAAGTTGTGGTGTAGTTAATACATGATAAAAAAGTTGAGAATGAAAAATTCGATTAATTGTATATGCCTCAATCTGTAATTGCGGTTTTCGAGCAAGATGCCATAGCGTGTAGCTTGTATAAAGCGCATCAGGTACAAAAGCACCTTGCAACTCTGGTCGGGTTGCACCCGTGACACCATCCACTTTTGCTTCTTTTTCCGAGATTGACATAGTATCTACTAATTCATAAATCGTATAATTCGCCAATGCAGATTTATGATTTGCAATAACCCTATGCAAAAGACCGTAATCAAATTCAGTAAACGGAAGGTGTTCGACTTTTGTTAAGATTTCACGGGCATCAAGGCTGTATTTTAAATAATTCCCTGCCAAATCCCAAAACAAATTAATTTTTATAGGATAACACGTTCCGTCAATACAAACTGGCGTAAAAACAGGACTAAAATAGGCGATTGGTTTTCTATCTTTTGTGGTTAAATAATAGACTTCGTTATCTAAACTGTCTATGATAATATTAGTGCGAATAGTGTCTTGACTGAATCCATAATATGATCCGGGAAGTGCAAGAAACAGAACAATTAGAAACTGAATTTTCATCTTCATTTATAATGATTTTAGAACAGAATAATTTGCAAAGAAAATAAAAAAATTGACCCTTATTTAGAATCATTCTAAAATACCTTTTTAGTGGTATTGCAACAACTTTAAACATCCTATAGCTTTGCCAAAAAATTTAATTAGACAAAAATGAAAACACCATTGTTAATCCTATCAATCTCATTAATATCAAGTTACGGATATTCTCAAGACCATAAAAAACAAGACGTAGATGCCATAAAATCACTTTGCGGTTGTTACGAAATTGATTTTAATTATACAGAAACATTTGCTCCTGACACGAATTACGCCTTTCATGAAGACTATAATACACACGCTGGAGCAGAGGTAGCATTTATCATTGAAGAAGACGAAAACTTAATTTCAATTCAACATTTATTAGTGGTTGGCAAAGGGATGGTCATAAAACATTGGAGAGAAGATTGGATATACGAAAATCAAGACCTTTTAGATTTTCGAAGTGACATGAATTGGGGCTACAAAAAACTGAGTGAAACGGAAGCAGAAGGAACATGGACGCAAAAAGTTTTTCAGGTAGATGATAGTCCAAGATATGAGGGATATGCCACTTGGGTTCACGCAGATGGACGTCATTTTTGGCATAGTAAAACACATGGACCTTTACCGAGAAGAGAATATTCTCACCGATCTGATTATAATGTACTACTTAGAAACAATAGAATCGAATTGACAGATTACGGTTGGGTTCATGAGCAAGATAATACCAAAATTATTAGAGATGATAATGGAGATAAAGTTTTAGCACAGGAAAAAGGATTTAATACCTACAAAATTCAGGATGATTCAAAATGTGATGCAGCTGTAAAATGGTGGTCAGAAAATCAAGCGTATTGGAAGCTAGTGCGAGAACAATGGACAAAAATTTATGTCCAAAATCACGGTGTTAATTTGGCAATTAAAATTGAAGATCAAACCTTGTGGCAAGTACTATTTGCATTAGGGAGCGAGAATTCTACCGATAAAATGGGTAAAGCAAAAGCCGTGAAAAGTTCTATTTCAAGCGCAATCGAAAAGTACAGAATATAAATCAAATCTAAAATAGTAGTTCATATAATGGACTGAATAACAACAGTCTCAATTAAAAAACAGAGACTGTATGGGAATCATACAATCTAAAAAAAATCAAAAATGAAAAAAAAAATTTTAACAATCGGGTTAGTCATTTTGGGAGTTTCCCTCAATGCACAAGTTTCTGATTCTGTAGCATTGAGCGCAGGATACATGAATGAATCATATTACAGCCTTGCTGAAGGTGAAGTCGCAAATATTGTAAATAACAATTGGGATTTAGCCTTTGATATGAGCAGTTTTGGCGCGACAATTCGTGCCAATAGATTAAATGAAGTTTATTTGTATCCAGGAGCAATCGCAGATTGGGAAACGCTTGACACAACAGGAGTTTCAGGTTGGACGAGATACTATAATAGTGATGCGGATTGGTCATATGGCGCATTAAACGCACCTGCAAATCCTGATGATGCTGTGGATTTAGGTTGGGGAGAATATAATACAACGACACATTATACAGAAGGTACTCGTTTGTTTGTAGTGAAATTGCAAAGTGGAGAATACAAAAAACTATTTATTGAAGAATTGGGAGCAGGTGCTTACACGTTTCAATACGATAAACTTGATAATTCTAATTTGACAAATGACGTGATCACAAAGGCTGATTATAGTGACCAGAATTTTATCCATTATTCACTAGATTCGAAAGTGATTGTTTTAAGAGAACCAAATTCAACTGAATGGGATATTGTCTTTTCAAACTATCATTCTGAGGTTGCGCCTGATGCTTATTACGGAGTTACAGGCGTACTTTCAAATAATGGGACTGAAGCACAAGAAATAAATGACGTACCTGTTTCAGATGCAACTTTCGGAGGTGCTTTTGACACAGAAACCAACATTATTGGTTACGACTGGAAATCATTTAACTTCGATACATTTTCCTATGACATTACTGATTCGTTGACCTATTTTGTTTTCACACAAACGGGTGATGTTTGGAAATTAGTAATGACAGGCTTTAATGGTTCAACGGACGGAAAAATCTATTTTACAAAAGAAATGGTTTCTACATCTAGCATTGAGGAAACGAATAGTATTGCGGTTACAACATTCCCAAACCCTGCAGTAAACGTTTTAAATATCAATTCTACCGAAGCGATTAAAAGTGTCAAACTTTATAACACAAATGGTCAATTGGTATTCTCAAATTCTAATGGATCAAATTCAATGATTCAATTAGATGTTACTCAATTTGAGAATGGGATTTACATTTTAGAAACTACCACATTAAGTGGTACATCTACTGTTCAAAAAGTAATAATTACTGATTAAGATTCAGTTTTTTGTCAGTTGTCAAAATTAAACATCAGTAATAAAGTCGCCGCCGTAAAAGCGGTGGCTTTTCCAAAACCTAATATTAATGAGATCAAGTTGCAATTATACAGAACTTCACAAAAATGACATTGGACAAATTAGCCTTTGTAATTCATGTGGAAACCTTAGCGTTGAAATAGGACATTTAATGTCATTAATTTCACCTGAACCCTTTCAACTCATATTAGCCGACTTTAAAGAAAGGCTTGCATTTTATCATGATAATCGAAGCACAGGTCATGAGTCAGAACCAATTTTAATTTGCCTTAACAAACATAATCTTTATTTAAAATTAACCGAAACGGAGTTTGACGAAGTCTTGGATTTATTTGAAATGGCGAATCATATGTTAAGTGTAAATCAATTAATGACTGCCAATTAATGCGCTTAATTCTAATCTTCATACTAATTAGCGTTTCGAATCTTTACGCACAAGTAGCCATTCAATTAATTGATAGAGAAAGCAAAGCCGAAATTGTAAACGCAAAAATGAAAATTAATGGACAAAAAGGTGAGCAATATTATCTTTCTAATAAAGAGGGGTTCATCTTTACCTCAGATTCAATTAGTGGTGAAATCAGCTATGAAATAACAGCAATTGGGTTTGATACACTTATAGGGATAATAGATCCAAAGCGAACATCAAACCCATTGATTTTATCATTAATTCCAAACCGTTTATTTGATGCTGTGATAATAACCGCACAATATGAGCCAACTATGGTGAACAATGCCATTCAGAAGGCGACAATAATTTCAAAAGATCAAATCGAACAATCGGGTGCTGTCAATTTAGGTGATATTTTAACCTACCAAACGGGCATTCGCCTGTCACAAGACAATATTTTGGGAAGCTCTATGAGTTTGGGAGGATTATCAGGGCAAAACGTAAAAATATTAATTGACGGTGTCCCTGTAATTGGAAGACAAGACGGCAGCATAGATTTAAGTCAAATTAACCTATCCAATATTGAACGCATTGAAATTATAGAAGGGCCACTTTCGGTTAATTATGGGACTAACGCACTTGCAGGAACCATTAACTTAATCACAAAAAAAGAACAAAATAAAGGGATTTCAATTTCGGTCAATCCTTATTATGAATCCATTGGGAATTTCAACTTAACAGGGACAATAGGACTAAAGGTAAAAAAGCACAACATTACATTATCTGGTGGGCGCAATTTCTTTGATGGATGGTCTGATACAGATGATTTTTTTCAATTTCCAAAATCTCGATTAGCAGATACCAACAGATTTAAAACTTGGAAACCAAAGGAACAGTATTTTTTTGATGCTCGTTATACGACACAAATAAAAGGGTGGACCTTCTCCCCTTTCGTTCGCTATTTTGATGAAATTATTGTAAACAGAGGACTTCCCCTTGCTCCCTATAATCAATTTGGGTTGGATGATTATTACCATACCATTCGTAAAGATATTGGGTTTAACTTGAATCGGAATTTCAAAAAAGGCAAATTCAATACCATTTTTGCCTACAATCAATTTGAACGTAACAAAAACACTTATGTCAAAGACCTAACGAATCTTGAACAATCGCTTTCAGAAGCCTTTGGAGCGCAGGATACAGCATTGTTTACCTTATTGAATATTCGGTCCAGTTATATTCACCAATTCGGCAAAAAATTAGGATTGGAAACAGGTATTGATGTGAATTATGAAACCGCATATGGCAAGCGGATTGATGGATTGGAAAAAGACCAAGGAGATTATGCTGGCTATTTAACGGCTGAATGGAAACCGTTTAAAAATGTGCAATTAAAACCCGGCTTACGCTATGCGTATAACACCAACTATGATGCACCTTTAACGCCTTCAATAAATATACTTTATAAGTTGAAAAAATTCCGCTTTAGGGGAGCATTTGCCCGTGGATTTAGAGCACCAACCTTGAAAGAACTTTATTTTGATTTTGTTGATATAAACCATAACATCCAAGGAAATACGGAATTAAAATCCGAATATTCTTATAATTATTCGGGCGGTATTACTTGGGTGAAAAACCTAAATAATCGGCAATTAGTGCAAGTAGATTATAAGGTGTTTTATAATGATATTGAAAATCTAATTACCCTTGGCGCGCTTCCTGACGGATCATTTACTTACATTAATTTAGGTGAGTTTAAATCCATTGGCAATCAACTTAAATTTAGTTTAAAATCGCAACGGTTGACAAGCACTTTAGCTACCAGCTATATTGGTCGATTGAATCAGTTAAGTAGTGAAAACAATGATGTCAAAAAATACGCTTATTCACCCGAAGCAAGTTTGAACTGTTCTTATGAACTGATAAAAGACAAACTACAATTAAGTGCTTTTTATAAGTTTAATGGTGCATTACAAAGCTACGGTTTGGTTGATGATAAAATAAGAAAAAACGAACAAAGTTCTTATTCAATACTCGATTGTAGTTTGAGTACACAACTCCTAAAAAAGAAACTAAGATTAACAGTTGGAGCAAAAAATATATTGAACGTAAAAACTGTTAACGTTATTGGCACAACTGGTGGATCACACACAGGAACGGGAAATTTTAATGCTGCTCGTGGAACTTCCATATTCTTCTCTGCTAAATACACGATTAATTATGATTTCAAAAACAAATAAACTCTGTTACACTATTGTATTATTTCTTGCAGTTTCATCCTGCATGAAAGAGGAAATTGCAGTCCGAAAGCATGAAGCTGGAGATGCCCAAACAAATGAAATTGAAATGGGACAAGATTATCGGAATCAGCTTTATTTTGACTTAGAAACGAATCAAGTTGTAAAATCAAATCTTAAAACTGAGTGGGACTTAACATTTGAATCAAATGGTGATCATATTGTTCTAAACACAGGAAAGGGAATGTCTGTACATAAATCATCCTTGACATTTGCAGAAATTAACTTATCTGAAGATTTAGAATGGAATTGGGATGCCCATTCGGGTAATTTAGATTCTACTGCCTTCGGAAATTGGGAGGAAGAAAATTTTATTTACGTTATTGATCGGGGTTATAACTGGACAGGTGATCATCAGGGATATTTCAAATTAGCAATCTTATCCTCAGACGAAAACACATTTGACATTGGCTATGCTGAAATTTCAAGTGATACACAAATCACTTATTCTATTGAAAAAAGCACAACAGAACAATTCACCTATTTTAGTTTTGAATCGGGCACAGTTTCAATTGCTCCACCGGACTTGGATTATGATCTCATCTTTACCCAATACACTCATTTATTTACAGATCCGCTAACGCCCTATTTAGTCACGGGAATTATAACTAACAGAGGTTTTACTTCTATTGCTAGATTAGATGATAAACCATTTACCGAAATTGAGTTGCAAGACGTTGAATCACTTGAGTTTAGTTACGATCTTGACGCCATTGGCTATGATTGGAAATATTACAGCTTAGAAGAAGGCTTTTTCACAACCTATTCAAACCAACATTACATCATTCGCACACAAAACGGATTCTATTATAAGTTAAGAATTGTTGGGTTTTATAATTCAGATGGATTAAAGGGGTATCCCAATATTGAGTTTCAGGCACTTTAACAACCTACTTTATTCTTAAATTATTCCCTTCAAAATCAAACGGATAAAAGGTATAAACTTCTCCTTATAAAATAAAAGTTATAGGCTTATTTTAAATATTTTCCCTCTTTGACTGTTTTCAACCTTTAGAAAAGGTAATCCATTTAAATCCTTAGTATCAATGGCAATCGATTCATTCATTTGTATCACATTAATCATCTACCGAATCAAAGTGGTATTTCCTTTTAATTTTCCACTTTTACCATCCTCAGTATTATAGAAAAGGACCCATGTAAAAACACCAGGATTTTGATCCTGATTCAAAAAAGTACCATCCCAGCCAAAATCTTGATCATTGGTTTCAAAGATTCGTTCTCCATATCGGTTGTATACTAAGAATTGGATCGAATTAAGCCCTAATCCTTGAACAAAGAGTACATCATTATTACCATCACCATTTGGAGAGAATGCAGTCGGCACACCTATATTTAAAAGATAGTTGACCATAACGATTACAGAATCAACTGATTTACATCCATTCATATCAACTAATTCAACTGTATAAGTTTGAGTTTGATTAGGTGAAGCAATTGTAATCTCGCATTCGGAACAATTGATTTGATCAAAAGGTGTCCATATAAATTCACCCGTGGAACTACTATTTGCAATTAGAATCGCAGAACCGCCTAATTCTATGATGGTGTCAGAACTAGCTTCGACCATTGGATTGTCATGAATAATTATTTCTTCCGAATGGGTAGATGCCGAGCCTGTTGCACTTATCCCTGTTAGAGTAATGGTAAATACCCCAGGCGTTGTTGCGCAAATGACCGGGTTTTGTAAATTCGAAGTACTGGGTTCAAACCCCAAACCAAAGTCCCATTCCCACCCAACAACAGCATCTGCTGAAGTGTCTTGAATTGAAAAACAATCATTCAAACATGCATCATTTGGCAATATAAACCCTACAACAATAGGTTCACAATCTAAAACATTTACAGTGATATCAGCAGTATCTTTGCAACCATTTTCGTCTGTTCCAATTACGGTATAAGTTGTTGTTCCAATCAGCGGGGGATAAAAATCTACTCCGTTAATGACACCAAAATCCCAAACATAAATTTCAGCTCCTGACGCCGTTATGTTCGTAAACTCACCTAAACACAATTCCGTAGCTGTTGCTGATATGATTACTGTAGGATGCTCGTATACAGATACAATAACCGAATTGGTATTGATACATCCCGTTTCAAGATTCGTTCCTGTTACTGTAAATTCTAATTCACCTGTTTCCGCTGGAATAAATGCAAGCCCATCTGTAATTCCTCCATCCCAGCTGTAAATATCTGCTCCTGACCCCGTAAATACAATACTTTCGCCGGCACAAATCTCCATTGGACTTGCAATAGCGATAACAGCTGGCATTGGATTTACAATAATCTCTATACTTGCTGTTCCTTCACAACCAAAACCATTTGTACCGATAAGCGTATAAGTTATCGTTCCTGGTATACCTGCGACGAACACTTCTCCATCAACAACTCCAAAATCCCACACATAAGTGTCTGCACCCAAACCTGTTAAAACAATATCATCACCTTCACATACTTCTGTAGCCGAGGCCATAGCTATTACTTCTGGGTTAGAATTAACAGAAATATCAATTGCAGCCGTATTTTCGCACCCTACAAAAGAAGTTCCAATTACAGAGTAAGTTGTTGTTCCAAGAGGAGGTTCAAATGCCACCCCATCTATTACTCCCATATCCCAGACAAAACTTACTGCGCCAATTCCAGTCAATGTTACAAGATCACCTTCACAAACTTCGTCATCATCTGCATTTGCTTCTACAGTGGGCAATTCATAAACTGTCAAGTCAACAGAATCCAAACTTTCACATCCCGAAACTGCATCTACGGCGATAACAGTGTAAGTTAAAGTCCCACTTGTAACTGGTGTAAACTCTTCTCCGTCACTAACCCCTAAATCCCAAGTATAAGTATCTGAACCCACTCCAGTAAAAACGACAGATTCTCCCATACAAATCTCATCCTCGGATACTGTCGCTTCAACTATAGGATTTTCGTAAACAGTGATTTCGATTGACTCTACAGTTTCACAAACACCGTTGCTTCCTGTTATAAAATACTCGAATTCTCCAATGCCTGGAAGATAAGGTTCACCTATCACGATTCCAGGTGTGTCCCATTCAAAAATGACCGTATCTCCATCTACGGAAAAAATAACCGAATCTCCTTCACAAATTTCATCAACATCCACCGAAACCTCAAATTCTGGATATTCAAAAACAGTGATTTCAACTTCAAAAACACAATCGTCTTCGACATCACTTGTCGCTACATAAGTCGTTATTCCTAAGGGCGGTGCAAAAGCAACTCCATCTGTAATTCCACCATCCCAAGTAACTAAACCATCATTTATAGATTCCGCAGAAAGGGTCACCTCTTCGCCAAAGCAAATTTCTGTGGCAGAAACGTCCGTATCTAAAGAATCACACTCAAGCTCAACTGCATCATCACTAAAAGAGATATTCCAAGCATAACCAGATGCACCAGCGACTGTATAATTGAATGAAATATCCATTATTACATCCGTTGCTGTAAAAATAAACGTTTCTAAAGACCAACTCGGATCATAGCCACCGCTAAAGGGAAAAAGGAATTCTTCCACTCCTACAACTACTTCTAGTACGCCATCACCCTCAGGAACAACAGAGTAACGCAATTCAGACTTGTAAAAACTCATGATATAGCTCTCTCCGATAATGAGACCACTAATTGTAGACCCAACTGACTCAGCAACAGCCCCTGTGACCCATACTTCGTGTCCATTTGGAGGGTCAATAGTGACTTCGAACCAAGGACTAATTCCTCCCCAAAAATCTTTATTTGAAATATCAGTTGACCCAATAATTACAGTCCATCCTATTGGAACGACAGCAAAACCTAAAGGGGAAGAATTTGTCGGCAATATTGTTTGACTTATTCCAATAGTTGGGAAAAGCAACATTATTTGTATTAGACAACATTTGTAAAAACTCCTTATTTGCATTACAGAATTGATTTTTAATTTTCGGTTTTAATAATTTTAATTAAAAATAAAGGACTAATTTGTTTAACGAAATTTTTTTAACACACGTTTTACGTTAATTTATACAAGTCTTACTAAGGGAGATTTTACGCTTCTGTCGCATCTACTTTAAGAAAAAATAAGTTTGCTAATTTTGTTCCAAAAGTCATAATTCTCCAAGCTGCTTATTTCAAATTCCGTTTTAGTTTGAGCTATCGAGATGTCGAAGAATTGATGGGAATTCGTGGGGTTAAAGCAGATCATGCAACCATTCAACGTTGGGTATTCAAATTCACCTTTCTTACAAAAGGAACTCAGAAAACGGAAGAAACGAATAGAGAATAGTTGGCGCATGGATGAAACCTATATCAAGGTAAAAGGAGAATGGAAGTATTTATACCGAGCGGTTGACAAGGAAGGGAATATGCTGTTTGCTTGTGGTGTTTCTGTTTATTGTATTAGGAAAAACAAAAGAATGTTACTTAGTTCTTAGAAAAGAACATGTACAACAAAGAACAAATTACTATAATAAATAAGAAAGACTAAGGTCACTTCACTCCTCTTTTTTCGACATTAATAATTTGATCGAACAAGCTCACCAAATTCTTTAAAACAAAAAAGGTCTAGCTAAAAAGCTAGACCTTAATTTTACTTGCGGACAGTGAGATATTATTTTCAATGATCTCAAATTGGTGTCCTTTAGAAGCATAGAAATCAATAATTTCTTAAAGAAATCATTTTTGGTTTTTTCGTTAGTTCCAATTCGAAGTAAACTTCGATTACATCCAACAAAAAAACCAAGTGCAATGCACTTGGTTTCCTTTTCGCGGAGAGAAGGGGACTGTTATCGAACCCTGTTATTGAGGATTTGAAGGCATTGGAGAAGGTTATAACTGAAATAAATAGTGAAATTTGAAACATTCTAACTCGTCGGGTCATGAGCCCGACGAGTTTTAACCATTTTACTGGGATTGTAGGGAGTTTGTGTTTGCAAAAACGTGCATTTGAACACAAAATGTAACACCATTTTGTAACACCATAAGATCTTTGTTTCCTATCGTTCTTGTTTTAACTTATAAATTGAATAATTTCCGACTAGATTTATTATTTTTATTTCCAGTTAACTAATTTTCTCATGATTAAAACAATCTTACTTAGTCTCGCGATTTTGATGTCATATTTAAACACTTATGGACAAATTTACTCGCGACAACAACTAGATAAATTGGAGATTCAACTTGAGCAAGAGAAAGGAATACCAAGAATCAATACACTTTTAGAACTGTCTGAAGGATATAACCAGTTTAATCTAAATACAGCGACAAATTATGCAAAAGAAGCTGCAGTTTTATCAAAAAAATTCGATTATGACTGGGGTTACTACAAAAGTTTATATTGCGCAACTAAGTCGGCAAAAGAGAATAATTCCATTTATACATTTAAACCTATTTTGAAATCTTGTGTTTTATGGTTTAATGAAAATGGTTACGGAAAAGACGCATTTTTTGCTAGCAGCATTTATATTGAATGTGTTAGGCAGACCGAGAAAAAAGAGATTTCTCAAAATCTGGCCATAGAAGCTCTTAACGAAGCCAAACGGTTGCAGGATGATGAATTACTGGGAAATGCATGGTATGGTGCTGCAAGACATGAACTCAGTAAAATTGATGCATATTATAAATATGCGCTAGACTCGGCAAAATTTTATCGTAAAGAATCCAGTGATTCTTCAAGTATTATGCTGACAGAAATGGTTAAATACAAAGCAGGGACCAAGGAAGCATTTGAAGCATATTATGATGGTTATGAAAAAGCCAAGTCTTGGGAAAACAGCAAATTAAGATGCCAAGCAACGCTTTATCTCGCAAATGGATATGCAAGTGTTTCTAATGTCGATTCTACAAATCACTACATAAAAGAAACTCTAAATGAAGCTGTAAACTACGGTAGTTCCAGACAATTAGGGCGTACATACCGAAAATTAGGCTTTTGCTATTGGGCGATAGGAGATTCTACAAATCTGTTAGACGCACTTTTAATGGCGGACAGTATTACTGATAAACTGGGATATTATGCTGAAAGAATTATTGGCTTAAGGACATTATCTTCTGTATTAATAACAAATGGAGATTATCAAAAAGGAATACATTTCACTTTACAAAGCATAGAACTGGCTGAATTGCTTGAAGAAAACATTGAGAAAATTAAGCTTCAATTCAACTTGGGACATATCTATAGTTTATTATTTGAATATGACAAGGCCGAAGAGATACTATTGGCTAATAGGCATACCATTGATGAATTGCCGGACACAGATTATAAAATAAAGTTAAATGCTCAAAACAATCACTCCTTAGGACTTGTTTATGCGGAGAAAGGCCAACACGAAAGGGCCTTGGAAATTTTTAAGGCTGAGCGCGAAAATCTAAAGGGTACAAATGAAATCGAATTAATTCTAATTGAGCATGATATATTGGATATATATGTCCATGATAATGATCTTGAAAATGCAGAAAAACAATTAGATGTATTGTTAGGGTGTGACGAAAATCTTCTAAAAAATCCGGGGTTCACAATTTTTAAACTTGTCATTGGGCACACAAGAATTTTACAAAAGCGGTATGCAGAAGGAGTTGCATTAATAAATGAATATCTCGAAACATCCCAACTTGACGAAATGAATAAAAATCATATGCTGGCCTATGACTTATTATGTATCGCGTATAAAAACTTAGGAGAATTTGAAAAGGGCATTGAGGTATTAGAAAAATCCAATTTTATTGAAGAGAATATCAAAAATAAGATTAAAAATAAAACACTTAAAATCCAATCTGATTATGAAATAGCTCAAAAAGAAGCTGAAATTGAAGATTTAAAGAAACAACAAGAGATACAGGATTTAAAATTGATTCAAGAAAGCAATACTTCAAGAATTAGGCAACAGCTAAATTTAATTATGGGAATTGTAGTTGTTTTCATTTTGACCATTGGATACTTCATTTTTCGTCGCGCTAGGCTTAAAAAAGAAAAAAACGAACTGTTAATGAAATCGAAACAAATTCAATTAGAATTTGAAAATATTGAATCAAAACAAAAGACAGAACTCGCTGAAGTTAAAAATTCACTATTTGCAAATATATCGCATGAGTTTCGCACACCACTCACTTTAATTAAAGTACCAATTGAAAACCTAAAGAATCGAGAAAACAATGCGGACAAAGCATTGCTTGACGGAGTTTTACATAACGCGGATGAATTATTAAAAATGGTAGATGAACTTTTGGAGTTAGGTAAAATGACGTCAGGAGAAGTTGAACTGAACGAATCGGTATTTAATTTAGAACACCTTTTCACCCCAATTAGATCTAATTTCAAATTTCTTTTTATTGAAAAAAGGATTGTCTTTGATTGGAATAATTCTTTACCTAAACTAGCATACCGTGGAGACGAAAATAGGCTAAAAATTGTACTAAACAATTTACTGAAAAATGCTTATTCACATACTTCAAATAAAGGAACTGTGTCTTGTCAAATAAAGCAAGTAGAAAATGGAGGGGTGCATATTATCGTGACAAATACGGGAGATAATATTGCCCGCGAAGACTATCCGTATATATTTGATCGCTACTATCGTGCGAATGAAGAAAAATATGTTGGAAACGGCATTGGACTTTCATTGTGCAAAGAAATTATTGAGTTGCATGGTGGGAAAATTTATGTTGACAATAGCCTTGAAAACAGTGTTTCATTTCATGTTGAACTACCGCCAAATCGAATTGTGCAAAAGCTCCATGAAACAGTCGAGCCTGAAATTAAACAAGGATTAGATCAAACAAAAATCGATTCAACGAAGTTGATTTTGGAAACTGACGGGATTTTACCACACTTGTTGGTTGTAGAAGACAATGCTGAAATGAGAGATTTAATTGCAGTCTCATTAAAGGGTGATTTCAGAATTAGCTTTGCGGAAAATGGCGAAATAGGCGAACAAAAGGCTATTGAGAATCAACCAGATTTGATTATAAGTGATGTTATGATGCCAGTTAAAGATGGCTTTGAATTATTAAATATACTAAAAAACAATTTTGAAACGAGTCATATTCCTATTATTCTTTTAACAGCAAAGGCAGGTTCAGAAAGTCGGATTCAAGGATTGGATCAAGATGCAGATGACTATTTAGTCAAGCCATTTAATCCAAAAGAACTCAAGGCAAGGGTAAATAATTTAGTTCGTCAAAGGGAGCAATTGCAAAAATTATTTACAGAAAACCCGTTACATTTTATTAGTAAAAGCAGTTCTATTTCTAAGCTAGATGCGGACTTTTTGAAAAATGCACAATTAATTTTGGATACCAATTATAGCAATGGCGACTTTACAGTAAATGAGTTTTGTCAAGAGTTGGCTTTAAATAGAAATAGTGTTCATATAAAGATTAAAACCTATACGGGCGAAGGCACTGCAACATATATTAAAAACTTTAGACTGAAGAAAGTCATTCATCTGTTGGATGAGACAAAAAAGAGTATTGCTGATATATGTTTTGAATGTGGTTTCAACAGTTCTCAAGCTTTTAATCAAATCTTCAAGAAGGAGTTTAAACTGACACCTGGTCAATTCCGAAATCGTAAGAAGTAATATTCTATTTTAATTCGAAGACTTTTTTCTTGCTGGGCTAAACCACATGCTTTTCTCATTAATGCTAATGCTGATTTATATCGGTTAAATCTTCATTTCATTACATCTGTTTCATTTTTCATTACAAATAATTAATTCGTAAAGCATTGTTTTGCAGACATTTGTATGGATATCATTAATATTTTAATCAACAAAATTTTATTATTATGAAAAAGCTAAAAATTTTACTATTCGCATGTATTATGTGTTTCGGGCTTCCCAAAGGGAATAGTCAAACTGTCTCAATGGACTTTTCTTGGGTAAGTATTCCAGGAAATAATGTAAGTACCACAATTACTAATGCCTGCGGAACTCCTATGACTATCACATTAGTTACTGGTCCAACAGACCATGTTGAAAATGCTACATCAGCTCAGCTTCCACAAGATATCACAGATCCTGTTGGTTACATTCCAGTTATGTTGACTTTCTCCGAACCAGTTTGCAATGTAAGTTTACTCATTGATGATCTGGATCAAGGTTTTGGCTCTGATTATATTATCTTCGATTCACCTGAGCCGGATAACATAAGCTCTGCAGGTGGAGTGATGTTCGCATACGCCTCACCGAATCTTTACCCGGCCGGAGGGATGGATACACGTGGCTGGGTAAATTGGCAAGGTTCAACTTCTATGGTAACATTCACTTATTATAGACCAGTAAATGGGAGTATTAATCTAGATTCACTTCGTTTCGACTGCTATTGTTGCCCGACTCCCGAAAATTTAGAATGCGAAACAGACCCATTCACTAATGAGAAAACCGTTAGCTGGGACCCAGTGATTGGAGCTATTGGATATGAATTAAGTATAACTTATAACGATCCTGAATGTTGCACGACAACAGACTCTGTGGTAACTGAAGTAGTTTCAACTACAGAAACTTACCGTGCTAACATAAGTCCAAATGCTTGTTATTCTTGGAAGGTGCGTACGATCTGTTCTATTGAACCGCTTACATATTCTGATTGGAGTGAAACGCTATGTTCGGATCTCTGTGAATTTGCTGTGCGCAGAACATCTGTGGAAGGTGATGAGTCACTTGAAAATAGTACGTCAATTTCACCAGAGATTAACGTCAATGTTGTGCCAAACCCCGCGAGTAATTATACCACTATAACAACATCATATATTGAGGATGGCGAAACCTATGATAACCTCAGTTTAGTTATTACAGATATGCAAGGCAGAATAGTGCTTCAAGAAGTAATTCAAATGAATGATTCTAAAAGAATTGACCTGAATAATTTTAACTCCGCTATGTACATTTATAAGATACTAAATGGAGATACAGTTTTGAAATCAGATAAAATTGTGATTGAATAGATCGTTTTTTATTACACAGTAATTTAGAATTAGAACAATTTTTTTAACTAATAAGCAGTGCCAGAATGGGAGTACAACTTTCAATGGCACCGCTTTTAGATTTGTTTTACGTCAAAAGCCCCATGCCGGATTCTAAAATCATTGTCATGAAGGTTACACGTTTTTTTCCATATTCTTGTCCAACAAATTAAAGACCAAAATAACGAACAAGAGAATACCTGTTAACTGAAAAAGAAGTGGTACATAAAAAAGACGTTGCTGGTTCTGTAGCATCTAATTGAATAAAAAAAGCCAAGAGCTTTGCTCTTGGTTTCGGTTGCTGCGGAGAGTGGGGGATTAACTTCGTTGATCCCAATAAGGATAATATGACACAAGACAAAATCAAAGTCGTTTCACTCCTCTTTTTTCATCCTCTATATTTTGAAGAAGCAAGCTTCTCAAATTCTATCGCACAAAAAAAGTCCAGCTAAAAAGCTGGACTTTGATTTTGTTTGCGGACAGTGAGAGATTCGAACTCTCGGTACCTTGCGGTACGCTAGTTTTCAAGACTAGTGCATTCGACCACTCTGCCAACTATCCGCGGCAAATGTAGTACTTTTTTTTTATTGAGAAATAAATTTTTAAAAAACTATTCGAAACCTTTCCTAATCACCACAGAACCAAAAAAAAACACCGTTCAATCAATAATTAACCTTTTTAAATATCTTTTACTAGAGGTCTTTAAATAATTCCCTATCTTTATATTATAAACGCGATCCATCATGAAACTTCTATTTTCGTTGATAACTCTGTTGTTTGTTGCAACAAGTTTTGGCAAACCTCAAGTATACTTTAACTATAAACTCTTTCACACGTCTGATCAAAAGGCTTTTGTCAGTACTTCACTACAATTTATTAGTGGCTCTTTTAAATATAAAGGAGACGGGAATGGCAATTTGAATGCGCAAGTTGAAATCACACAAATATTTAGTCAAGACGAGAAAATTATTATCGTTGATAAATATGTGTTGGATTCGCCGCTCATGAAAGATTCTACGGTTGATGATTTTTACGACGTACAACGCTATGCACTTGAACCTGGTTTTTATAATTACGAATTAGTGATTAAAGATTTACTGTCTGGCGAAGAGGTGAAGGGCCAACAATTGATTGAAATTGGAACAATGGACAAAGCATCTGTAGGCATGTCAGACATTGAGTTTATTGAAGATGCTTATAAAACTGATGAACAAAACAATTTTACAAAAAGTGGTTTTTTCATCCTACCTTATTTGACAAATTATTTCCCACCTGACGTAACTAAAATTGCCTTTTATACAGAAGTTTATAATTCAGCAGATGTTTTAGGTAAAAACGAACAATTTCTAATCACCTGTGATGTATCGCATTATTCAACTGGCCAAAAGGTAGATGGTATTTTCAAACATCAACGCATAAAAACAGGGTCAGTTAGCCCAGCAATAATGTTCGTTCCAATTGAAATTTTGCCTTCTGGTGACTATAATTTAAACATCAATGTAATTAGTAAGGACAATGATACACTTGTATCAAAAGTGGTTTTCTTTCAACGCCGTAACGATATTTTAAACGAAGACATTGTGTCTATTGAAGATATGGAAATCGATCCTGCTTTCAAACAAAGTATCTATTGGGACTCTATCCCCTACTTCTTAGGCAGCCTCATGCCAATTAGCGAGCGGTATGAATATGAAACAATACGTAAAATGTTAAAAGGGACTGATACAACCTTTATGGAAAAATATTTCTTTGCCTATTGGAAAGAAACAAATCCAGTAGATCCGCAACGTGAATGGAAAGCTTACAAACTTCAAGTTCGATATGCCGAAAAATTATTTGGAACACAGATTAAATTTGGCTGGGAAACGGATCGTGGACGAATTCACCTTAAATATGGTTCCCCTAATCAAATGATTGATCGACCAAATGAACCAAGCGCCTATCCATATCAAATTTGGCATTATTACCGTATTGGTCAACGTTCAAACATTCGTTTTGTGTTCTATAATCCAGATCTTGTTACAAATGACTACCCTATGCTTCACTCAGATATGCAGGGTGAATTACAGAATTATAAATGGGAAGCTGACTTACACAAACGCGACACACCTAACACGAATGTAGATGATCCAGGTGGCTCTGTCCATTACGGAGGTTCTAGTGGAACGTTGTTTCGTGATTAACCCACGCATCATTTCATATTATATTCTTAGCTTTCGACTTTTAACTGCTATATTTACGTCGATTTAATTAAATGAAAAAAATAGCCGTAGTCATACTAAACTATAACGGTAGAGCCTATCTAGAAAAGTTCTTACCCACTGTAATTTCACTTTCTCCAGAAGCTACGATCTATGTTGCTGACAATTGTTCAACGGATGATTCAGTAGCATATCTTCAAGACAAATTTAAATCGGTTGAATTAATCATTAATAAGGAAAACGGTGGATTTGCAAAAGGCTACAATGATGCATTAAAGCATGTTACCGCAGACTATTATGTATTACTTAATTCAGATATTGAAGTAACTCCCGATTGGATTCAACCCTGTGTTGATATATTGGATAATGATTCTTCAATTGCGGCGGTTCAACCAAAAGTATTGGCATATCATTCAAAAGAAAAATTTGAGCATGCAGGGGCCGCTGGTGGATTTTTAGACAAAGACTTTTATCCATTTTGCCAAGGTCGAATTTTCAATGAAACAGAAGTAGATCAAAATCAGTATAACGAAAATCGTGAGGTTTTTTGGGCAACTGGCGCTTGTTTATTTATTCGGGCAGAAAAATATCATGAAGTCGGCGGATTGGATGAAGATTTTTTCGCACATATGGAAGAAATCGATTTATGCTGGAGACTCAAATCAAGGGGGAATAAAATATTTTATTGTGCACAATCGTCAATATATCATGTTGGTGGAGGAACCTTAAGTTACGAAAACCCTAAAAAGACATATCTCAATTTTAGAAATAGCCTCTTCATGTTGACAAAGAACTACGAAGGTATTTTGTTTTTCAAAATATTAAAACGACTGATGTTAGATGGTTTAGCGGCGGCATTATTCATTTTTAAATTACAATTTAGACATTTTGGAGCCGTGTTTAATGCGCACATGGCCTTCTATGGTAAATTGGGTACCTTCTTGAAAAAGCGAAAGCTAGAGAAGGCCGCAGCACGCGTAAAACCAACAACTGGACTATACAAAAAAAGTATTGTCTTTGGTAGTTTTCTTTTTGGCAAAAAATCCTTCCAAGATTTGGATGAAAATGATTTTTTGTAAAAACTTTCTAATCAACTTCTGCAAAAAGAATCTTCAGCTTGAACATGAAGACTTTAGGTAATCACAATGCCGAAATCGGCTTTATAAAATAAAACCGTTTGAATTAGTTCTCCTGAGAAGGAAGTGCAAGGCCTGCGAAGTATAAAAAACTGCGAATTCACATTGGTAAATGAGTGTTTTTTTGAACAAGTATAACGCACAAATCGGGCTTTATAGAAAAAATCGTTTGAAATATAAAGTTCGAGTTCAAGGCTTTCGAAGTACAATAAACTGCGAATTCACATTGGTAAATGAGTATTTTTTTGAACAAGTATAACGCATAAATCGGGCTTTAAAGAAAAAAATCGTTTGAAATATAAAGTTCGAGTGCAAGGCCTGCGAAGTGCAAGAAACTGCGAATTCACATTGGTAAATGAGCATTTTTTCGAACAAGTATAACGCCGAAATCGGGCTTTATTGAAAAAATCGTTTGAACTATAAAGTTCGAGTTCAAGGCTTGCGAAGTACAAAAAACTGCGAATTCACATTGGTAAATGAGCATTTTTTTGAACAAGTATAACGCCGAAATCGGGCTTTATTGAAAAAATCGTTTGAACTATAAAGTTCGAGTTCAAGGCTTGCGAAGTACAAAAAACTGCGAGTTTACATTGGTAAATGAGTATTTTTTTGAACAAGTATAACGCCGAAATCGGGCTTTATTGAAAAAATCGTTTGAACTATAAAGTTCGAGTTCAAGGCTTGCGAAGTACAAAAAACTGCGAATTCACATTGGTAAATGAGCATTTTTTCGAACAAGTATAACGCCGAAATTGGGCTTTAAAGAAAAAAACCGTTTGAACTATAAAGTTCGAGTTCAAGGCTTGCGAAGTACAAAAAACTGCGAATTCACATTGGTAAATGAGCATTTTTTCGAACAAGTATAACGCCGA
>JBLHOW010000069.1:0-32452 GCA_047623705.1 Crocinitomix sp.
AAGTTTCCAAGGCTGAATCTTACTTATATCCAAAGCAATTTAGAAGGCGAGTTGGTCGATAGTATTCATAAAGAGGATTGGGATGGAGTAGTGCTAAACGCTGCTGGATATACCCATACTTCTGTTTCTATTAGAGATGCGGTTGCTGCGGTTGAAACGCCTGTAATTGAAGTGCATATTTCCAATGTGACGAGCCGTGAATCTTTTCGACACGAATCACTGATTTCACCAGTTTGCGCAGGTTGCATATTTGGATTCGGTTTAAATTCTTACGCCTTGGCCTTGAATTATTTTATGGACTAGTGATTTTTAAATTCCGATAAGAATCGCGTGATGATCATTTCTACTATTCTACGCTTTGCCTCTTTTTGGTTTTGCAAATAAAATTCTAATTCTTCAGTTGTAAAACTGCCGATAATTGTGCCAATTAAAACGCTTCTTAATTCCGTGTTTTTTTGCATGAATTGTTTGAGAGTTGCTGTATTTCGCAATTCATTTTCTGCCGAGAAATCATCTGTATTCAAATTTTTATTATCGCGAATTATCGCACAAAGTGTGTCATGTTTCTGTTTTAAAACTGGTCGCAGCGTAGTGTGCATAAAGACTGATAAAGGATTATCCTTTTTACTTAACTGGACATCAACAATAGGTCTAGATTTTGCATTGATTGGATCGCTTCTCATAATTTAGGTTTTAACTAGAAACACTTAACTGTTGAAATTGTTCTATTCAATACTCCGATAGGTCGTAAAATCGAATATCTGGATAATGTGTGTTGAAAAAACCATAACCATTATTTACATTACTGGGATAGTTGACGGGTTCTAAATTTAAACTCGCAAATACATTTCCAGTACCTTGTTTTAAATTAAGGAAGTTGAAGTATTCTTCGTCAATATTTGATAAGGTAACTACAATACTGTCCGTATGGTGCACATTATCTAATTTTAAAGTGGACGCGTACATTCCAGGAATTTCATCATCACTTAAAAGTACGGTTTTTGCCAAAACGTTTGATCCGTTACCGAAAAAATTAACACCATCAATGCCATCCGTTTCAGCAGAAGCATCTTTCTTGTAAACATTTATAATGTACCAATTATCTTCTGAGGGATTATCTTGAAAAGAAATTTGAATTGCAGTATTTGTATCCGTGGCGGTTTTTGTAATAATAGGAGTTGCCTCTTCCAATGTAGTTTGTGCCAACATTGTGCTTAACGCAGTGATTGTATCATTTCCTTTGATAGCCGTTAATTCGTAGTTAATTCCAGCAGTTGTAGGTGTTTCTAAACTTGCGTATAGACCATAGGCTAATTCGTAAAATTCAATTGTTTCATTGTTAAATTTAACCGAAACGTTTGCACCGCCAACAAGCAGATCTTCAATACTCACACTATCCTGCGGTTCCAGAGCAGAAAAGCTTTGAGTAAGCGAAACTAGCATATAGCTATTTGGAATAACATGAGAAAAAACGACCAATTTAGGATCGGCAGACTGCACATTGATGTCAATGTCTTTGGGACGACATGAAAATATTAGGATGGGTAGGATTAAGAATAAAAGATTTTTCATGATTTAAAATTTAAAGTTAAATGCAACAGATGGAATAAAACCAAATAAGCCAGGTTGTGTATATTTCATAGCACCATCAGCACCTTGAGTGATTTTAATTTGATAAGGAGTTGCTCTATTATAAACGTTATAAGCGCCAACGTGCCATTCGGTTTGGAATTTTTTCTCAGGTTTAGACCTGAATACAAAGTTGACATCCAAACGGTGGGATGAGGACATTTTATAGGAATTTTTTTCAGCAAAGACAGGTATGATTTCAACACCAGTGAGTCCGGCATTTGGTTGAAAGTACTGTCCAATGATTGGCGTAAATCTTGCGCCAGTTGCATATTCAAATATGGCGGAAAAGTAAACGCGTGGCGATAATTCTAACGTTCCAACTGCTGTTAAATAATGACGCCGATCATATTTTGCGAAAAACGGTTCGCCATTATTAATTTCGTCAAATTGGCGTTTGGTCCAAGAAAGAGTGTAGCCCAGCCATCCTGTTAATCGGCCTTCATCTTTTTTTAATAAAAACTCGGCTCCGTAACTCCATCCGCGACCTTGCACCAATAATTCCTCAAAATTATCATTCAAAATAAGGTTGCTACCTTCTTTATATTCGGTTAGCCCTTTCATGTATTTACCATAAGTTTCAACAATCAGAGATGATTTTAATTTGGGTAAATAAAGATTATAACCTGCAGCAATTTGGTCGGCGCTTTGCGGACGAACGCCTGCAGAAATTGGATACCATAAATCAGTAGGTAAGGCGACAGATGAACTTGAAACACGGTGCATATACTGCGTCATTCTTGAATAAGAAAATTTTAAAGATGAGTTTTCACCCGTGGTGTATTTAAAATTTGCACGCGGTTCTATACCACCATAAATTTTTCCTTTGGGCATACTAGCTGATAAGCGCAAACCGCCAGAGAATGTTAAACGCTTAGAAAAATCATGGTGAATGTTTCCGTAAATGGCGCCTTCGAACGTCCGTAATAATTCACCTTCTTGATTTTCTAAAAATTCTCCAATTTCACCAGAAGTACTTAATACATTTGGTCTGAAATTATGGTTGATGAATTCCGTTCCAAATTTTAATTTAGTGTCATTAGATTTGAAGTAAGTAAAAGCATACTTGGCGCCTAAATCACGCACGGCGCTTTTAATAAGGATTTGGTTGTCGGCATATTGTCCGCGAATATTGTATTTAAAGCGGGTATGAATTAAAGAAAGATTTGAAAATAATTTTGAATTATAAACATGGTTCCAACGTAAAGTCTGCGTGAAGTTCCCCAAGTTAAATCCAAATCCAAAAGCTGCTGATGAATCCGATTGGTTTGCGTCATATGCCAATACATCATCCCCAAAATAAGAACTTAAATAGATGCGATCATTTTTCGAAACTTTGAAATTGATTTTACCATTAAGATCATAGAAGAAATAAGGCAAATCCTGCCCAACTAATTTAAATACTTGATCGATATAGGTTCTTCGGGCAGAAACCATAAATGAAATACGATCTTTCCAAATAGGAGCTTCAATGGTTAACCTTGACGATAATAATCCAATTCCACCTTCGACGCGCAGTTTATTCATATCACCTTCTTTCATTCGAATATCAGTCACAGATGACAATCGACCACCATAATTGGCTGGAAACCCGCCTTTATAAATTCGCATGTCCTTAATGACATCAGGATTAAAAACCGAGAAGAATCCAAATAAATGCCCAGGATTGTAGACTGTTGCTTCATCTACCAAAATCAAATTCTGATCACCATCACCGCCACGCACAAAAAAACTTGTACCACCTTCTCCTCCACGATTAATGCCAGGTAGTAATTGTGCTACTTTTAAAACGTCTGTTTCTCCGCCAATTGAAGGGAGTAATTTTGCTTTTTGAACATCTATTTTAACAACGCTCATATCGGTCGATTCAATTTCTGCTTTTGCTTCTGATTCGACTGCTTTTACTTCAACTGTTTCCAAGTAGTTGTCTGAAGTTTTCATCACTAAATCAATGGAATTGTTTTCCATTGCTGAAACATTTAACTTGGTTTCGCCATGACTAATATGAGAGATAATAATTAGGTATGATTCCTTTTTAGGTACTTCAATCGAGTAAAAACCATATTCATTAGAAATTACACCAGTTTGCAATGCAGGAATGTACACTTTGGCATAAAGTAATTCCTCTTTACTGTTTTTTACGTAGCCACTTATTGTGACTGTTTCTTGTGCCATTAAAATTTGCGAAACGAGGAGTAGTGCTAGAAGGGATAAAAATTTCATTCAACTGTTTTTATTACAGTCGGAATCAATTTCAATTACCCTAGTTCCAAATTGAAAAGAATTCGTTTTGTGAAAAGAGGAGGTCTTAATTAAGTTTTTGAGAAACGTTCTTTTGAGTGAAAATCAGATCGTTATAATTCTTTCTGAAACAATTTTTTATCTGCAATGAAAGTTCCAAATGGAAGCAAAGAGGCCAACAAAGCCCAAAATACTTTCGTAAAGGACCATTTTAATTGATAGCCTATAAGTAAGACGAAAAAGATATATAAGACAAATAATAAACCATGTGCCATACCTGTTGAATAGATCAATTCAGGCATATCCCAGATGTATTTAAGTGGCATAGCAATCCCCATTAAAACTAGGAATGAGATACCTTCCAATAGTCCAATTATGCGTAATAGTCCTAAATTGGTTTTAAACATCCGTGTTAGGGTTTGAACGAATCTTATCTAATAGGTCATTCATTAATTTAATTTCGTCCTCTGATACGTGCTTGATGGATTGGACGAAATTGGCCTCAGATTCATCTATAATCTCCAACAAATCCAAGCCTTTTTGATTGATTATTATATCTCTTTGGCGTCTGTCCAATTTATTTTCTTTACGGTCAATGACATCTTTTTTTATCAATCGATCAATTACGCGGCTCACGTCAGAATTGCGCTCGATCATTCGTTCTTTAATTAGACCTATGCTTGCAGGTTCTTGCTTTTGGCCCCTAAGAATACGCAATACATTAAATTGTGTAGAAGTTAAATCATGCTGCTTCAATAAGCACTGAAAGTTTTCAGTTAAGCATAAAAATGTAAAATGTAAGTTGACAACCAACTTATGATAGTCACTTTTGAAACTCGATTGGATTTCATCCTCAATTTTCATCTAACTCTTAGTTTTTAGTGTAAAATTAATTGAATTTTAACGCATAAGACTAACGTTAAAGTCAACGGTTTTATTGTTTTAAAGTATTTTTTTCCATTTCCTCGGCGGTGCGCAATACCTTTTCTTTAAGTGTGTGCTTATATTCAATTATGCGTTCCAAAACTTCCTTGTTCGCACTGCCAATAATGCTTGCCGCTAAGATTCCTGCATTTTTACCACCATCCAAGGCGACCGTTGCAACTGGGATACCACTAGGCATTTGTAAGATAGATAGTATAGAATCCCATCCATCAATTGAGTTGCTTGATTTAATTGGAACACCGACAACTGGAAGTGGCGTAATTGAAGCCATCATTCCTGGTAAATGAGCAGCACCACCAGCACCAGCTACAATTACTTTTAAGCCGCGTTTATGTGCTTCTTTACCATAATCAAACATGCGTTCTGGGGTTCTGTGAGCAGACACCACCGTCATTTCAAACCCAATGCCTAATTCTTTTAATATATCTGCAGCTCCCTGCATAATTGGAAGATCAGATTTGCTTCCCATGATAATACCAACTTCAATCATATATGCTAATATTTAAGATTTGTATCTAATTTTTTTCGAAATTCTGATACTCGGCTTTTCAATACAAAAATAAATTAAAAATGCTCCAATCCAACTCAATAATAATGCAAAGATAACCATTAGATAGGGATAGTTTTGAAATAAGTACGAATCAACGTTGAAGTAAAGGAAATTTCCGCCGATTAAACCGTGAATGAGATAAAATGAATACGATATTTTGCCTGTCAATTTTAAGAATTTCATTTTTCTAGGTAGCCATAACAATGCGGCAAACCCAGCTATTCCTGTAATTAAGTCTGGCAAAATGTAGAAGTTTGCAAGGCTTAATAAACATAAACCTAACATAGTGGCATAAACCCAGTTCCAGCCTTTTTCGAAAATGTAAAAAGCTGCAATTCCAATCAGAAAAGAAGGGGCATACACAAATACGTTATTGTGCGGAATTGCATAAATTCCAAGTGCCAGCATGATAACTGTAATCCCTAATAAAAACGCTGTATGTCTATTTATTAGTGGAAAAAGTAGCCCGATAATGATGTAGAATTGAAATTCAACTTTTAAGGTTCTAAAGACGGGGTTTATCCATGCATTGTCTGGAAAATGGGCAAGTAGTTCGGCATTGTGTTGGATCAAATCCACTATAAAGAATGCATTGGCTCCAACATTTCGCCATTCAATATTATAATCGCCTATCCAGACTTGAGTTGTTATATACCAACTAACCAATATGATTAGCGCAATGGTTATTAAATAGGGAGGTATTAAGCGAAATGTTCTTTTCGCAAGATATTTAAAGTAGTTTTTTATTTTGTAGCGACCTTTGTAGAAAGCATAAGGAATAATGAAGCCTGATACAATATAAAATATTTCAACTGCTTGTGCGCCAAATTTAAACATGCCACGACTAGACTCATTGAGTAAGAAAGTGGATTCTCCATAAAAATTAGTGAAATGATAAAGACAAACAGCTAAAGCTGCCGTCCCCCGAATGGATTCAATGTGGTTTAAAAATTGCCTATTCTCCAATTACTTTAAGTGTGTTTTTAACGCTGATAGCTGTTTGTTTTGCACTTTCAAGTGTGTCAGCGATAACAGTTACATGTCCCATTTTACGGAATGGTTTTGTATTTTCCTTTCCATAAATATGGGGATAAACGCCCTGCCAACTTACAACTTCCTCAATTCCTTCATATTTGGCCTTGCCAATATACCCTTTTTCTCCTAGCAAGTTAACCATTACAGAGGGCTTTATAGCTCCAGTTGAGCCCAATGGTAGATTTATTATGGATCTTAGGTGTTGTTCATATTGAGACGTATAATTGGCTTCAATGGTTTGGTGTCCGCTATTGTGTGGTCGTGGTGCTACTTCGTTCACCAATATTTTACCATCCTTTGTTAAAAACAGTTCTACGGCAAGAATTCCTACCATTCCTAATTTTTCAATTACGGTTTTGGCAATTAAGCTAGCCTCTTCCTCAATTTCTTTCGAAACATTCGCAGGCGCAAATAAAAACTCAACTAAATTAGCCTCAGGATTAAACTCAAGTTCAACGATCGGATAAGTATTCATTTCGCCTTTTTCATTTCGCGCAACGATAACAGATAATTCTTTATCAAAATCAATAAAGGCTTCTAAAACACTTCCTTCTTGAAATGATTTTTCAAAGTCTGCTTCTGTTTTTATAGCTTGTACCCCTTTACCGTCATATCCACCTGTTCGGGCTTTTTGCATAAATGGTAAAAAGTCTGAATTTGCTTGTAATTCACCGGCATTTTTAATTAGACGAAAAGGTGCTGTTGGAATAGCGTTTGCCTCATAGAACTCTTTCTGGATCCCTTTGTCTTGAATTAATCGAATAATATGGGGTTGAGGATAAACCTTTACGCCTTCCTCGACGAGTTTGTCTAAGGCATCAACATTAACATGTTCAATTTCAATGGTAACTACATTTTTGTCTTTGCCAAATGCATAAACAGAATCAAAGTCCTGGATGTCACCTTGAGTAAATTCATGTGCAATAGCGGCGCAAGGTGCGCTTGGGTTAGGATCCAAAATGCAAACTTTAACATCAAAGTTTAAGGCTTCTTGAATAAACATCCTTCCTAATTGTCCACCTCCTAAAATCCCTATTCTAAGTCCTGAGTGATAATCACTGTTCATAAGGGTAAAATTAATATTCTTTTAAAAATAATTAAAATTCAATCACTTAATTTACAAAAAAGTGAACTAAACAAAAAAAGCCCCTCGATAAAATCGAGAAGCTCTAAATATGATAATAAGGTGAGTACTAGCGTTTAGCTAATCGCTCAGAAGAAATACTAAGTTTCTTTCTTCCTTTTCGTCGTCTTCTGTTAATTACAGCTTGTCCATTTTTAGTGGCCATTCTGCTTCTGAAACCATGCTTGTTTCTTCTTTTTCTAAGTGATGGTTGAAATGTTCTTTTACTCATCTCTGCAAATTATTATAATGTCTTGTTAAACTCTGTTTTATCCCAATTGGGTGGGCAAAGATACAACAAATAAATAGAGAACAAAGTTTTCCTGAGTAATTTTCTAAATAATGTGCCTTTTATGACAAATGTTCCTGATAATCAGTTTAATTTTGCCAAAAGTTTTAGTGTACCATGTTCGGAAATCGTAAAAATAAAGAAAAAGTTGAGCTATCGAAAGATGCTTATAAAAAAGCAAGACGGTTTTTTGGCTTTATAAAGCCTTACCGTATGGCTTATACCATTGGTTGGGCATTTTTATTGTTATCAAGCGTTACAGCAATGCTATTCCCTGCTTTAATGGGACAATTGTTAGGTGCAAATAAATCGGATCAAGCTTTTGTTGATATACCGAGTATTGATTTGACAGACATTAATACTCTAATAATTGTAATGTTGTTTGTTTTTGGTGCGCAAGCCATTTTTTCTTTTTGTAGAATTTGGATTTTTAGTACTGTAACAGAACGTGCCTTGGGTGATTTAAAAGTAAAAGCCTTTAATAAATTGGTCAATTTCCCAATTAACTTTTTTAATAAAAATAAGGTCGGAGAATTGACGTCAAGAATTGCAACAGATATTAATTTATTGCAAGAAACGTTGAATACAACAATTGCTGAGTTTTTTAGACAGTTTGTAACAATAGCTATTGCCTTAGGCTATATTTTGTTCATCTCATGGGAATTAGCTTTGTGGATGCTGGCAGTTGTTCCTGTTTTAGCAATTGTGGCAATTATATTTGGGCGTTATATTCGGGGTTTATCGAAATCTGCGCAAGATGAATCGGCTAAGTCGAACTCAATATTGGAAGAAGTTTTGACGGGAATTGTAAATGTAAAAGCATTTACAAATGAACGTTATGAATCAAAGCGCTATTCGAAACGTGTTTTCAATATAATGGGATTAAACATTAAAAGTGGTTTGATGCGAGGCGCATTTGTGTCCTTTATTATTTTTGGAATGTTTGGAGGAGTTGCTTTTGTTATTTGGAAAGCGAAGGGGATGGAAAATGCTGGGTTTATTACCAATGCTGAATTCAACATCTTTATTTTGTACACTATTTTTCTAGGCGCTTCATTTGGTGCAATTCCAGATTTATATGCGAAAATTCAAAAAGCAATTGGGTCAACGGAACATCTGATGGATGTTTTAGAAGAAGATTCAGAAGATTTAACAGGGGATGAATTAACAAATTTTAAAGGTGAAGTTAGTTTTAACGGCGTTTCATTTTCTTATCCGCAACGGAAAGAAATAGAGGTCTTGAAAGGAATTAGTTTCAATTGTGAATCAGGTCAAACCACTGCATTAGTTGGTGGGTCTGGTGCCGGGAAATCGACTATATCGTCCTTGTTACTGCGTTTTTATGCACCACAATCTGGAACAATAAAATTTGACAATAAGGATGTACAATCCATTGGGCTGGAAAGCTTGCGTGCACAAATAGCTATTGTTCCACAGGAAGTTATTTTATTTGGCGGAACAGTGATGGAAAATATCCGCTATGGAAATATTAATGCCACGGAAGCTGAAGTTATTGAAGCGGCTAAAAAGGCAAATGCTTATGATTTTATCATGAGTTTTCCAGATGAAATGGAAACTCTTGTTGGTGACAGGGGAATTCAGCTTTCTGGAGGTCAAAAACAACGCGTTGCAATTGCACGGGCTGTATTGAAAAATCCAAAAATTTTAATTCTGGATGAAGCTACTTCTGCACTTGATTCAGAATCTGAACGTTTAGTGCAAGATGCTTTGGATAAATTGATGGTAGGTCGTACTTCTTTTGTTATTGCGCACCGTTTGTCAACGATAAAAAATGCAGATACAATACTTGTGTTAGATCAAGGGAAAATTGTAGAACAGGGTACACATGAGGAACTCATTAAAAATGTAAGTGGTACCTATTATAAATTGAATAATCTACAGCTTAAAGCTTAAATTCATATTAAGGTCTTTCTATTATAAAAAGGAAATTACCAAAGGTTTAGTAGCTATTCGTCCCGGTAGCTATCGCACGTCAACCTCAGATGCATCTAGGACAGCATCTCAATCCTATCCTAAATAAGCGCGAAGCATTTTACTGCGCGAAGTATTTTTCAATTTACGGATTCCCTTTTCTTTGATTTGTCGAACACGTTCACGTGTAAGGTCAAACCTTAGTCCAATTTCAGCCAACGTCATTGGCGGATGTCCATCTAAACCAAAATATAATCGAATCACATCTGCTTCTCTGTGCTTTAATGTACTTAATGACCGCTCAATTTCACCACGCAGTGATTCTAATATCAAATCCTTTTCTGGATTATTATTGTCAGAATTTTGAAGCACATCATACATGCTTGAACTACTTTCGTCTCCTTCTTTTAACGGAGCATCCATAGAAACATGGCGACCGTTATTTTCAAGTGAATTACGAATGTCGGTCCTTGTGAATTCGAGCGCATCCGCTAATTCATCAATAGTGGGCGCACGTCCTAAATGTTGTTCTAAGGAAGAAAATGCTTTATTAACTTTATTAATAATTCCAATTTTATTTAGGGGCAATCGAACAATTCTAGCCTGTTCGGCCAATGCTTGTAAAATAGATTGGCGAATCCACCATACGGCGTAGGAAATGAATTTGAAACCACGTGTTTCGTCAAACCTTTGGGCGGCTTTAATTAAGCCTAAATTACCCTCATTAATTAAGTCAGGCAAAGACAAGCCTTGGTTTTGGTATTGTTTAGAGACCGAGACAACGAATCGTAGATTAGCTGTAGTTAACCTTTCTAGAGCTGCCTGATCACCTTCTCGAATTTTTTGCGCTAAAATGGCTTCTTCTTCCGCCGTAATAAGATCTACGCGACCAATTTCTTGTAAATATTTGTCAAGTGATGCTGTTTCTCTGTTTGTAACCTGCTTTGTAATTTTTAGTTGTCTCATGTCGTTGTCGTTGAAGGTCTGTCTATTATTGTAAACGTAGGTGAAGCTCTTATGGTTGGGCAATCACTTTAGGATAAGATTACTCACACAATTTTATAATATACAAAAAAAAAACCATAAAATCAACAGTCGCAATCACTTTAGTTAGATTTTTCTCTAAAACGAATAAATGACATCCTTGGCATAAACGATCGGAATTCAAGATTGTTATCCTGTTTTGGAAATAGCAGAACACCCTATTAATTTATACGTATTTATACTGGTGTTTATTTTATCTATTTTATAACAATTTCAGTAATTGTAAATTTCAATTTACGGATTGTAACACAGGTTATTACAGTGTTAATAGGAAGAGTGTTGCGAGTGTGAGAATTAGTGCATTAGTAGCTAGATGATATAAGGTGAAAACACTTAAGTTGAATCAAAATAGCAGAAAAGCAACTATTTATTGAATTTAGGAATACACGAACCAACAAGTTTTATAGGCTATTGGGCCGCCAAATCATTTTGTCAAAATGACAATCTAACGTAAGTTTGTGTTCCATGAAAATAAAAGACTCTAATATAGATGCTGTCGAAAAAAACTAAATATGCCTTTCACGCTTTAACTTACTTAGGGAAACAAAAGGAGCGAAAGCCGATTTTGATAAGTGATGTAGCTAAAAGTACTTCAGTACCTAAAAAATTTCTAGAAAGTATTCTTCTTGATCTTCGAAAGGCAGGTGTTTTAAATAGTAAGATGGGCAAAGGTGGCGGATATTATTTGTTGAAAGACGCAGAAGAAGTTTTACTAGCTGATGTAATTAGAATGTTTAATGGACCAATTGCACTGTTGCCATGTGCAAGCCTCAATTATTATGAACCGTGCACTGAGTGTTCAAGTGAAATTGCATGTGGTTTAAATAAAATGATGGTCGAGGTAAGAGACGAGATGCTCAAAATTCTTGAAAAAAAAACGCTGCAGGACATGATTGACGCTGAGGTCTAGGTTTTATCTTAAGTCTCATTCGTTACTTTTCAATAAATCTTTCTTATTTGCAAGTGGTGCAACTCTTTAGTTAACATTTATGTCTTATAAATGAGTGCATTGCCCAATTAACAAACTCTATTCCAAAACAATTCTAATTGTTTATAAATTAAGGATTTGTTAATACTTTGTACTTGACTATGGCGATTTAAATTATGTACTTTTGCAATATGAATTTGTAATGAATTTTATGGCGTATAAATCTTCATGAACTTCATTATACCAATACTTAACTAAGAATGAAAAAAATATTTTGGTGTGCAGCAATGGTGATCGTTGGTTCGATCTCTCACGCACAAACTACAGTCGAATTAAGTCCAGAAAAGGATAATTCAATTTATTCAGAAAATGAAAATTCTAACGGATTAGGGGAATTATATGCGGGACAAACATGCTCGGATAATAGCCGAAGAGCGTTATTAGAGTTTGATATTGCTGATATGGTTCCATTTGGTGCCGTTATAACGGATGTTACATTAACTCTAAATATGGACAATGTTAGTCCTGGCGCAGGAACACAAGATTATAGTTTGCACAGAGTAGCACTTGAATGGGGAGAAGGAACTTCAGATGGAGGTGGTGAAGGCGCGGCTCCTATTGCTCCAGATGCCACATGGGTAGATGCAATGTTCGGAACAGTCGTTTGGGATGATATGGGGGGTGATTTTTATGGAACAGCTTCAGCTACGACAGCGGTCAATGAAGTAATTGGTGATTTTAGTTGGTCATCTGCAAGAATGGTAACGAATGTTCAGAATTGGTTAGACTATCCTGGATCAAACCACGGCTGGATTTTAATTGGAGATGAAGCAGCTACTTGTAATGCAAGACGATTTGGTAGTAAAGATGCTGGAACTGCTCCAGTTTTAGAAGTGACATATACATGTACTGAAGGACAAGCGGTAGCACGTTGTAAATCTATAATAGTGTATTTGGATGATTCAGGTGATGCTACAATAACTGCAGAGGATGTTGATAATGGCTCTGCCGTTCCATGTGATGGAGACATAGAATTATTTTTAAGCCCTACAGATTTCGATTGTGATGATATCGCAGATTATGGTGACTTACCAAGTATGATAATTTCAGGTGTATATGATTGCCCACTTACTGGTGGGACGCCAAAAGGAGTTGAGATTTATGTTTTAAATGATATTGAAGATATGAGTTCGTATGGTGTTGGTTTCGCTAATAATGGTGGCGGAACAGATGGTGAAGAATTTACTTTCCCTGCAGTCTCTGCAAGCGCTGGTACTCATTTTTATATTGCAACAGAACGATTACAATTTGCCGAATGGTTTGGATTTGATCCAAGTTACCTTGATGGAAGTGCCGCTATTAATGGGGATGATGCTATTGAATTGTTTTATGACGGTACGGTAATCGATATTTTTGGAGACATTGATGTTGACGGATCAGGTCAACCTTGGGAATATTTAGACGGTTGGGCGTACCGGAATACTTATACAGGTTTAGATGGGGATGTCTTCAATATTTCCCATTGGACTTTTAGCGGACCCAACGAGTTGGATGGAGAAACAAACAATGCAACAGCATTAACACCTGTACCTGTTGGAACTTATAAGGGTTTTCCAACAATGGGCGTTCTTTGCGAGTTTGGTGCGTCAGGTGATATTGGTTTTACTGATGATTGTGTTCCTCAAATTATTGTATTGGATACCTTGGCTCCTGTAATGTCATGCGTTGCAGCTGTAACATATGTTTTAGATGAAACAGGTATAATGGTAATTGATCCTACAGATTTGGATGCTGGAACAGAAGACGGTTGTGGAATAGATGTGATGTCCATTTCAATGGCTACGTTTACTTGTGAAAATGATGGCGATAATGACGTTTGGTTATATGCAACGGATATTTATGGAAATATAGATTCATGTATGGTTGTTGTGACCATAGATGCTTCTGAGGTGATTTCAATTACTGAAGACGAGCTTATTGATCCTACTTGCTTTGGCTTTGAAGATGGTCAAATTAATATTAACGTAGCAGGAGGGACACCAGAATATTCATTTGATTGGGATAATGATGGTACAGGAGATTTTGATGATTTCGAAGACTTAACATCAATTGGTGATGGAACGTATGAGGTGGTAGTAGTTGATGAAAATGGATGCCAAGCAATTGCAGCATTTGAATTAACAGAACCTGATGAATTAGTAGCAACGGTTGAAGTGGTGAATGAAACATGTCCTGGTTCAGGAGATGGTTCGGTTACTTTTACTTATACAGGAGGTACGCCGCCTTATACTGGTCCTGAAGAACTATTGGATCAAACTGCCGGAGATTATACATTGACTATTAATGATGACGCAGGATGTAGTATTGTCGTTGAATATACAATTGGCTTAGAAACGACAATTGATTTAACAGTTACTGAAACTGGTACTGATTTAACTTCTAATGAAGCTGGCGCTTCTTATCAATGGATAAATTGTCCTGATTTCGATATTATTGACGGCGCAACTGATCAAACATATGCACCAATTACTGCTGGAGAGTATGCCGTTATTGTAACAATTGATGGTGGATGTTCAGATACGACTGCTTGTTTCATATTTGATTTTGAAAGTATAGATGAGTTTAATAAATTATCAGTTGTACTTTATCCTAACCCAACAAATGGTATTGTAAATGTGAAAATGGCTGCTTTAAATGAGCAAGCTATTATCACCGTTTTCGACTTGAAAGGGAGTGCTGTTTATCAAAAATCAACGACAAAATTGAATGAACAAATTGACTTAGTAGCACTTGAAAATGGAATTTATTTCATCCAAATCGCTGCAGATGATGCCGTAATTACTAAAAAAATTACCTTGACTAAGTAGATAATTAAAAAAACATTTTCAGCCCCTTTCTTATCAATTGAAAGGGGCTTTTTTTGTAATACTGGTAATGGTTCTAACGCTTTTCTCTTGATGGTATTGTTTTCAAATTATTTAATATCAATACCTTAGGTCTAGGCAACCCTCTCGTAAATGGCTACGTATTTTATAATGTAAGATGTAATTTTGTATGAAAAATTATGTAACTTACATAATCATTAACCTTTTAAACCCTAAACTTATGACTAAAAGAATTCAATTCTTATTCCTTTCAATTTTCTGTTTTACAATATCAGCTTCAGCACAAGATGCAGCCGAAATTGCATCTGCAGAATTAAGCAATACTTATTGTTTAACGATTGATGGTGACTTACCAATTCAAGAATATTACCAAGCAGACATTACTGCTTTTGGTTTTTCGAATGCGATTGAGGCTAAAAAAGTATTTGGAACAAAATGCAATAACTTAATTACTTATATAGTTGATTTTGAAGCTAATATAGTAGTCGCGCATTTGCATTTGGACAGAACAAGTGCCCCACACGGTAGAGAATGGTGGAGTGCATATCTGATTTCAACATGCGAACTATATTAGTCTAATATCTAAATAACCCATCACATAATATAACCCATTAATAAATAATCTATGAAATTATTGTACACTTTTAATCGAGTGCTCGCATGTCTGGTTTTCCTGATGTCCGGTTCACTCGTATATGGCCAAATTATTGGCACAGATGCCTATTTAATAGGTGATAATATAGAAATTGGAATCAACGGTAGTGGAGGGCATGAGGGAGCAGCAGAGCTGCCTGGTTCGCATAACCGATCAAATTTAGTAATTACATCTCCTGTATATTTTGGTTTTGTTGCCAATCCTCAATTGGATGCATGGGCGACTTATGATGGTGATTTTTTCTCACCAGGATCCCCGGAAAATGGATTTGGAATGGAAATCGCAGGTGTTAATTATGGAAATAATGCAACTGGTGGTCCGTTAAACGAAATAGCCGGAGACATAGTAAGTTATGTAGAAGACGGTGACTGTATAACAGTTGAGTGGGAAGGTACTGCTGGAGGCGTTCGAATTAATGTTAAGTATAACTTGTTGGCTTCTAATCTTTTTTATACGACAGAAATAACTATGGTAAACGAATCTGGAGCAGATTTAACAGATGTTTATTATTATAGAAATGTTGATCCTGATAATAATGTATCAATAGGTGGAGGTTATCCGACTACTAATACAATTGTTGCCCAGTCTGATACAGCCTGTGGGAAATCATTAGTTTCAGCAACTCAAGCGCGTCCACTTGGTGCAGGACCAGGAACATCATATGTTGGATTCGGTGCCTTAGGTGAAAATTTTAGAGTAGCACATGGAGGATTCTCAAACAGAGATGCATCAGATATTTGGAATGGTACAGGTGGTTTAAATGGAACGTTAGGAGCAATAGTCACAGCTGATCAAGCAATTGCTTTGGCGTATAAAGGTGATATTCTTGATGGAGACTCTCTAAGCTTCACTTATGCGGTAGTATTAGATGATGATTCAGTTGAAGAAGCATTTGAAGGTTTATATTTTATTGAATTTGAAGCCGTAGGTGTATCTGGCGGAAGTGCAGCAAGTGAATGTAATGTGTCTGTTGATACTGCTGCAACTTGTGGTGGTAATCCAGTTTCATTAATTATTCAAGGACCAAATACGGAAGATTTTGATTGGGTCTGGTCACCTGCAGATGGTTTATCTGAAACAGAAGGAACAGAAACGGAAGCAACTCCGACAGAAACAACGACTTATACGGTTACTGGAACGCCAACTGATGGCTGCTTAGATTCACCAATTGTGAAAACGATTGTAATCGAATATTTAGACGGTCCTTTGATTGATATTACAGATTCAAGTGTTGTCTGTGGCACATTTGATTTAACGACTTTAGAATATACAGACTTGAACGGTGTTTCTGGAACAGTAGCTTATTTCTTTTCAGAAATTCCTGACAGTGCAACACAAGTTGATCCGCAATGGCCAAGTGATTTTATCTCAGAAGGCGATTCTGTTTATTTAATGATTGCAGATACAGTAAATGGGTGCTTCGATTATGCGTTAGTCGAAATTGACTTTGCTGCACCAGCGAATGCAGGAGCAAATACTACAACTGGATTTTGTGGAAGTGACGAATCAATTATCAACGTTTATGACCTATTAGCAGATGATGCTGAAGAGGGGGGAGTAATAACGGAGATTGGCGCATCAGGTGCATTTGATGATGCTACTGGTGATTTCGATTTATCTTTATTATCTGCTGGAGTTTATGATTTTATATATATCGTAGGCGAAGCTCCTTGCCCAATTGACACTGCTATAGTCACGGTTGTAATTTATCCTGATCTTGTATTAACTATGGATGTAACAGATGCATCTTGTGGAGAAGATGATGGTTCAATTACGGCAAGTGTAAGCGGAGGTGTTGTGCCTTATACGTACGATTGGTCAACTGGTGAAACTACCGAGACCATTTCAGATTTGGCACCAGGTTTATATTTCGTTTTCGTAACAGATGGATTTGGATGTGTAACGTCAGACACTGTTGAAGTAGAAGGTACTGAAAGTGACATGGAAATTGATAAACTACACATTAATCATGTATCGTGTTATGGCGGTGATAATGGATCAATTGCCATTGTGATGGAAGGTGGCGTCGCTCCATACACCTATGACTGGTCAACAGGTGATACAGATGCGGAAATCGAAGGTTTAACAGCAGGACTTTATACTGTTACTGTGACTGATGCTACAGGATGTTCAATTACTGAAACATTTGAAGTATTGGAACCAGATCCAATTGATGTTAGTATTACTATTGACGGGGATTGTTTGATTTCAAACGAAGATGGTGCAACTTACCAATGGGTAGTATGTCCAGATTATGAGCACATAGACGGTGAAACAGATCAAGAGTTTTGCTTACCAGAGTATTGTGGGGATTCAGCTTATGCTGTAATCATTACAAATACTGACGGTTGTGTTGATACTTCGGATTGTATAAACGTGATTGAAGAAGGCGTTTCTATTGGTGAGAATGGAATGATGGAAATATCTATCTATCCAAACCCAACAGACGGAACCATCTTTGTAAGTGTTGATGCAATGGATCAAAATTATCAGTTAACTGTAATTGATGCGGAAGGAAGAATAATTTTGGATAGAACAGTAAGTAATGCAATTGAGGCAATAGATTTATCAAATGCTTCAAACGGTATCTATTTTATTCGAATTAATACTTCTGGCGGTATAATGACCAAAAGGGTTACAGTGAATAAATAAAACAATTTAAAAGAAATATAATCCCGTTAGTCCCGCTCAAGTGGACTAACGGGATTTTTTATTATCCAATAATTCCGTATCTTTAATGCATATAAAATAGACTTATGCGCTTTATTCTCTGTTTACTCTTTTTTGTCTCTATTAACTCTTTTGCTCAAAAAACGTCAATTGGTTTAATCATTCAATTTGATGAAACGGCAAACTTTACAATGCAGACTGCCGAAATTTCAAAAGTCCAAGGATTAAGTAAACTTCAAGAAGGTCATGTCTTAAATGGATTTGATGTGACGCTGGTTGAAGGAAGTTCGAACTTTTCAGTTGCTGAATATGAAGCAATTCAATTGGAGATTGAAAAAAGCGAGATCGTAATCTTTACGTCAATTCTTTATAGAACAGAAGATGGAGCAATTGGAGGAGACTTGCCACAGCTTTATTATAAATTAAAAGAAGGTCAGCTAATACATGGTTTGGACTATAATAGTTCGAAGCATGACGAAAGAAGAAAAGTAACTTCATATCTCAATTTCCCCATGTGGCGTTGTGAACCGCATTATGCATTAGAGAATGTGTATGTTAGAACATATTCTAAAGTTATCGGTGGCGATATTAGAGCGCATCAAAAGGAAATGTTAGCGACAGGTAAATTCGAATTTGTTTCAGTCAATACACTCCACACTGTTTTAGCCACTACAACAGATCCTTATTTTGAAAACCAGTGGGCGCTCGAAAATGATGGAAGCGCCTTGCATTTTGATGGAACAGCAGGAGCAGATATGGCCGTTGTTCCGGCTTGGGATATAACAACGGGTGATCCTTCTATAAAAATTGCTGTGCTTGATTCTGGAACAGATACTAATCATGTTGATTTGATAGGTAATTTAATTACGGGTTTTGATGCAACTGGCGGCGGAAGTAAAGGGTACCCAAATACAGAATTTTCGAATGATGGACATGGAACTTGCACTGCAGGAATTATTGGCGCTTTAGGCGATAATGAAGAAGGAATTGCAGGCGTAGCGTATTCTTGTAAGATTATTCCCGTAAAAATATTTTATTATGTTGAATTTGGCGGAGATGTTATTCCATTTACCTCTTCATCTGCTGGAACTGATGGGATTATTTGGGCGGTTAATACAGCAAAAGCTGATGTTTTAAGCAATTCATGGGGCTTAACTGATGGCGAGATTTCAATATTAGAGATTGATACTGTGATGGGGAATATGGTAATTGCAGAAAATATAGCCAATGGAAGAGAAGGGAAGGGGACACCCATGTTGTTTTCATCAGGAAATGACGGAGATGGATTTTCACTTTGGCCAGCTTCTCATCCGCATACAATTTCAGTAGGAGCTTCAACCATGTGCGACGAATTAAAAACGCCAAGCGATTGTTCGCCCGAAGGATGGTGGGGAAGTAACCACGGTGATAATTTAGATGTAACAGCACCTGGCGTAAAAGTATTGACCACTGATATGACAGACGCTTTGGGCTATAATGATTTCATGGATAATAATTATAGTATGTTTAATGGCACCTCTGCTGCTTGTCCCAATGCAGCTGGTGTAATGGCCTTAATTTTATCTGTTGATCCAGAATTGTCCGCATATGACGCAAGAGCGGTGTTGGCTATTACAGCAAATAAAGTAGGAGGTTATGATTATGATTTAGATGGAGAATTTGGAATGTGGTCTGAAGAAATGGGGTATGGGAGAGTAAACGCTTATGACGCGGTTTATTATGCCAGTAATTATGTCGCAATAACTGAAGCAAATAAACCCTTGGATCGTATTAGTTATGCCAATAATCAAACAACTTTAGTTTTAAATAATTTTGAACAGGTTGAGGTGACTTTATTTGATGCTTTGGGTAAAGAAGTGGCGCATATTGAACCAGGACAGCTAGAAGGCGCAAGCTTATTATTGAATGATTATTTGCCCGCAACAGGTATGTATATTGTTCATGTCAGACGTGGGAATGATGTTACAGCCTTAAAAGCCGTAGTTCAAAAATAAAGGCCGAATCAATTAAGATCCGACCTTTAACATTCAACCATCAATCACCCTATGAAAAGTGTATCTTAGTTTCTAATTATTATTTCAGTAAAATGCTCACATTTTTTAATTCTTGACCGCGCATAATTCCCAAGTTGATTTGATCACCCGGCTGGTGAACAGCTATTTCAGCCTGTAATTGATTAATTGAGTCGATTGATTTATTGCCTACGGATAAAATAACATCCTTGGTTTTAACATCCGCGCTTGCCGCATTACCACCATTAACTATGGCTGTAATTACAACCCCTTTTTCTGTTGATAATTGATTGCTTTTAGCTACTTCACGGTTATTTTGCATAATGTTTATGCCCAATTGAACTCGCTTAACCTCACCATGTTGAATAAGGTCATAAGTTACCTTTTTTACAATGTTTGAAGGAATAGCAAAGGAATATCCCGTATAAAAACCATTCCCTGATGCAATGGCAGTATTAATGCCAACTAATTTCCCTTTCTGGTTCACTAAAGCGCCACCGCTATTTCCAGAATTCACGGCTGCATCTGTTTGAATAAAAGATTCCACTGGAAAAACGCCTTCTTCAGGATTGTAATTTCCAGCCAATAAATCAATGTTTCTATTTTTGGCGCTCACAATTCCCGCCGTAATTGTAGTTTGCAAATTCAATGGGTTTCCAATGGCCAATACCCATTCGCCTAAACGCAAATCATCCGAATCTGCAAATTCTAAATAGTTCAAATTTGATTTATTGATTTTAATAACCGCCAGATCTGTTGAAGGATCTGTTCCAACAAGTTCTCCATTGTACTTATTCCCGTTTAATGAAATGGTTATTTTATGTGCGTCTTGCACCACATGATTGTTGGTTACGATATAACCTTCGGGTGAAACAACTACACCCGATCCGGAAGCCATTCCATGTCTTTTTTGCGTCTTATAGGCTTCGTCACCATAAAAAAGTTGCAAAAACGGATCATATATAATTTCTTCTCGAATAAATTCTGTTGTAATATGTACCACCGTTTCAACTCCTTTTTCTGACGCTGGGGTAAGATCAGCGTATGCTTCGCAATCATTATCGTTTTGATTATTTGTAAATGAAACTGGCGTAACAATTGTCGTTTCTAATGGGATAGCTGTACTTGAAATTTTTACTTCGTCTGGCTTATTTGTAAATGATATTACCGTAAATGCTCCTGCAATTACGCCTATGAAAGTTGCTGTTGTAATTTTTAAAAATGTCTGCTTCATGTCCTCTAGTTTTAATTTGTTATTTGCACGCGACGCGGAATATAAACTGCGCCGTTTATAGTACAACGGGCGAACATGAAAAAATTTCACTTTTTTCTTTTAAAAAATGTTAAAGAAATGTTATTGTTAGGAAATGTGGTATAAAACCGGGACTCGAATTGATGAAAATTAGCTGGAGAAATACTCTCCTTTTGCAGTGCTGAGTGAGATGTCAATTAAATCAGAATAAGTTATTCCATAATATATAAGCAAGTTTTCAAGGTCAGATGAATTTCCTGTATATTGATATATATAGTAGATAAAGAAATAACCCGGGGCTTCTTCTTGACGCATAAGTCCTTCTGAATCGATTCTAAAAGGGGAATAATCTCCAGGATTATAAAGTTGCTCTACAGCACCTATGCTCAATAAAGTATCAATAAAATTGTTTGCGAGGGCCTCATTATCTGCGGAATGATAATTTATTTGGCCCCAAATAGTATTGACGGGAACGCGGTTTAACTTGTGACGCGGGATTTGAATTTGTTGAGGTTCCTCAAAAATGAGTGAATAAGCATCCTCATTTACAGTAAGGATACCACTATTTGTATGGTTGTTAAGTGAAATGTCAAATGGATAAGTCCCATAGGCTATATTTTCAAAATCAATACAGGCAGTGGCTGGTCCTGTACCATTAAAGACAGTTTCGGGGTAAGAAAATCCCGTAAATTCGACTGCTATTTCGTTACCATTTTTGCTGTAATTATAAAGGATGGAATTACCCGAATTGGTAAAATATCCCTCTGTTTGACAAAATAATTGGAAGATTCGATCGGTACTATCTAAGTCTTCGGAAAGGGTAATGATAATATCACTATTAATTGGTTTAATCGTTTTCTCCTTTTGACAGCTAAATGTAAGTAATAGCATTAGTAGCGTAAAGAATATTGGTTTCATAGGGTCTGGTATTATTAATTAACAAGATACAAAACTATATACCTGATTATAAGGAGATTGTTTTAAGTGTATCATGTTTTTATTTACCGAGACGGTTCAGAAAGTAAACGTACTGTTATTGATTTTAAATCCAGCTTTTATTTACAATTCCCAGCGCTAATATTATCTTGACTAGGATTAGAGGCATTGGAATATACATTGTATTCCTCACTTGTAAGTGGGTCATTTTTAATCAGTTTGGTGAGTCCACAAAAATCAGTTAAACTAGTATTATTGTTAATGTCAAGATCATATTGAAGCTTTGAAAGCCTTCGAAATCCATCCAAATTAGTGAGTTGTGGATTTTGACTAATATTAATGTACAGTGCTTCTTTCATCTGGCTTAAACCGGCCAAGTTTTCGAGCGAAGGATTTGAATAAATATAAACCCAGCCGCCATCTTTCAAGTTATTCAAACCGTCCAAATTCATCAAGTTTTGATTTCCCCAAATTCTGATATTACCGCTTCCATCTCCAATTGATGAGAAATTGGAAAGTCCATCAATTTCAATAAGCGATTCATTTTTACTAATTTCTAAAATTCCACCAATAAAAGTGATATTTTCTAGTCCGTTTAAATTGCTTAATAAAGGATTATTATTAATGATTAATTGGGCGTCTAAAATCTTGAGGTTACAAAGGCCACTAATATTGGTTAAAGCATTATTATAATTAATCAATAAATGACTTGCTGATCGCAGTTCACTGAGTGCATTTAAATTAGTGATTGAGTTGTTAGCATCAGGATAACTTCCAACGCCAATAATTCCAGTGATGTCAGTATAGCCTAAATCCCCAAAACTATCTACTTGAAATTGCGTATTCAATTCAATATTTCCTTCAAAGATTTTTTCAACATAGGCGTCCTCTTTGTTGCAGCTTAAAACTATAAGGAAAATACTAATTATGAATAGGTAGTTCTTCATTAACGCTGAATTAGATTGACAAAGATAAAAAAAGAGTTTAAAAATATTCCCCTTTAAATGTAATTAAGGATATGTCAATTAAACCAGGGTAAGTGGTATCATAATGCTGAACAAGACTCTCAAGTGAAGTTGAAGGTCCGGCAAAGTGATAGATGTACCTCTGATGATAGTTGGAAATAGAATATTCGTAATCAGCGATTTGTCCATCAGGTTTAATTTTGAAATAATTATAATTACCGCTGGGATAAACTTGTTCTTCGCAACCAATCGATAATAATGAATCAATAAAATCATTTGCAATACTTTCTGAATCCTCCAAATTATAGCTAATATTTCCCCATATAGTGTTTTCTGGAACAAGGTTTACAAGTTTTTCTGGAAACTGAATTTGTGTGGTGTCGAGAAAACTGAATGCATAGGAGTTTGGAGTAACGATCAATTCACCTTGATTCAAATTGTTGTTAATTCTTATGTTAAAAGGATAATTACCTGGTTCCATTGGTTCTATGTCAATTATATCGATAGCAGGACCTAGAGATGTTAGGCAAAACCCAGGTTTAATAATTCCTTTGATATTTAAGTCGATTTGATTATCTGTTATTGTAAAATCATTACTGATAATATAATTACTACAGCCATAAATTTCTTCTGTTCCTAAATGGATTTGAAAGGTTTGGCCAGCAGGGGATAATGTAACGTACAAATAAACACGAACGTCACTATTAATTAGTTCTACGGTTTTTGCTTTCTGGCAACTATTTGATACGCATATTGTTAAGGCGAGTAGGGCGAGTGAAAGAATTGATTTCATATTGATACTTATTTAATAATGAGAAAGGTACAATATTCAGTATTTATTTGACCTACTTTTTTTTAAACTGTTATGAGGATTGATTTATCTGGGATAATTAGGTTGAACCGTTGCGAGTGTTGACGAAGTTATAAATAAGATACTTATCCTGTGTTAGGGATAGCAGCGATAGCTTGCCAAAATATTTGGCGACTTTAGCGAATAGCCCGATAGAGACTAAGCGTAGCGCTTGTCTGTGGAACACCCAGAGAATAGTAGCTAGTCATTAGTTAATAGTCAAAAAGGGAATAGTTAAAAGGCATTAGGCAAGAAGGTAAAGAGCAAAAAAAAGAGCAATAACCCAAAAGTTACCGCCCTCCTTACAAACTAAACGAAATATTTTAACCTCCGCTCAATGCTTTGTCGCGTTCACGTCTAGCAATGCGGTTACTTAGTATTCTTGAATAATTTTGTGCTTGTTTAATATTATAATCTGAATATGCTTTCTGAGACATTTCTAAAGCGCCATCCACATCTCCTTGAATTTCTTTATAAATAGCCATGTTATAATGCGCTCTGCCCGCAACCTTGCGTTTAGGACTGTTTAAATCTTTTTCCCACATTTCAGCAGCGCCATCCCAATCACTTACTTCTGATCTTCTTTTAGCTATTTTTAAATTTTGACTTCCTTTATTAAAATAGTCTCGCCAAACTCTAAAACTTTGCGGTTCAATTCTTTTAGCGTAAAAACGGCCAATGTTATTACTTAGTTGTGTAACGGCTTGGCGACGATTTAAGATAGTTTGGAGCGCCTTTATAGGGTTAATTCCACTGCCTGATGAGCTAACACGATCAGTCATCCAAAACTCATCTAAAATCAATTTGTTTACTGGGTCATAGATGCGCCATCCTGTTTTAATAATTGTGGTGACAGTTGCTTTATGCGTTGGTAAAGTTACCGCGCCTAAAGGAGTATTTTTGGTTGTGCTGCCAGTTGAATAGGATACTTTTGTATCTGTATCATAAACTTCTAAAGCAATTAGAAATCCAACTTCGTTTTTTAAGCATAGTCTTTCTACTTTAAACCAAGGTAATGGTGCAGGAAAAACATCAATCCCACCATTTTTAACAGATAAACTGTCCATAATAGTAACAAACTGAAATCGTTGATTGGTTGTGAGTTGGTCAAAAACACCTTGAACAGCTGCATTGGAACCCCTAAGGTCCAAATCTCCTTCTAATGTCAATCCATTCTCAATGGTTTCTATTATTTCTGATCCACCTTCAGCAAAGCTTCTGTTGACTACTCCTCCACGATCATGCATTTTGTCTAAATGAACTATTGGTGGTTCATTCACGGTGAGGTAAACACGTTGTGTACAAGATGTGATTAGCACGGCAATAAAGGCAATACTTAAAATGTAATGTTTTTTCATAGTGTTGGATTTAGAGCAAAATTACCGATTATTTGAGGTCGAATAATATGGCGTGGTTCATAAATTGGTTTTAATTACAGAACGAAAATACAAATTTGATGCCTAAATCTTTTAAATGGGAATAAAATGAATTATTTATTAATTTTTACACAGAAAGGAGGCGAAGAGTTATTTATAAATGAAGGATAGTCTTTAGTGATATTTACAACTTTACCCTAGTTTCACTTTCTACCGTTTAAACTCTCTTTAATAATTTCGTAGATAGTTTCTAAAGGAAGGTCTTTGTTTGATTTTAATCTTAAAATTTTCGATTGTGTCCGATTACCTTGTTCTAGTTGGGGATGTTGCAATTTTGATCCTGGATAAAATGCTATGTACGGATCGTTTGTTTTCTTTTCAATCCATACATAGCAAAACATTTTATCCTGGTAAAAAAAACAAGGCAAACGATAATACCACCTTTCGGTAATTTGACTGTCATAGGCCTTTATTAAGTCTCTTAGTGCAATTAAGCAGCTTCCTAAAGGTTCTTTTTGGTCGAGATAGAAATTATCTAGAGCTGTCATTTTTTTTTACAGTTTTAAGTGTATCGTTTTAAGTGCTAAGAATCAATACTAAATAATGTAACACTTTTTATACATCACATTTACGCCTTAATACCGACAAAAATATCAATTTTTCCGTCTTTGGGGTTGGTTGCTTCTTGGCCGTAAACTTCAAAATCAGCCGTATGAGTTCTATTTAAATCACTATTCCATATCGTATTCCAAGCTTCAAAAACGGCTCCTGCGGTTAAATCGCCATGCGCTTTAAATACGGCATAATCACTTGCTGGAATGTCAATTACTTTAAATTGTGAAGGAATTGCTGCATTTTCGTGAACGGCATAGCCAATAAGCGCAGTATAAGGAGCTAAATGATCGCCTTCATATTCACAATAGACGCAATAAATATCCTCCGAACTCTTATTAGGAATTTTAGGGCTTATGTTTTCAGACATAAATCTTCCCCACAATGCGGGTATATCTTGTTCGGCTTTGTTTGGTGCATTTTGCGTGCGTACTTCAATACCAACAATTTTTAATTGATCTAATTTTTTCGTTTCCATAATCTTAACTTTTTAGTTTAAAACGAAGTTAGGGTATGGGTGTGACAAGGGTGTGTCAAGAGTGTTTTTAAGCGCAAAAAAAAAGAGGCGATTCATATGAATCGCCTCTTTAATGATTATAGTATTTGATTTATTACTATGCTGGTTTTGACTCCGGCTTAGGTAATAAAACTTTACGAGACAATTTGAATTTCTTCGTTTTTGGATCTTGTCCAATTACTTTGAATTTTAAGATATCTCCTTCTTTACAAACATCTTCAACTTTTTCAACACGTTTGTGATCTAATTCAGAAATGTGGATTAATCCATCAGTCCCAGGCATGATCTCAACGAAACATCCGTAAGCTTGGATAGATTTTACTTTTCCTTCATATTCAGCACCAACGTCAACAGTTGGAGGGAATGCGATTAGTTTGATGCGTTTTAATGCAGCATTCATGTCATCAGCATTCTTTGCAACGATTTGTACACTTCCTTCACCTTTATCATTTTCATCAATGGTGATGGTAGTATTCGTTTCCTTTTGCATTTCCTGAATGATTTTTCCACCAGGCCCGATAATTGCTCCGATACAATCGTTTGGTACGATTAATCCTTCAATTCTTGGTGCATTTGGTTTCAATTCAGTATTTGGTTTATCCAACGTTTTTAAGATTTCTCCTAAAATGTGTAATCTACCAGCTCTTGCTTGTTCTAAAGCTTCAGTTAAAACCTCGTAAGGTAAACCGTCTACTTTAATATCCATTTGACAAGCTGTGATTCCGTCAGCCGTTCCTGTTACTTTAAAGTCCATATCTCCTAGGTGATCTTCATCTCCTAAAATATCAGACAATACACAGTACTTACCTTCTTGATCAGTAATTAATCCCATTGCAATACCAGAAACTGGTTTTTTCAATTGGATACCACCGTCCATTAGTGCTAATGTTCCAGCACAAACTGTTGCCATTGAAGACGAACCGTTTGATTCTAAAATATCAGATACTAAACGAATTGTATAAGGGTTATCATCTGGCAACATATTTTTCAACGCTCTTAACGCTAAGTTACCATGTCCAATCTCTCTACGTGATACACCTCTAATTGGTCTAGCTTCACCCGTTGAAAATGGAGGGAAGTTATAATGCAATAAGAATTTTTCAAAACGCTTATCCGCCATAGTGTCAATCATTTGCTCATCCAATTTACCACCTAAGGTAAGTGAAGTCAAAGATTGTGTTTCACCACGCGTAAATACTGCAGAACCGTGTGCAGATGGAAGATAATCAACTTCTGACCAAATTGGTCTGATCTCATCCATGTCTCTACCATCTAAACGAATTCCTTCATCTAGCATTACACGTCTAACTGCTTGTTTTTTCGTATTATTAAAGTAATCAGATATAAACGGAGATTCCACTGCTAAAGTTTCTTCATCCAGTCCATCTACATACTCTTTATAAACTTCTCTAAATAATTCAGATCGCTTTGACTTGTCAGCTAAACCTTGACGTGCAACAGCCATACACTTGTCATATGTTGCAGCATGAACTTTTGCTTTAATATCGTCATCATGCGTTTCGTGAGAATATTCACGTTTTTCAGCAGAAACACCAGCATCAGCTGCTAATTCTAATTGAAAAGCACATTGCGCTTTAATTGCAACGTGTGCAACTTTGATAATTTCAACAAGTTCAGCTTCTGAAATTTCTAGCATTTCACCTTCAACCATTACAATGTTATCTGCTGTTCCAGCAATGATTACATCTACATCTGATTGATCGAATTCTTCAAAAGTTGGATTGATTATCCAGTTTCCATCAATACGTCCAACTCTTACTTCAGACATTGGTCCAGCAAAAGGAAGATCAGATACAGCAATTGCTGCCGAAGCTGCAAATCCTGCTAATGAATCTGGCATGTTTACACCGTCAAATGAAATCAATTGCATCATTAACTGTGTATCTGCGTGATAATCACTTGGGAAAAGCGGTCTTAACGCTCTATCCACTAAACGCATTACAAGAATCTCATCATCAGATGGTCTTGCTTCACGCTTTAAATAACCACCAGGGATTTTACCTCCAGCGGAGAATTTTTCTCTGTAGTCTACTGTAAGTGGTAAAAAATCCACTCCAGGTTTAGCGTCATGGTTTGACACTACTGTGGTAAGAATCATTGTTCCTCCACATTTTACAACAACTGATCCGTCAGCTTGTTTGGCGAGTTTTCCTGTTTCCACAGAAATCTCTCTTCCATTACCAACGTCAATTGTTTTTGTTATTACATTCATATTTGTTTGTTTTGCGAAACGGTGCTTCTTCTTGTCCCGTTTTTCGGGATTCCGTTTCATTGTTTATTAATTATAATCTTTAGTTTCCAGTATTTAGTCTCAAGTCTTTAGTTTCTAGGCTGTATAATTGGGGACTGGATTTTTTTCATTTTTTTATCACTTGTTTATTCGTTTCAAATGTGAGTTAGAGGGCTGAGGAGCTCGAAGCCCTTGTATCTGAAATCCAATAAACAAAAAAGGCAATCGAAACCTAAATTTCAATTGCCCCTTTATAATCTTTATTTAAAGAACTGTATTATCTTCTTAATTTTAATTCTTTAACAATAGCTCTGTAACGATCAATTTCTGTCTTTTTCAAATAATCCAACAAACTTCTTCTTTTACCTACTAATAACTGCAAAGATCTTTGTGTTCCGTAATCTTTACGGTTGTTCTTTAAGTGCCCAGTTAAGTGCGCAATTCTGTAAGTGAATAAAGCAATTTGTCCTTCTGAACTTCCAGTATCTTTTTCGCTAGTACCGTGCTTTTTAAATATTTCTTCTTTCTTTTCTGATGATAAATACATGCCAAGATTGTTTTAAATGAATATTATGTATATCGGCCGCAAAGATAGTACTTATTTCCTATCTCTGTGTTTTTTTAATTAAAATAATTGTCTCGTTGTAAGCAGATATTAATTAGACCTTAACTACATCAACTTTAAGCATGCGTAATACTTGCACCAATTGCCTTTTCAAATCTTTTCGATCTACGATTAAATCTAAAAATCCGTGTTCTAATAAAAATTCAGAACGTTGAAAGCCTTCTGGCAAATCTCTACCAGTTGTTTCTTTTACAATTCGTGGACCAGCAAACCCAATTAAAGCATTTGGTTCAGCCATATTAATATCACCTAACATTGCAAACGAAGCCGTAACTCCGCCCGTAGTTGGATCTGTTAATAATGAAATGTAGGGTAATTTTGCCGCCGATAATTGATTCAATTTAGCGGACGTTTTTGCCATTTGCATTAGTGAAAGTCCTGCTTCCATCATACGTGCACCACCTGATTTTGAAATAATCATAAAAGGTGCCTTTAAATCAATTGCTTTGTCAATTGCACGCGCAATTTTTTCTCCAACAACAGATCCCATTGATCCGCCTATGAATTTAAAATCCATAGCTGCAATAACTATTGGCGCACCATCTATTTTACCATGTGCCACACGAATTGCGTCTTTCAAGCCCGTTTTTTCTTCCATGGACTTAATACGATCAACGTATTTCTTGGTGTCTTCGAATTTAAGGGGATCAGCAGAGGTTATTCCTCGTGCAAATTCAGTTCCTTTTTTACTGTCGAAAAGTATCTCAAAGTAATCAGCTGCACTTGCGCGCTCATGATGATTACAATTATTACAAGTATATACGTTCTCCTTATGATCTTCAGTAGTGATAACGGCCTTACATTTTGGACATTTATACCATAAACCTTCTGGTGTTTCTTTCTTGTCTGCAGTGGAGGTAGAAATACCTTCCTTTTTTCTAGTAAACCATCCCATAATAGTGAATAATTTTAATTAGGCCAATGTGAGTGTTAAATTTATGCAATTGTAATTGATTCATCAAGATAAACATCTTGAATCGAATTCAATAATTCAATTCCAACGGACATATCTTTTTGGAAAGCTTTTCTTCCAGAAATTAAACCATGTCCACCAGCTCTTTTATTAATTACTGCAGTTTTAATTGCTGATGCTAAATCAGAAGCCTCATCCCCTAAAGATGAACCTCCAGAATTAATCAAACCATTACGTCCCATATAACAGTTTGCAACCATGTATCTGCATAAATCAATCGGATTATCCGTTGTTAATTCAGAATACACTTTATCGTGTGTTTTACCAAAGTTAATCGCTGGGTAACCACCGTTTAATTCTGGTAATTTTTGTTTAATAATATCTGCTTGAATTGTTACTCCTAAATGTGTTGCTTGAGAAGAAATATCTGTAGCTGTATGGTAATCAATTCCGTCTTTTTTGAAACCTGGGTTTCTTAAATAACACCAAAGTACAGTTGCCATGCCTAATTCATGCGCTCTTTCAAAAGCCTGTGCAATTTCGACAATTTGTCTTTCAGATCCTTCAGAACCAAAATAAATGGTTGCTCCAACAGCTGTAGCCCCTATATTCCAAGCTTCTTCAACAGAACCGAATTCGATTTGGTTGAATGTGTTTGGATAGGACAAAAATTCATTGTGGTTTAATTTTACAATGAATGGAATTTTGTGAGCATATTTTCTAGAACATGCCGCTAAAACTCCAAAAGTAGATGCAACACCGTTACAACCACCTTCAACAGCTAATTTAACAATGTTTTCCGGATCAAAATAAAGCGGGTTCGGTGCAAATGATGCACCAGCCGAATGCTCAATTCCTTGATCAACTGGTAAAAAGGAAACATATCCTGTTCCTGCTAATCTTCCATGGTTATACAATGCTTCTAAGCTCCGTAATACTTGTGGACTTCTGTTTGTAGGGCCAAATGAACGACCAACAAAATCAGCACCAGGCAAGTGAAGCAGATTTTTAGAGATTGTTTTACATTGGTGGTTAAGTAGCGCTTCGCCTTCACTACCTAATAATTCAAGGACTTTATTCGCAGCCATTTCTTTATTTTAAATTTATTGAACGCGCAAAATTAAAAAAACTTTCGACTTACTCCACGAAATTAGGTAAGCTTTTTCTTGTGAGATTATTGAATTGAACACTAGCGAACACTAAGTGGTTTAAACCTTTTCCTTAAGTTCAACTTCTTTCTTTTCAATAAGTGAAAGGGATAGCGTTAGTTGGCTTGATCGGTCTAAATCACTATTGTCAATTTCAATCGCATCTTCAGCCTTTCGCAAAGGACTGATATCGCGGTTCATATCATAATGATCTCGCTTTTGTAAATCAGTGGCAACCTGCTCTAAACTAATATTTTCTCCTTTTTCCTTCAATTCTTTGTAACGACGCTCTGCTCTAATTTGATTGGAGGCAGTCATGAATAACTTGACTTCTGCATTTGGAAAAACAACCGTGCCTATATCTCTGCCGTCCATAACAACACCACCTTCGATTCCAATGTTTTGTTGGATTTCAACCAATTTTTCGCGGACTTCTTTTACAGCGCTAATTACGCTTACATGTTTGGTGATTTTAGAATTGCGGATGTCTTTTTCAACATTTTCGCCATTCAAATAGGTTTCAGAGCGGCTAGTTTTTGTATCAAATTCAAATCGGATGTTAATGGATTCAAGCTCTTGCACAACTTGCGCTATGATAAATGCCCCATCTTTTAAAATACCTTTATTCAACATATGCAAGGTTACAGCACGATACATGGCGCCACTATCTGCATAAATATAATTGAGTTTTTGGGCAATTTCTTTTGCCAATGTGCTCTTTCCACATGAAGAATACCCGTCTATAGCTATGGTTAATCGTCTCACAATACAAATTTACAGAAAAATATTTATTAGTGCTTAGTCTCTAGTATTTAGATTTTAGTACTTAGACCGTTCTCAGACTGAGTAGGATCACTGTTAGAGTTTAGATCGATTGCAATACAAGCTTTGAGTAGTAGTAGTAGTAGTAATAGTGATTCTCGAGATCAATGGCAAAAAAGAACACTCAGGTTGAACGCAGAGAGAAAACTTGAAGTGCTCTTGTTTGCGCATAAAAATTTCAAACTGAAATTTTTATGCATTAAGTTTCCTCTGAGTTTTTCTTCTCTATTGAAATCACTACTTTCGT
>JBLHOW010000070.1:0-32368 GCA_047623705.1 Crocinitomix sp.
CCAATGAGTTTTTTAGTGCTGCGGAAAAATTATTAATGGAAGATGCTGTTTTTATTATTCTTTGGTATGGTGAGGATTTGGCACTAGAACAATCTTTTGTAAGGGACTTTGAAACAAACGGTATTGGTTATATTGACTTAAAGAAGGTTTATTTCAAAACCCCAACTGCCGCCGAATACGCGAGCAATTAAATTCTAAATGGCAGGCATCTATGTCCACGTACCTTTTTGTAAGGTAAAATGTCACTATTGTGATTTTCACTTTTCGGTTCAACTTAAGCATAGGGCCGAACTTATTGACGCTATCTCGAAAGAACTTCTTATTCGACAAAATTATATTGGTGACGCCAATGTAGCAACGATCTATTTTGGAGGCGGCACACCAAGTGTACTTGAATTGCATTTAATTCAAGTAGTGCTGCAAACAATTAGAGACAATTTTAATGTCGATCCAAATTGTGAAATAACCTTAGAATGTAATCCCGACGATTTGGATGAGGAAAAGCTTAAAGGATTTTTCGATTTGGGCATTAACCGACTCAGTATTGGGATTCAATCTTTTGATAATGAAGTGCTCAAGTTTATGAATCGGGCGCATAGCTCAAATGAGGCAATAAATTCGGTTATTTTGGCCAAGGCTTGTGGATTCGATAATATCACTATTGATTTGATATATGGTGTTCCTAATACAGATTTTGACTTGTGGAAAAAGCAGTTAGCGCAAATGATAGAATTAGGAGTTCCACATCTTTCCGCCTATTGCTTGACTATTGAAGAGAATACCGTTTTTGGAAATTGGCAGAAAACAGGGAAATTGAAACCGTATGAAGATCAAGAAAGTTTGAAACAGTTTCAATATTTAATGGATACCATGGCTGAACATGGCTATGAACAGTATGAAATCTCAAACTTTGCCAAACCAAACTTTATTTCAAAGCATAATTCGGCCTATTGGTTGGGGGAGAAATATTTGGGAGTTGGTCCGTCGGCGCATTCTTTTAACGCCGCACAAAGAAGTTGGAATGTTGCCAATAATCCAAAATATGTGCAGCTAATAAATAAAGGAGAAGAATTTAATGAGCAAGAAACCTTGTCTACGCAAAATCAATTCAATGAATATATATTAACGCGTTTACGTACTAAATGGGGGATAAATTTGAATGATATGAAAGCCATTTCACCAAAAATGTTGGAAGAGGCCTTACCTGTTTTGAAATCATACCTCGTAGATGGAAGTCTTTTAGAAAAAGAGGAGGTGTTTACGCTTACCAATCAAGGGAAATATATAGCTGATGGAATCTCTGCCGATTTATTTTCAACCTAAGCGATTCAAATTGTTGCTTCAATCAAAGCCTATTCCTTCTAAAAGCTCTATTTTTGCTCAAAATTAGCTTATGGCGGATGAACTAATCCTTGGTGGTGAATCACGTGAGGAGAAATATCAAACCTTGATTCCGCAAATCAAGGCGCTTATTACAGATGAACCAGACTTAGTAGCAAATTGCGCTAATATTGCAGCTGCATTGCGCCAAACATTTGACTTTTTTTGGGTTGGTTTTTATTTTGTTAAGGAAGATGAAATGGTGCTAGGGCCCTTTCAAGGTGATATTGCTTGTACACGAATTGCTAAAGGCCGAGGAGTTTGTGGTACGGTTTGGCAAAATGCCGAATCGCTTATCGTTCCAAACGTAAATAATTTCCCAGGGCATATTAGTTGTAGTGCGGCAAGTCTATCCGAAATAGTGGTTCCTATAATAAACAAGGGGCAAGTGCGTTCAGTACTTGATGTTGATAGTGACAAACTAGATGATTTTAATGCTATAGATCGAAAATATTTAACCGAATTAGCGGAAATAATCGCCGATCGGTTTTAGATAATGAAAAGTAAACACCTAAAATATTATTGTTGTTTTTTGTTCGGCTTATTGTTAATAAGCTGTGCGCAGATCAACCCTTTGCAAGGTGGTGAAAAAGATGCCTTTGCACCAAGTATCGATTCGGCAGGTACCTATCCACAAAATGGGCAAACTAATTTTGAGGGCAATGAAATTATTATCAAGTTTCAAGAATATATTGCGCTCAATAATCCAAATGATAATATCATTATAACACCGCAACTGAAGAATAAACCGGATATATCAGTTAAAAATAAAAAACTTAAAATCGTCTTTAATGACACGCTGCAGGAAAACACTACCTACACAATTAGCTTTAATCATGCTATTACTGACATCACCGAAAAAAATGACTCCATCTTTCAATATGTCTTTTCTACTGGAGATTATATTGATTCATTAACCTTAAGGGGGAAAATTACGGATGGGTATACCAATAAAGGCGCTGAAGGATATCTGGTAGGACTATATAATGCCGAGTCAGCCTTTCAATACGATTCAATTCCATTTAATGAACGCCCCATTTATATTACTCAATCTGATCGAACAGGGAATTTTAAAATGAATTATTTGAAGGCGGGCCGCTACCTTATCTTTGCTATTGAGGATCAAAACAGAAATTTAAAATTGGAGCCATTAGAAAAAAGAGCCTTTTCGTTAATTGACACATTGAAAATTGGTGCGAAGAATGAAAATATAGATTTGCATGCCTATCGGCCAAAAGTCTCTGAATCGAAATTAATTACAACCAAGTATCAATATCCTGGTCGTTTAGAATTTATTTTTAACAATCCACCGGACACATTTGAAGTATCAAATGAATTTATGATGCTTAATCAAGAAGATACTGGGGCAAAAGATTCACTTGTATATTGGTTAGATCGAAATCCGGAAGGGCGTATGGAATTTATCCTTAATGTAAATGGAGAAATGGATACGATAAAACCGTTATTCAAAGGAGAGCGGGGGAAAGGTGCATCTGGGGCATTAGTTTTGACCAATAATTTAAAGGGCGGAAATTTATTGCCCAATGAGCAGTTCACGCTAATTTCTTCTGAACCATATGATCAAGTATTTGATGATCATATTCATTTTATGGATAAAGATTCTGTTGAACTAGATTCAGTGAGCTTTGTACTTGAAAATATGCGGTCCTTAATTTTTGACACATTAGATGCGAAGGTCAAGTTTATTAAATTGGATTCTCTAGCTGCAACTTCCAAATTCCGCAACTCAGTTGAGAATGAACAATGGATCGCCATTGCATTATTAGATGCAGATTATTTTGGATCATTGATTATAAATATTGACACCCTATTTGATCAACCCGCATTTGTGGAATTATTAAACGAGGCAAATGATGTGATTGCTTTAAGAGCGTTTGAACAAAAGTTAGTATTCGAAGATCTTATCCCTGGTAAATATCAAATCCGAATTATCTTTGATGATAATAATGATAAAGAATGGACAACGGGATCATTAAAAGAAAAGCGATTGCCAGAAAGGGTGATTTATAATCGAGAATTGATTGATGTCAAATCAAGGTGGGAAAAAGAAGTAGATTGGATTATTGAAAATTAAGAAAATGGGAATGATCAAGGATTTTTTAAAGAATCGAATGTACGTTTTAAAGGTAAGAAATAGATTTTCTGCCGAGGTACAAATAAGTCAGCGTCAATTATTTCTCAACTATCAACAATGGCATAAAAACGGATCCCTTCCAAGTATTGATGACACAGGCTTTCGCGTCTTCTCACAATATGAAGAGGATGGAAAACTCTTATTTATTTTGTCCCTTATTGGGATGCAAAATAAAACCTTTGTTGAAATTGGATCTGATGATGGAATTAATAGTAACTGCGCTAATTTGGCATTGAACCACGGTTATCATGGTTTATTTTTAGACGGAAACCCTAAAAGTATTAAAAGAGGAGAACGTTTTTACGGTAAATATCCGCACCCTTGGATGTATGCACCTAAATTCAAATGCGCAAAAGTAACGGCTGAAAATATTAACAGCTTAGTAACTGAGGCTAATTTGAGTGGTGATATTGATGTTTTGTCAATAGATATTGATGGGAATGACTATTGGGTTTGGAACGCGCTTGAAGCTGTGAGTCCAAATATTGTAATCATTGAAACACATGTTGAATTTGGTATGCGCAATATCGTTGTACCTTATGATCCTAACTATTTTTTCCCTGGTAAACATCCTGTATATCATGGCGCGTCACCTATTGCAATGGTGAACTTAGCCAAAAAGAAAGGATATAGATTAGTTGGTGCAAATGAACTCGGCTTTAATTTCATTTTCGTAAAAAATGGTTTGGCAGATGCTGAAATCCCTGAAGTTTCAGTTGAATCAGTGTTAACACATCCTTCGGTTGAGGAATCATGGAAAAGATTCGAACCTATTAAGGATTGGGAATTTCTTGAGCCAGAAGCTTAAATCAAAACGACAGTAGTCACACGTAGAGCCTCCTAGTCATTCATAAACTAAAACTTGTAACGAAGTGCTGCTGTTACAGTATGCGTAAATACGTTAAACGCACTTGCTTTATTTGTGTAAGTTTCGTCTAAAGTCTCAAACTCGGTTTCATTAATCATTTTATTTCTGACAAATGTAGGTTCATATCCAATTGTAAATTCAAACCTTTTTTTAATTGGAATTCGAATAGCAGCCCGTAAGCTTAGCCCGTACACCACATAGTTGGTGATTTTTATTGCGTTAGCGTATTGCGAAGTGGAGTTCCCTCCGTTGTGCCAAGGGGGTAATTCTTCTCCATGATAATCATAAACGCATTCGATACAATTTACCCAATCATTTGATTCTGTATCATAGCGTGCGCCACGATCATACGCCCCGAGTAGCGTTTGGTTTGTTCCAAGAATGAAAGAAGCACCTAAGCTTAAATAATCAATCCCTTCATAATCCACGCCTGCATAAACAGAATATTTTTTAGAAAATGAAGCAAGATCTCTAATGATGGTTATCGAGTCTGATCCAAATAAAACATTATCTCCCAACCAAATACTTTTATCACTTTTGCCATAATTTGTCCCAAATTTCATCTTAAAATTTTGGCCAATAGCCCGACGGTATTCAAGTCCGAACAGTGATTCATTCGATCTTTGTAACGCTTGGTTATATTTTACAGTAATGTCATTTCCTAAATCTTGGGCTTGACCAATTGTTGAAATTCCGATAATAAGGGCTAATGCTATTCTCTTTTTCATACCATAATAACTTGAATTGAGTTGAATTATTATGTTTTGAAGTAATATCCTTTTACTTTTCAGCCGTAAATTCGAAAGATCTTGAAGGAACCTGAAGATTGTATCGGGTACGACTCCCAGCCACCTAATCAAGCATCCAGCCATCAACCAATAATAGCAAAGTTGTGAAGGTTTCAGCCGTCAGTTCTTACCGATAGCTATCGGGAGATACAAGGAACTTGGCGATTGTATCGAGGACAGGCTGAAAAATAATCCCAATTGTTAATAAGATTCTTCTCGTTAACCCGTCCCAAAATGTAACTTTGTAAAAAATAATTTACAAATGAATGTATTGGTATTAGGTTCGGGCGGAAGAGAACATGCAATTGCATGGAAAATTGCGCAAAGTTCTCAAATTGATAAGTTGTTTATTGCTCCGGGTAACGCTGGAACAGGACAGGAAGGCACAAATGTTGACTTGTCTGTAGATGACTTTGAAGGAATCAAAGCGCTTTGTTTAAAGGAAAAAATGGATTTCGTTTTTGTTGGACCAGAAGGGCCACTTGTTAATGGAATTCATGATTATTTTTTGGCTGATGACAAAATCAAGCACATTGCAATCATTGGACCTAATAAAGAAGCCGCGCAGTTAGAAGGAAGTAAAGACTTTTCAAAGAAATTCATGAAAAGACATAATATCCCTACTGCGAAATATCAAACATTTACTAAAGATACGTTGGATAATGGTTATGCGTATTTAGAAACTTTAAAGCCGCCTTACGTGCTTAAAGCAGATGGTTTAGCGGCAGGAAAAGGTGTGCTAATCTTGGATAATTTACCAGAAGCAAAAGCTGAACTCAAAAGTATGTTGAGTGATGCGAAATTTGGTGATGCATCTTCTCGCGTAGTAATTGAAGAGTTTTTGGATGGAAGTGAACTTTCTGTATTTGTAGTAACTGATGGGAAATCATACAAAAAATTACCAGAAGCAAAGGATTATAAAAGAATTGGAGAAGGAGATACAGGTTTGAATACCGGTGGAATGGGAGCAGTGTCACCCGTGCCATTTGCCAAGAAAGGCTTTATGGATAAGGTAGAAAACCAGGTAATTATTCCAACTGTTAAAGGATTAATTAAAGATGGAATCGACTATCAAGGAATTATCTTCTTTGGATTGATCAATGTTAAAAACGATCCATTCGTAATAGAATATAATTGCCGAATGGGCGATCCTGAGACCGAAGTTGTTATTCCACGATTAAAGTCTGATATACTAGAATTATTTGAAGGAGTTGCGACACGAACCTTGTCAGAAAGAGATGTAGAATTTGATGACCGAACAGCAACAACCGTAATGATGGTTTCTGGAGGTTATCCTAATGCTTACGAAAAGGAAAAATCAATTTCTGGACTAAATGGTATTCACGATTCAATTGTGTTTCACGCTGGAACGAAAAAAGATGGCCCAACTATTTTAACTGCAGGTGGACGTGTATTAAGTGTTACATCATTTGGGAAAAACAAGACAAAAGCCTTGAAAACGACGTACGATAACGTTGAAAAAATTAGTTTTGACAATGCCTATTACCGTAAAGATATTGGGCATGATATTATTGAAGAAAAAAAATAGAATGGCTTTCTTACTTGAGATGCGAAATACCCTGAGTAATTCATTGCATAAATTTAGGAAGCAGTCATCAATTAATTCCTTATATTCGTTAGAGATAAAATTTTAAATGGATCCTGACATACAATGACAATTTGGATTGTCATCATAATTACACTACTGTGTTCCGCTTTTTTTTCGGGAATGGAAATCGCCTTTGTTTCTGCAAACAGGCTTAAAATTGAGTTGGATAATAAACGCGGGACGACGTCAGGCCGAATATTAGCTTTTTTCGTTAAAAACACTTCCAATTTCATCAGCGCAATGCTTCTTGGAAATAATATTTCTTTGGTGATTTATGGAATCTACATGGCCCTATTTTTAGGGCCTCCACTCGAGATGCTAATCGGCACCGACTATGCCGCAGTGATTCTTTTGATACAAACTGTAGTCTCTACACTGATAGTTTTAATTACAGCGGAATTTTTACCGAAAGCCATATTCAGAATTAATCCCAACGGTATTTTAAGCGTGGCAGCAATTCCATTATTGATCATTTATTGGGCGTTCTTTATCTTTGTGTTAATCATCATGTTTTTCTCAAACCTATTTTTAAAATTGATGAAAACAGATATTGCAGATTCGAAACAAGTCTTTACAAAGATCGATTTAGATCATTATGTGCGAGATCTAAATGATCGAATTGAGGAAGATGCGCATATGGAAAATGAGATTCAAATTTTGAACAATGCGCTCGAATTTTCCAAAATCAAAGCACGTGATTGTTTAATTCCTCGGACAGAAATAGTGGCCTGTAATATTGAAGATGATATTGTGACCCTAAAAGAAAAATTCATCACTACTGGATTTTCTAAAATTTTAATCTATCGCGATACAATTGATAATATTATTGGATACGTGCATGCCTACGAGCTGTTTAATAAGCCAGACTTCATTAAAAATGTAATGTTGCCAATTGGCGTTGTTCCAGAATCAATTTTAGCGAAAGAACTATTAAAACAATTCTCAAAGAATAAACGGAATATCGTTGTGGTGGTAGATGAATTCGGCGGCACATCAGGTATCATTACCGTTGAAGATATTATTGAAGAAATATTTGGGGAGATTGAAGACGAACATGATGTTAACGACGGTTTAGAAAAGCAATTGGGCGCTAATAAATTTCTATTCTCTGGGCGTACCGAAATTGATTATCTGATTCAACAGCACGGCTTGCCGTTAGAACAGAGCGACGAATATGAAACATTGGCTGGTTTTGTTCTCTCGCATTTAGAAGAAATCCCACAATCCAAAGAGACCTTTGAAACCGATAAATTAATCTTTACCGTTGTTGAAGTCACCGAGTCAAAAATTGAAAGCGTTAAAATTGAGATTAAGGAATAGGGTTTTTAGTTCGTCTCTAGTCCTTCAGTATTTAGATCGCTTCGCTATTAGATTGCGTCCAAAATCATTTCGCCATTCAAGAACCATAATTATCCCATTCCAGTATTAGCTATTAAAGCCGTCACTTCGAGTGGCGCAGCGTATCGATAAGAACCAAAGTCAAAACGCATTAAAACATTCCCCAATTTAAATCATTCTAATATTCCCCCGCGTCAAAACGAATTGATAATTGAACTAGAGTTTGTATCTTTATACCCACAACTAAAAAGAAAGAGATGTTTAAAGGAGGAAATGGAAAAGTAGATGTATCGAACTCACCCGATAAATTAAATCGATTAGTAGAAGGGACATTTATTAAAGGAGATATAAAAGCGGATAGCAACTTTCGAATTGATGGTCAGCTAAACGGTTCATTAGACACCTTGGGGAAATTAGTGATCGGCCCAACAGGTCGTGTAGAGGGGGATGTAAAATGTTCTAATGCCGATATTGAAGGTGAGATGATTGGGAATATTGTTGTAGACGGTCTTTTAAATATTAAGGCAACGGCAAAAATTGAAGGTAATATTACTACCAATCAAATTGGGATGGAAATTGGTTGCGAATTCAGTGGAGTTTGTAATTACATTGAAAAAAACGAAACACAATTAATAGCAGAAACTGCTAAAATTGAAAAACCAGATTCGGAAGTCGTTTATTAAATAAGTCAAATCGAATTGAACCCTTCGGCTTACGTTATCCAGCGTATTAAACGAGTCAAAACGAATAGCACATTAAAAAAATCAATCTGAATGTCACTTCATCCCGATAACTGCCGGGAGATTTGAGAATGATCGGAGCGAAATAAAAAATAGTATCGAGAACTAGTGAGAAAGTCAAACAAAAACCCTTATTTCATCTTCTCTTCAATGGCCATTCAAATGGGGTTGACAATTGGAGCAGGTGCTTATGGTGGAACATTATTAGACGCACACTATCAAAATGCCAAGCCTATCTGGACAATTATTCTTTCATTATTAGGCGTTGCACTTTCCTTATATCTTTTAATTCGAGGAGCAAAAAGAATCAATGATGATGAGTAAAAATTTTTTAAGAAACGAATTACTTAAAGTTGTGGCCTTTGCCATTTTTGTTGCCGCAATACATTATTTGCTTTTATGGAGGGTCTTGCCCGAAAAATTCGCAGCAGCAAATCCTTGGCGGATTTATGCCTTTTTATTGCCGATAACCTTACTTGGTGTCCTATTTATAGTTAAACGGTTTCAAAAGGAGCATACGTCTGTTGTAAATACCTTTATGTTGTTCACAGTTGTTAAAATGATAGGGGCGCTTATCTTTCTAGCCGTAATCATGTTTTATCTAAAAGAACCCGCGCGTCCAATAGTCTATCAATTCTTCGCAATATTTTTTCCATTCTTATTCATGGAAACCCGCCTATTTGTGCGAATGCTGAGTTTTTCTCCAGACAAAATTGAAAAAAACTGAAAATTCAATTAAAATAATTTCTCAGTTTCTATTTTAGGTGTATCTTTGTCGCGAATTTTAATAGTACAGGTTCATTTGAATCAATTTTTGACATGAAAAATTACGTTAAAGCTTTATTGCTCGGTTTAGTAGTTATTACTGCAGGATTCGCATATGCAAATCCTGATGAACACGCGGTTGAAGATGCCGGTGACCATCCAGTTGTACACGAAGAAGAACATGCACCTTTTAATGCTGCTGGACATGCTGTTCATCACGCTATGGATGCACACGAATTCCATTTTACAGATGGATTTGTTATTCCACTTCCAGTTATCCTTTGGACAGACAATGGATTGGTGACTTTTATGTCATCTGAATTTCACCATGATGATCACGGTCATACGGTTGTTGAAAGAGACGGAATGAAATTCGTTAAGTCGCATGAAACAATTTATCAATTAGAGGCTGGTGCTTCTCATAGTCTTATAGAAGGTGGGAAAATCACAAATGGTTCTAAAGTTTGGATGGACTTCTCATTAACGAAAAACGTCACTACTATATTTTTGATAGCGATCTTATTGTTATTTATATTTTTCAAATCAGCTAAAAAATATAAAACGAATAAAGATAAAGCACCTAGCGGAATTGCTGCATGGACAGAGCCAATTGTTTTATTTGTAAGAGAGATTGCACAAGACAATATTGAAGGAGATAAGTACAAGAAATTTGTGCCATTCCTTTTAACAGTATTCTTCTTCATTCTTTTTGGTAACTTATTAGGACTTTTACCATTCTTAGCTAATCCAAACGTTACAGGAAGTATAAGTATTACATTATTATTAGCATTATTCACATTTATTATTCAGTTGGTAAATGCTAAAAAAGGATTCTGGATGCACATTATAGCACCTCCGGGAGTGCCTTGGCCGCTATATATTATCATAGTACCAGTTGAGATCGCAGGGATCTTTATTAAGCCGGCTTCATTGATGATTCGTTTATTTGCGAATATCACAGCGGGGCACATCATTGTAGTTTCGTTAATTTCAATCATCTTCGTAAATGAAAGTTTAGCTTGGGCAGGATTATCTGTGCCATTCACACTTTTCATCTCGATTTTGGAAATTTTAGTTGCTTTCTTACAAGCGTATATCTTTACTATGCTATCAGCATTGTACTTTGGTATGGCAGTGGAAGAAGCACATCATTAAATTGTAATTTTTTTAATTAATAATAAAGTAAAATCTAGATTATGAGCGTATTTGGAATCGCAGCAATTGGAGCAGGATTAGCAGCTATCGGAGCCGGTATCGGTATTGGTAGAATTGGTGGATCAGCTTTAGAAGCTATGGCTAGACAGCCAGAACTTGCTGGAAAAATTCAAACTGTAATGTTGATTGCAGCAGCGTTGGTAGAGGGTGCAGCCCTTTTCGCAATTGTTGTAGCAATGCTTCAAGCTACTCCTTTAGTAGCAGGTTAGAAAAAAATTAGATGGATGTCAGGGATTGCCTGACATCCACTATTTATTTTGTTGATTAAAAATTAAAAGAGAATAAGAAATGGATTTAGTAACACCAGCAGTCGGTCAATTATTTTGGGGAGGTTTAGTATTTATCATCCTTTTGATATTGTTGAAGAAATTTGCTTGGAAGCCAATTTTATCAGCTGTAAACGAACGTGAGGAGAATATCCAAGAGTCAATGGATATGGCCATCAAAACGAAAGCAGAGATGGAAGCTTTGCAAACGCAAAACCAAGATCTTTTAAAAGAAGCGCGAATCGAGCGTGATAAAATGATCAAGGAAGCGTCTGAAACTTCTAAGAAATTGATTGAAGAATCAAGAGAAGAAGGAAAAATTCAACAACAAAAAATTGTTGCTGAAGCACAAAAAATTATCAAGACTGAGAAAGCAGCAGCAATTTCTGAATTGAAAACGCAAGTTGCTTCTTTATCTTTAGAGATTGCTGAAAAAGTAATCAAAGGAGAATTGGCGTCTGATGATAAACAAAAAGCGTTGGCTGAACAAATCGCTAACGACATTAGCTTAAACTAAGAAAATGAGCGTAACAAGAGTAGCAAACAGATATGCGCAAGCATTACTTGATCTTTCAATAGAACAAAATGTTGTAGACAAGGTAAATGCTGATATGTTGCAATTGTCTAACGTATGCAAAGAGTCACAAGACTTTGCTAACCTATTAAGTAGCCCCATTGTTGATTCAAAAAAGAAAAGCGAAATTTTTAGCGCAATTTTTGAAACTAAAATGGAGAAAATGTCATTAGAGTTTTTGAACTTAATCTTAAAAAACTCGCGTGAAAATATGTTACCGCAAATTGCAGATGGATTTGTTAGTCTTTATAAAAAGAAAAACAACATTCTTGACGTAACGGTAATTTCAGCTACAACATTAGACAAAGCAACAAAAGATACAATAATTGCTAAAATCAAAGCCAGCTTTGATGGAACAATTGAAATGATTGAAAAAGTAGATGCATCATTAATTGGTGGATTTATTGTGAGGATAGATGACAAGCAAATAGATGCTTCTATTGCAAGTCAATTATCAAATTTGAAAAATATTTTATTAAACTAAAATAAATGATGAACGACGTCAGTTCGATTGTCTTCCTAAGGCGGAAGTATCGCGAACAAGTCTAACATCAAAAACTAGAGAAAAATGGCAGATGTAAAACCAGCAGAGGTTTCCGCTATCTTGAGAGAGCAACTTTCAGGATTTAAATCGGAAGCAGAATTAGAAGAAGTTGGAACCGTCCTTCAAGTAGGAGATGGTATTGCTCGTATTTACGGATTATCAAGCGTTCAATACGGTGAGATGATCGAATTCAAATCAGGATTAAGAGCGATTGTTCTTAACCTTGAAGAGGATAACGTAGGAGCAGTATTGTTAGGAAAAGGGAACGACATTAAAGAAGGTGATACCGCAAAACGTTTACGTTTAATTGCTTCTATTCAAGTAGGAGAAGGTATTGTTGGACGTGTTGTTGATACAATGGGAATTCCAATTGATGGTAAAGGACCGATCGAAGGTGAGACATTCGAAATGCCACTAGAAAGAAAAGCACCAGGAGTAATTTACCGTGAGCCAGTTACTGAGCCACTTCAAACAGGAATTAAAGCGATTGACGCTATGATCCCAGTTGGTAGAGGTCAACGTGAGTTGGTTATTGGTGATAGACAAACGGGTAAAACTACAGTTTGTGTTGATACTATTATCAACCAAAAAGAGTTTTACGATAAAGGTGAGCCAGTATATTGCATTTATGTTGCAATTGGTCAAAAAGCATCAACTGTTGCAGGTTTAGTTGCAAAACTAGAAGCTGCAGGAGCAATGGCTTATACAACTATTGTTGCGGCAAACGCATCTGATGCTGCTCCGTTACAATTCTACGCTCCATTCGCGGGTGCAGCAATTGGTGAGTACTTTAGAGATACAGGTAGACCAGCATTAATTGTATTTGATGATTTATCAAAACAAGCAGTTGCATACCGTGAGGTTTCTTTATTATTAAGAAGACCACCGGGACGTGAGGCATATCCTGGAGATGTATTCTATTTGCATTCAAGGTTATTAGAGAGAGCTGCAAAAGTGATCAATGATGATAAAATTGCTGCGGCAATGAATGATGTACCAGCTTCTTTAGTTGGTAAAATCAAAGGTGGAGGTTCTTTAACTGCACTTCCTATCATTGAAACGCAAGCAGGAGATGTATCGGCATATATTCCAACAAACGTAATTTCAATTACGGATGGTCAGATCTTCTTAGAGTCTAACTTGTTTAATGCAGGTGTTCGTCCAGCAATTAACGTAGGTATTTCTGTATCACGTGTTGGAGGTAATGCACAGATTAAATCAATGAAGAAAGTATCTGGTACTTTGAAACTAGATCAAGCACAATATAGAGAGTTAGAAGCATTTGCTAAGTTCGGTTCGGATTTGGATGCTGCTACTAAGTCAGTATTGGATAAAGGAATAAGAAACGTGGAGATTTTGAAACAAAACGAGGGTGACCCGTTTAGAGTTGAAAATCAAATCGCTATTATTTACGCAGGTACGAAAGGTTTATTAGGAAATGTTCCAGTGAATCAAGTGAAAGCATTCGAGAAAGAATTCATTAACTTTTTGAACGCAAATCACAAAGACGTGATGGATACATTAGCTTCTGGAAAGTATAGCAGTGATTCAACTGACGTATTAGAAAAAGTAGCTTTAGAATTAGCTTCTAAATATTAAAAAGTAGAACAAAGAGAAAGGATCGCCGGCCTCGGGCTGGCTGTTAGATAAATATCTTTTATCTAACAGAGAGAACGCAAAGCGAACGAACGATCTAACATCTTTAATCTTAAAATAGCATGGCTAACTTAAAAGAAATTAGAAATAGAATCACTTCAGTATCTTCTACAATGCAGATTACTTCTGCAATGAAGATGGTGTCTGCCGCTAAATTAAAAAGAGCGCAGGATGCTGTAACGAAGATGATGCCTTATTCTCAAAAATTGCAGGAAATTTTATCTAGCTTGTCTTCATCTTTGGATACATCTGATAATATTTATGCTTCTGATCGTGAAGTTAAAAATGTAGTACTTGTTCCTATTACATCAAACAGAGGTTTATGTGGTGGATTTAATAACTACATTACGAAAGAAACATTAAGATTGGCGAACGAAGAGTATAAAGGGCTAAATGTTTCTGTTGTTCCAATTGGAAAAAAAGCAACAGATGCATTTAAGAAAACTTCTTTTATCTCGAAGGCAGATTTTTTACCATCTGACTTGAATGAAATCTGGAATGAATTGACTTATGCAAATGCAACTCCAATTGCTGAAAAGCTAATGAGTGCTTATGCAAATAAGGAGGTTGATAAAGTTGTGATAATTTATAATCACTCTAAAAACGTGGCAACGCAAATTGTTACAGCTGCGCAGTTATTGCCAGTTGTTCAAGATGAGGTTGAAACGGCACAAGTAGAGTTAGACTATATCTTTGAGCCTTCTCAAGAAGAAATCGTTGCAGAGTTATTACCAAAAACACTGAAAACACAATTGTATAGCATTCTTTTAGAATCTTATGCTGGTGAACACGGTGCGCGTATGACTGCAATGCACAAAGCAACAGATAATGCATCTGATCTGAATAAAGCGCTTAAGTTGGAATACAATAAAGCACGTCAGGCAGCCATTACGAATGAAATCTTAGAGATTGTTGGTGGTGCTGAAGCATTGAACGGATAGAATATTAGATCAAAATTATAGATAGAGACCCCGTTTGCAAAATTTTGCAAACGGGGTTTCTTTTTTATGGACCTACTAGTTTGATTTGCATTCGTTGTATGTCCATTGAATTGTTTGATTTATCTAGTTCATACGTTAGCTGGTTAACAAGATCGTGTAACCTCTATGTACGATTCTATTATAAATTAAGAAAATGTCCCATGTATAAATTCTTAGTCCTAACTATTCTGTTTACAAATGAATTCACTTGTTATTGCCAAAAGGATAAATGTTCTTATCAAGTAACTACCGAGGAGTATTGTTTTTCTCATTCATATGATACATTATAGCTACAGTATAGTATCCGAAGACACGCTTATAACAACCATTAAGTATTTAGGCGAGGTAACAACAGAATCGGAGGAAAAATATCACCTTCTTGAATACATCAAATTTGACAAGGAAATTGGTGGAGACAGTTTGGCTAGATTTCATTGGGTTTTTGCGTTTAATGGTATGAAAAACCTCTGCGGGTTTTATTTCATTGACGAAAGGTGGATTAATATTTCGGGTTTAAATAATGGGATTCTGCGTATTAAAACAAAACCCTATAATTATGACTGTGATAACTCTAATTCTGTCGAAACAGATTTGAAAATTAATTTTCCTACTCAAATCTATTGGGAATGTAAACTATGGAATGAGGAAAACTCTAATCGTGATACAATTCCTTTTACATATTGTATAAGATTACATTGACTTTGCCATCCGCTTAAATCTGCCTCATCCGAGTTCTATTAATTGGCTTTTTTACAGGTTAGAAGGTGCCGAACACGTGTAATTTCTAATTCTAAACTATCCGACCGTGTCAATGGGCCTTTAGAACTGTGCTGGATTTGTGCTTGAAAGCTTTTGGGATTGCATCCTTTATACCCACAATTACATGACTCGTCGAATTTAACCGATTTCCTGTAACTCCTGCTCCAAAATACCCGTATCTTAATTCATACGAAAACCACACGAAAAACCACAAGAATGACTTTAGGAGGGAGAATTCAGCAACTGCGCAAAGAGAAGCGTTTAACGCAAGCCGCACTAGCTTCAAATATTAGTGTTTCTGTTGCACAATTAACACGTTATGAAACACAAGGTGTTCAGCCAAACGCTGATGCGTTAAAACGCATGGCAATGGTGTTTGGAATTACCATTGATTATTTGGTTAATGGGACAACAGTTCAAAAAGCTGAGGATGCTATTACAGATGCAAAATTAATCGGGCTATTCAAACAAATAGAACAATTGGATGCAGATGATCGCTTAGTAATTGCAAAACTAATAGAAGCGTTTGCCATAAAAAAGCAAATGGAGCATATGCTCAAAAATTAGTTGGGTATTGAAATAAACTTGACGAGGAGTGCGTTTAACTAAAGTGTCAGTTTGAGTGATTTATATAGAATGAAGTGACGCGAATTCTATGCAAATCGTATCAAGAACAAGTGATGAAAGACTAATGTCTAGCCCCCATCATCTTCTTAACATATTTACCAATAATGTCGAATTCTAAATTCACTTTTGAGCCGACTTTCAAGGTGTGAAAATTGGTATGTTCAATCGTGTAAGGGATTATATGCACAGAGAATAAACGATCTTCTGATTGCACAACGGTCAAACTTACGCCATTTACAGTAACCGAACCTTTCGATACAGTAACGTCATCATATGCATAGTCAAATACATATTCTGTACTGCCGTCCATTTCAATAATTTCAACACAAGTGCCAACAGTATCAACATGACCTTGCACAATATGACCGTCTAAACGAGAGCCCACTTTTGTACAACGTTCAAGATTCACAACATCTCCAAGCGTTAATAATCCTAAATTGGTACGCACCAAAGTTTCCTCAATAGCAGTCAAAGTATAATTGTCTCCATCAATGGCAACAACAGTTAGGCAAGTTCCATTGTGCGCAACACTCTGATCAATTTTTAATTCATTCGTAAATGAACATGAAAAAGTAAAGTGAACATTCGTTCCTTCTTTTTCGATTTTTTCAACCCGCGCAAGCGTTTCAATTATTCCTGTGAACATGTCATTTTAATTTGGTACAAAGTTAATTACTTAAGCTGTGAATTTCATAGTTTTTCGTCATGAAAAGTAATATTCAAGGATCAATTTTGACTAAAGACTACTGCCCATTAATAATTTGAATATTACCATGGAAGGCACGCGGTACCAAGCCCGAAAGTTTAATCTCATTCACCACAATGGTATAAAAATAAACCCCATCAGTGCATTTCCTTCCTGTTTCTTGATCTGTGCCGTCCCAATAGATGAATGGATCTGTTGTTTCAAAAACTATTTGCCCCCAACGATTCATGATTTTAATATCAATACTTTCGACAAATTTGAAAGGTAATAAGGGGTGATAAAGGTCATTAATATTGTTGAAGTCAGGACTAAAGATATTTGGTAGTTCATAATAACCCTCGCAATTGTCGATACAAGCAATATTAGATGGTTCACTCTCATTATTATATTGAATAGAGTCGATTGCCGTTACATAATAACAACCGGCAATACTACCTCTATCTTTATGAGTGAAGAACGTGTCCAAATCACTGTCAAATGTTATTAGTAATTCTAAACTGTCACCTTCAAAAGGCGCAAAATACAGGTTGTAGCGAGTCACATCATCTGCACAACTATTATTCGGATTCGTCCAATTTAAATACGTTTCTTCCAAATCGCAATCACCACTAATATCCAATATTGGAGGGCAAGGAGGTGTTAAGTCAATAGGGATACCACAGGCCTCTTGCGACCAGTTTTCAATAGGGTTCACAATGCCATCAGCTGTATAACCACCAATACTTTTAATTTTATAACAGTAAGTAACACCATTCACTAAACCAGTGTCAATATATCCAATACTCGGTGTGTCGCCAATAAGTTCAAAGAGACCACTTCCGGTCGGATTCTCTCTGTAAATCTCATAAATTGTATTCGTCCAAGGTGTGTTTTCTACCCAAAATATACCAAGTTCATTGTCATTTGGTGTGAGTAATATATAAATTGATGAAGCAGTTATTGAACCGCCAATTAACAATCCATCACTATACAATTCAACTTGATACGTATATGGCATGTCTTGCGTATTTAAGCCCATATCATAAAACACGGTGTCTGGATTAATAATAGAAATTTGATCGCCTGATGTATAAACTAAGGTATTTGGCCCACCCAAATTTTCTTGGCGATATAATTGATAATGATAAGGCCCTGGATATAGCACCTCATTTAACTCTTTCGGATACGACCAATAAACCGAATCTTCTCCGATAACAGGATCCGTTACAGCGATTGAAACATGTGTTAAGACTGGGATTTCAAAATTGAGATGCGCACATATTTGTTCAGAAACACAACTTTCAACACCGTTTTCATTTATGGCTGTTACCATATAGCAATAATCATTACCTACAATCAGCACATCTGTATCAATATAATCAGTTGTGAGTGAACTACCAATAAGTTCATAACCCATTAAAGCCGGGGTTCCTGCGTCGCAGCAATTATCGTTCACAAGTGAACTATCAGTTGAACGGTAAATATTATAACTCACAATTCCGTCACAAGGCGAAGGATCCCAATCTAATAGCATAGTATTCCCTGCTGGCGCAACTGTTAAGTTTTCAACTGGTGGTAAATTCACTTTAATTCTAAACGTTGAAATGTCTGACAATTGAACCATTGGGTGATGGTTTGTTGCATGAACGTTAATGGAATAATAAGAAGCAGATGCATCCGCGCATTCTGGATTCCAGAAGAAAACACCAGTTGCATCCGGAGTTCCAGTATCTTCTACAAAATTGGCAGGATTGTCTGGCAAATGAAAAATGGCTCCTGTCGCCGAAACGGTTACACCATTTTCTGGATCACTGCCCGAAACCGTGAAACTCACATCTGAACCAGCAAATACACATGTGTCTGCTAATTCTTCTATCGTTGGAGGTCCATGTTCGCAATTAACAACCGTAAATTGCATGTCTTGAATTACAGAGCCAACATAAAAACCATTTCTATATTCAGATATTTTAATGGCAATATTATATTCACCTAAAATACCAGGGGAGTCCCAACACATGGTTCCAGTAACAGGATCAATTTCCATAACACCGCCTGCCACATCTTGCGGGAAACGATAGATAGCCGGAATACTCATTTCTAAACAATCTTCTCCACGACAAGGCACCAGCCCATAACTTAAGCTATCTCCATCCGGATCATATGCCGAAACATTATAACAATAAATTTGGTTGACACAGGCAAATTCTGGACAAGGACAATCTTCAATAATTAATGAATTATTGGGAGAACCAATAAAAGGGGAAATGATCAATTCGGTTTGAATACAAAATACTTTATCAACTGAATTTGTAATATTGTTGACCCCAGCATTTCTATTCGGGTCTTCTACTTCTATTATATAAGAATCTGGCCCGGTAAAAGTGTGTTGACCAACATATGTGTTTTTTTGGACAAAATAGGACCCAATAGTGTCTCTAGTTGTTCGTGTAAGCGTGTCAACCGTGCCATCTCCCCAACGAATTTCCAACTCTGGACGGTCAGCTTCTGTCGGATATTTGGTGCAAGTAGTTACTGTAAACTCATATGTTAAGCCAGAAATATGAACATAACTTATTGAACCTGAACGATTGTGCGTTGCAAGGCTGCTTAAAGGAAGCAACAAGAATAGAATTAGATATGTAATGGAACGTACCAAGTTTTTTTAACTGCGAGGGTATCAAATATACAAAAAAGCTACCGTATCTCTTGCTATATAACGTAAAAAGGGGGCATTTAGTTGTAACGAATGACTAATGTGTAAGAGATTTTAATTAAGTGGAAAAAATGATACCTTTACGAAAAAAATTATTTGATGCTTATTCACGTTAAAAAATCAACCCAAATACAATCAAAAAACCGCGTTTTTCTGATAAATAAATTGGATGAATTAAAAAGTCTTGAACTTTCAAATAAGGAGCGCGATTATATTAAAAGCGAGTTAAAAGAAAGCAAATGGGTTTATACAAATAATTCAGGTGTGTTTACATTTGTTTGTATTGTCGAAAAACTGAAAGAAAATAAAGGGCGTGAGGATACAAGAAAACACGGCTTTAGTGTTTATGAAGTGGCCAAAACGAAATGTAAAGATTTAACCGTAATCAGTAATCATGCAATTGCAGTTGAATTGTTTGCAGAAGGGTTGTCTTTATCATCTTATCGATTTGAGAAATATTTATCGAAAGAGAGAAAAGAAAAAATTGCATTAACTAAAGCGACAACAACCAATCAAGACGCTGATTTAAAAACAGTGTCGAGTATTGTAGACGCTACAGCATGGTCGCGCGATTTAGTAAACGAACCACTTTCTTATTTGACTGCAACACAATTTTCTGAAGAAATTAAAGAGAAATGTGGCAAGGTTGGAGTTAAGGTAGAAGTTTTTAAAAAGGCGAAAATTGAAAGCCTTAAAATGGGTGGTCTTTTAGCTGTAAATAAAGGATCAATTGATCCACCAACATTTACTATTTTGGAATGGAAACCAAAAAAAGTGCTCAATACTAAACCAATTGTATTGGTAGGTAAAGGAATTGTTTATGATACTGGTGGATTAAGTTTAAAGCCCACTGCACATTCAATGGACTTTATGAAAAGTGATATGGGTGGTGCTGCCGCAATGGTTGGTGCAACCTTAGCAATTGCAAAATTAAAATTGCCACTTCATATTGTTACATTAATTCCGGCAACTGACAATAGACCCGGCGGAAACGCCTATGTACCGGGCGACATTATAACCATGTTTGATGGAACCACGGTTGAAGTTTTAAATACGGATGCTGAAGGTCGTATGGTTTTAGCAGATGCGTTGGCTTATGCGAAGAAATATAAGCCAGAATTGGTAATTGATGGCGCTACATTAACTGGTTCAGCCGTGCGAGCGATTGGCCTTTTTGGAATATGTGCCATGGGGAATGCACCCAAAAAAGAATTTGATTTATTAGATAAAGCAGGTATGCAAGCACATGATCGTATTGTGCAATTTCCTTTCTGGGATGATTATAAAGAAGAAATGAAATCGCCAATTGCAGATTTAAATAACCTAGGAAGTCCTTATGCTGGATTAATTACTGCAGGGAAATTTTTAGAGCACTTTACGGATTACCCATACATACACTTAGATATTGCTGGCCCGACCTATATGCATAAAAGAGACAACTATAGAGGGTTAGGTGGAACTGGTGCAGGTGTACGATTATTGACTGAGTTTTTTAGAAGCAAGGCAAAAGAATTGAAAAAATAAAAAGATTTTAAAGATGATTAAAGTAGGAATTTCGATCGGTGATATTAATGGTATTGGATTAGAGGTGGTAATTAAAGCCTTGTCTGACTCAAAAGTTTACGCTAATTCTATTCCCATTATTTACGGTTCATCAAAGGCCGTTTCATTTCATAAAAAGGCAATTGACTTGCCTGATTTTCAGTATTTGGTGATTAAAGAAGCGGAAGAAGCAAAGCCTAAAAAGGTGAATTTAATCAACTGTTGGGAAGAGGAAGTGAAAATTGTAATGGGAGAAAAAAATGCAAACGGCGGTACGTATGCATTAAAATCATTAGAAAAAGCAACGGCAGATTTAAAGGAAAATAAAATTGATGTTTTAGTGACGGCCCCAATCAATAAAGATTGTGTACGTGATGCAGGTTTTGAATTTCCTGGTCACACAGAGTATTTGGCAAGCATGTCAGATGCAGAGGATGTTTTAATGTTCATGGTAGCAGACACTTTACGTGTTGGAGTAGTTACAGGACATGTACCTTTAAAGGATGTTGCGGCGCTTGTTACAAAAGAAGCCGTTGAAAGTAAATTGCGTTTAATGTTGGCGTCACTGCGACAAGATTTTTTAATTCAAAAACCAAAAATTGCTGTATTGGGTCTTAATCCACATGCAGGTGATCGAGGAACGATAGGAGACGAAGAGATTGAGATTATTAATCCTGTTATTCAAAAATTGCGTGATGAAGGAGAGTTGGTTTATGGATCTTATTCTTCGGACGGATTTTTTGGATCATCAAATTTGAAAAACTTTGATGCAATCCTATCCATGTATCATGATCAAGGTTTAACAGGCTTTAAATCAATTTCTTTTGATGAAGGAGTGAATTTCACAGCAGGCTTACCAATTGTACGCACGTCGCCTGATCATGGCACAGCTTACGACATTGCCGGAAAAGATAAAGCTTCTCCTAGGTCGTTTAGAAATGCCTACTTTTTAGCATGCGATATACACGATAGAAGAAAGCGATATGCTGAATTGCACGAAAATCCGTTAAAAAAACAAACAACAAAAAAATAGTCCCCTAATTGATAAGGAATTGTTTTTCATAGGTTTAGGGCAGAGTTAGCGCAAAAGAATGCCTTTTAATAAATAAATCTATGATGAAATTAAAAAACGCTTGTTGAAATTAAAATATTATTAATACCTTTGCGCTCTGTTTTGTTGTGAGAAAGAAAAGTGAATATGTAATTGGATTTTCAAGTTTGTCAGATGGCAAGCACGAATTTCACTACAAAATAGAAAACGAGTTCTTTGAACATTTTGAATTGTCGGAAGTAGAAGGAGCCGAATTAACAGTTGATCTTTTATTAGAAAAGAAACCAAACATGTTGATCGCGAATTTTAAGGCCGAAGGAAGAATAAAAATAATGTGCGACAAATGCACGGATAGTTTTAATTATCCTGTCGCTGGAGAAGATGAGGTTATTTATAAATTCACCGAGGAAGAATTGGATGATGAAAAAGTAATTAGCATTCTACCCAACGAAATTGATATTGACATTACAATACCGATTTATGAGTTCACAACTTTGTTACTTCCATCCAGAAGGATTCATCCAGAAGGAGAATGCAATGAAGAAATGTTAAAAGAAATTGATAATTATTTGATGGTAGAGTCGGATGATGATGAGGAGCAAGAAACCGATAACGATCGGGAAGAACCAACAGATAATGAAATTGACCCTAGATGGTCACAGTTAAAAAATTTAAAGTAATAAATTGATATAAGAATACCGGACAATAGAATTGAGAGGAGACAATCAAATCAAAATTCTTAAGTCATAAAAATAGAAACAATGGCACATCCTAAGAGAAAAATATCTAAACAAAGAAGAGATAAGAGAAGAACGCACGTGAAAGCAGTTGCAGATAATATTTCAACTTGTCCTACAACAGGTCAACCGCACCTATTTCATAGAGCGCACTGGCATGAAGGAAAACTTTATTATAAAGGTAAAGTTGTAATGGAAAAAGAAGTTGCTGTTTGATATAACGGCATTCAAATTCGGTCATTAAGGCTGAACTTTATTAAAATATTCAGGATAATAAGAGCGTATTTCGATACAGTTTTTATTATCCTTTTTTCATTTATGGGTATGCCAGGGGGTATTCACTAAGGATTTTGGTAGAATGTAAAAAAACGCATTTTATTCAAAAAATAGAGTAAAACGGCATTTTTTGAATCAAATTTGGAAAAAACGACGCATTCTAAGCTTTTTTTGATAAATTTAGTCCCATTAAAATTATGTCAAACATTAACAATAAACTTTTGCCAAAGTAACCCTAAGGATTACATGTGATAACTAATTAATCGTATGACGAAAATTACAGCAGCTATTACTTCCGTTCAAGGATATGTGCCAGAAAAAATCCTATCCAATGCGGATTTGGAAAAAATGGTCGACACGAATGACGAGTGGATTACCTCAAGAACGGGGATTAAAGAAAGAAGGATAGCCGCTCCTGGGGAAGCATTGTCTGATTTTGGAGTGAAAATAATTGAAGGTATTTGTAAGAAAAGAGGAATCTCTCCTTTAGATATTGACATGGTAGTTGTTGGTTCAATTACTGGTGACTATCGTTTTCCAAGCAGTGCCAATGTAATGTGTGACAAAGCCGGTTGTAAAAACGCTTGGGGTTTTGATTTAAGCGCGGCTTGTTCGGGGTTTTTATATGCCTTAGATGTCGGACGTGTTTATATTGAAAACGGAACACATAAAAAAGTAATTGTAATTGGTGCAGATGTAATGTCGAGCATCATTAATTATGAAGATCGGGCTACTTGTATCATTTTCGGTGATGGTGGTGGGGGCGTATTGCTAGAGGCAAATGAAGAAGGCTTTGGTGTGCTAGATACCATTTTAAGATCAGATGGATCAGGAAGACAATTTTTATTGCAAGAAGTAGGCGGTTCAAAAGAGCCGTTGACTGCAGAAAATATAGACCAAAATAGACAGTTTGTTTATCAAGAAGGACAAACAGTGTTTAAAAATGCCGTGCGTAACATGGCAGATGTTGCAGCTGAAATCATGGAGAAGAATGACCTTAAAAGTGAGGATGTTGCATGGTTAGTTCCTCATCAAGCAAACCTTAGAATTATTGATGCTACCGCTAGACGGATGGGTGTTGGTACAGAAAAGGTGATGATCAACATTCAAAAATATGGAAATACAACTGCAGGTACAATACCATTGTGCTTGTGGGAATGGGAAGATAAATTAAAAAAAGGCGATAACCTTGTATTAGCATCATTTGGTGGTGGATTTACATGGGGCGCAGTTTATTTAAAGTGGGCGTATTAGCCCTGTAAAAATTAAACCCCTCGTGTTATGCGAGTTGAAATAAAAATCATTGAATAAATTATGAGTATGGATAGCAAAGAAATTCAAAGCCTAATTAAATTCGTTTCAAAATCGGGCGTTAATGAGGTAAGCATTGAGCAAGGTGAGTTTAAGATTACCATTAAAACCGATTCAGGACCGCAAGAACAACATTATATCGTGCAGTCTCCGCAACAAGTTCAACAGGCGCCAATGCATATGGCTGCTCCTGTAGCACCGGTTGCTGCTGTCGCTCCAGTTGATACAGCTGCGCCTGATTCCGAAGCAAATGGGAATTATATTGAAATTAAATCACCAATGATTGGTACCTTCTACCGAAAACCATCTCCAGACAAAGATAACTTTGTGAGTATTGGAGATACGGTTAACATAGGTGACGTAATTTGTGTTGTAGAGGCTATGAAATTGTTTAACGAAATTGAATCAGAAGTTTCTGGTAAAATCGTTAAGGTATTGGCTGACGATAATTCACCAATAGAGTATGATCAACCTTTATTCTTGGTAGATCCTTCATAAAGTTACATGTCAACACAGAACTTAAGGTTTAGGTTAACATAGTAATAGGTATTAACGAAGGACTGTTTCTTGCATTAAAAATGTAAACAGTACTTTTAAATAATGCAAAAATGTTTGAAAAGATATTAATAGCAAATAGAGGTGAAATTGCACTCCGTGTAATTAGAACCTGTAAAGAAATGGGGATTAAAACCGTAGCGGTTTATTCTACTGCCGATCGTGACAGTTTACACGTTCGTTTTGCAGATGAAGCTGTATGTATTGGTCCCCCACAAAGTGCAGAATCATATTTGGATATTGCCCGAATTATTGCGGCATGTGAAATTACAAATGCAGATGCTGTTCATCCAGGTTACGGATTCTTGTCAGAAAACGCAGCTTTTTCAAAAGTTTGTGAAGAAAACGGAATTAAGTTTATCGGTGCGTCACCAGAGATGATTGAAGGAATGGGCGATAAAGCTTCGGCTAAAACAACCATGCTTAAAGCAGGTGTACCTTGTATTCCTGGTTCTAAAGGAATCATAAAGGATCTTGCTCAAGCAAAGAAATTGGCAGAGGAAGTTGTTTATCCTGTAATGTTAAAAGCTACAGCAGGTGGTGGTGGTAAGGGAATGCGTGCCGTTTGGAAAGCCGAGGATCTAGAAGAAGCTTGGGACTCTGCAAGAGCAGAATCGAAAGCAGCTTTCGGAAACGACGGTATGTACATGGAAAAACTAATCGAAGAACCGCGTCATATTGAGATTCAAATTGCTGGAGATAAATACGGAAACGCATGTCACCTTTCAGAAAGAGATTGTTCTATTCAAAGAAGACATCAAAAATTGGTAGAAGAAACGCCTTCTCCATTTATGACGACTCGTTTGAGATCAAGAATGGGTAAAGCGGCAATTAAAGCGGCCAAAGCGGTAAAATACGAAGGTGTTGGAACTGTTGAGTTTTTAGTAGATAAAAACCGTGACTTTTATTTCATGGAAATGAATACTAGAATTCAGGTTGAACACACGATTACTGAAGAGGTAATTAATTATGATTTGGTGAAAGAACAAATCAAATTGGCTGCTGGAGAAAAAATTACGGGTAAAGAATATTTCCCAACAATGCACGCTATTCAATGCAGAATTAATGCAGAAGATCCATTGAACGACTTTAGACCAAGTCCAGGAAAAATTACAGAATATCACGAACCAGGTGGACATGGAATTAGAATTGACACGCACGTTTATGCAGGTTATGTTATTCCACCATACTATGATTCAATGATCTCAAAATTGATTACAGTTGCACAAACTAGAGAAGAAGCCATTACTAAAATGGAACGTGCATTGGATGAGTATTTCATTGAAGGTGTTAAGACTACAATCCCTTTTCATATTCAATTAATGAAGGATAAGAATTTTAGAGAAGGTAATTTTACCACTAAATTTATGGAAGATTTCGTAATCGAAAAGTACTAGTTTTTAGAATTATATTTAATTTTTAAAGCCCTGTCCGCCTTAGGCGAGCAGGGCTTTTTTATGCGTTTAATTTTGCCACTGCAAACCACACCACAGCAAAACGCCGTCCGCTCGTGCGGATAGCTATTGGGAGAATTTTGGAAAAAGCGCATAGCGCATTTCTCCAAAAATTGTATCGAGAACCAACACCCAAGCGCTAAACTCAAAAGCCATTTGCTATTCCTCTAACATTTCGGTAACTTTAACACTTATTTTAAGTATAAAAAACAAGTTGATTAAACACCTTCTATATCTTTCATTGATTATTGCGCCATTTTTCTCAAATGGGCAGGATATTCATTTTTCTCAATTTACCCGAACACAATTTCTTGTTAATCCAGCATTTACAGGTGCATTTAGTGGTAATGTGCGGGCAACTATGAATTGGAAAGATCAATGGAGATCAATCAATAAAACGTTTCGAACCTACGCTAGTTCTGCCGAATTTTCTTTTGGAAAAGGCCGTGCAAGAAAACCAACATTTTACGCACTTGGTATTCATATGGCCAAAGATGTTTCTGGCGATATTCAATTGGGAACAACAACAATTGGCACAAGTTTTTCTTCACTCTTTCAATTGTCACGTAATCAAAGACTTTGTGTCGGAATACAGGGCGCATTTGGTAAATCAGGTATTAGCACAGCCAATATGCAATGGGGGAGTCAGTATTCAGGATTAAATTTTGATCCGACACTTTATGACGGTGAAGGAATTGAATATTTACCACAACAATATTCCGACTTTTCAGCAGGAATTGGATATTGGTATCATAAAAATGATCGAAACGTAACCTTTGGCTCTCCACAGGATGCGCGAGTTGGACTCGCCGTTTACCATATTAATCGGCCAGAAAATTCATTTGTAGTAAATGGGAATTCAAAAGTACCTATGCGATTCGTTTTTCATGCTTCGGCTTTATTTGGAACACCGGCCACTAATTTGTATTGGTATCCAAACTTAACAGCCCAGTTTCAAGGGGCGCAAAATCAGTTTTTGTTTGGTGCATTAATGAAATATACACTCAAGTCAGGTTCTAAAATGACTGGGATGACATCAGACATGGCAATTACTGGGGGAGTTAATTTTAGAGTAAATAATGTTTTTGATGCAATTGTGCCACAATTTTTCTTTGATTTCGAAGCTTTTTCAGTAGGAATGTCTTACGATATTAACGTGTCAGGTCTTAATGCCGCATCCTCATATCGAGGGGGTTTTGAGCTTTCTTTAAGGTTTACAAATCCCGATCGATATACCCATAGGAATCCACAAAGAAGAGGAGTCTCAATTTAAAGTAGAATATTAAAATAGAATTGATATATTTGTTTGCCTTAAATTAAACCATATTCATGAAAACCTTTATTTTTAGTTTCACCTTGCTTATTTTCGTTGCGTCTTGTGGCGGAAGTGGAGTTGATGAGGACCAAGTTTTGAACAATCCAAATGAACTCACTAAAGTTGAAGGAGGGAAATTCGACGGAGGAGTAATGCGATTGAATTCAATTGAAGATTATACAAGTTTATTTCCAGCAGCAATCAATGATATTTACTCGACGCATATCGCCAGTCAAGGATATGAAGGTTTGTTGCGCCTAAATCAGAAAACATTGGAGGTTGAACCATGTTTAGCCGAGTCCTTTGATATTGATAAAAATAAAAAGACATATACGTTCCACCTGCGTAAGGGGGTAAAGTATATTGATGACGACTGCTTTGCTGATGGCAAAGGGCGTGAAATTAATGCGGAAGATTTTAAATATTGTTTTGAATTTTTATGTTCAAACCATCAAGAAAACAAATGGACCTCTTTATTTAGAGATCGATTAGTTGGTGCACACGAATACGCAAATGGAGATGCTGCGTCTGTTGCAGGAATTAATGTAATAGATAATTACACGCTTGAACTGGAATTAATTAATCCATTTTCTGGATTCCCTAATTTATTGACCATCCTAGCTGCAGCAGTGTATCCTAAAGAGGCCATTGACACATATGGTTATGAAGGAATGCAGAATAAAATTGTTGGTTCAGGCCCATTCATTCCAACTGAAATTGAAAACGGAAGCAAGGTGATTTTTGTTAAAAACAAAAATTATTGGAGAATAGATGAGTTTGGAAATCAATTACCTTTCTTAAACCAAATAGAATTTACCTTTATAAAAGATAAGAATGCAGAATTAAAAGCTTTCCAAGATGACCAATTAGATATGTTGTGGGGAATTCCTGTAGAGGAAATTCAAAACATTATGGGCAGCTTAGAAGAGGCTAAGGATGGTTTGAACAAAGAATTTGAGGTACAATCGATTAATAGTTTAAATGTGCAGTATTACGGCTTTCTATACACCAGTGAGGTTTTTTCTGATGTTCGTGTAAGACGTGCTTTTAACTACGCTGTAGATAGAGATTCATTAACAAGCTTTGTTTTACAAGGAGAAGGTAGTGCAGCGCACAATGGATTCGTTCCAGAAATGCCAGGCTATCCAAGTGAAACTGTTAAAGGCTTCGATTATGATCCTGCAATGGCAAAGAAATTAATGAAACAAGCTGGATTCCCTGACGGAAAAGGATTCCCAGAGATTACATTGAACTTGAATGCAAGTGGTGGAGTTAACGAGAAGATAGCAGATGCAATTACCTATATGTTAAATAAAAACCTTGGCGTTAATATAGAATTGAATGTTATGCCAATGTCAGAATTACATCCAAAAGTAGAGCGTGGTGAAGTTGATTTTTGGCGTTTCGGTTGGCTTGCTGATTATCCAGATCCATCTAACTTCTTGTATTTATTCCATGGTAAAAACATTATTGAAGATAAAGAAACTTCAATAAATTACTTCCGTTATTCCAATCCTGAATTTGATAAAGTTTACGAAGAAGCCCTGGTAGAAATTGACACAGAAAAACGAATGAAATTATATGCACAGGCCGATCAAATATTAATGGATGATGCAGTGATAATGCCTTTATTCTTTAATATAGATATTCGATTGATCAATCCAGATCTACAAGATTTTGACATCAACGAAATGGAGTATAGAGATCTTTCTGTTGTTTATTATAAAAAGACTAACAAAGGAAATGTTCGTGTCTATGACAACCTTGAAGCAGAAGAAGATTCTAGCGGACAATAAGGTTTTAATAAGTTATTTGCCAATAGTCAATAGTATTGTTAATTGAATTATTGCATCCTTCCGCAAACTCAAGTCAGTACATTGAAAATTATCATTGGAAACCCATCATTTCAAGTAGCGGAGCATATCTAGCAATCGTCAAATGATCAAACCAGCGTCCCTTAGTCCCGATAACTATCGGGAGATTTTTGACGCAGGAAAAAATATTATCGAGAAGCTGTCAAATCGCATTGATAAATTACCCCACCAACCCATTCTTCATCAAATACTCAGCAATTTGTACTGCATTAGTCGCCGCTCCCTTTCTCAAGTTATCAGAGACAATCCAAAGGTTTAAAGTATTTGCTTGGCTTTCATCACGTCGAATTCTACCGACAAACACATCATCTTTCCCTTTCGCATATAATGGCATTGGATAAGTATTCGTGTCGGTATTATCTTTCAACGTAACACCTTGCATCTCATGCAAAATCTTGCGAACGTCACCCAATTCAAAGTCTGATTCAAATTCAATATTAACAGCCTCAGAATGCCCACCCGAAACGGGTACACGAACGGCAGTTGCCGTAACCTTAATCGTTGGGTCTAAGATTTTTTTCGTCTCGTTGGTTAACTTCATCTCTTCCTTTGTGTATCCATTTTCAGTAAATGAATCACAATGTGGAATGCAATTTCCTTCAATCGGATAAGCGTAAGCCATTTCACCTTTAATGCCGCTTCTTTCATTTTCCAACTGCTTCATAGCTTTCATTCCCGAACCAGAAATAGATTGGTAAGTAGAAATAACAACGCGTTTAACGCCGTATTTTTTATGAAGTGGTGCCAATACCATCACTAATTGTATTGTCGAACAATTGGGGTTGGCAATTATTTTATCAGTTGACTTCAACAAGTCCGCATTAATTTCTGGAACAACTAAGCATTTATCCTCATCCATTCTAAAAGCACTTGAATTGTCAATTACCGTTGTTCCAACTGCTTCAAACTTGGGTGCCCATTCTAAAGAAGTCGCTCCACCTGCTGAAAAAATCGCAATATCCGGTTGCTGATCAACAGCATCAGCCAATCCAATAATGGTGTAGGTTTCATTTTTAAATTGAATAGGTTTTCCTGCAGATCTTTCAGATGCCACAAAGCAATAGGTATCTACAGGTAAACTATAAGCTTCTAAAACTGCTATAATTTCTGTCCCAACCATTCCTGTTGCCCCTACAATTGCTACTTTCATACTTAATTTTTTTAGACGAATCAAAAGTAGTATATTTAGCAGTCGAAGTTCGTATCATTATGAGATTTTATTTAACAGTCGTTTTTTTATTCGTGACGTTTATAACGTGTGCTCAGTTCTCTGATGACTTTGAGGACGGTAACTTTAACGTAGATCCAACTTGGACTGGCATGGATGCAAATTTTGAAGTTGACGATCTAAATCAACTACATTTAGTTGCCCCTGCAGAAACTGATACTTCTTATTTATCTGTCTTTACAACATTGATTGATGATGTTACTTGGGATTTTTGGTTGAATATGGATTTTAATCCATCATCAGGAAACAATGCCCGAATTTATTTGGTATCAGACGAAGAAAACCTCAAGGGAAGTTTAAATGGATACTTTGTATTGGTCGGGAATACAGACGACGAAATTAGTCTATACCGCCAAACAGGAGAAAGTATTACTGAAATTATTGATGGTGCTGATGATGCGACCGATTCTGATGATGTAGAAGTTAGGGTGCGCGTAACTAGAGACGCTTTAGGAAATTGGGAATTGCTAAGAGATACCATTGGAGGATATGCATTCATTTCAGAAGGTACAATTTTAGATGATACACATACGACTACGAGTTATTTTGGGGTCTTTTGTAAATACACTTCATCTAGGTCAGAATTATTTTATTTTGATAATTTAGGAAATCCTTATTTAGATGCAATTCCCCCGACATTGGAAAGTGTTACTGTGATTTCAGATACAGAGTTGGACGTTCTTTTTTCGGAACCAGTTGATCCTGTCACAGGTACAGTCTTTTCAAATTATACAGTTGATGGTGGTATTGGAATTGCCTCAGGTGCAACAGTGGATGGCGTAAATACCGCCTTGGTGCATTTAACAATGGGTACGGCTTTTACAAATGGAGAGAACTATGAAATGACAGTTGTAGATGTGGAAGATTTGGATGGAAATTCAATTGAATCGCCTGCGATACTTAACTTTTTATATTTTGTTCCAGAACCTGCAGCTGCAAATGATGTTATTATCACAGAACTGTTGGCAGATCCAAATCCAGTAATAGGCTTACCTGAATTGGAGTTTTTTGAAATTTATAATCGCTCAGACAAAATCTTTGATTTAGCAGATTGGACGATTAATGACAATTCAACCACAGCCGATTTTGGAACTTATATTTTAAAACCAAATGAATATGTTGTGATTTGCGGAGAAGACGAAGGTGTCTTATTTGGAATTGATAATTATTTAGAGGTAGGTGGATTACCAACACTTACAAATTCTGATGATGATTTAGTCCTAAAGGATAATGCAGGTTTAGAAGTTGATTCAATTCATTACTTCTTGTTTTGGTATGGTGATACTGAAAAAGATGATGGTGGTTGGACCTTAGAACGAAAACATTTAGATTCTCCTTGTAGCGATTTTAATAATTGGGCAGC
>JBLHOW010000071.1:0-32303 GCA_047623705.1 Crocinitomix sp.
ACAGTGCCGCATCCACAAGTTTATTACGGAGGCGTTAATCTAACAGATTACACTTTATTTAATGATACAGTTAAATTCAATCCATCTGGAATTCGAGCGAGTTATGCCCATGTTCCGGGGCTTATGAATGCAAGTGCCGCTATTTACAATTGCACATATACTTTTCGCGGTACTGAATATAGATTAAACGGGATTAGAAAAACTTTCCAAGCATCCATTTTAAACGAAATGAAAATGGGTGAAAAAATTTATTTTAATTTTATCCAAATGCGCTATCCAGACGGAAGATCTGTGACGATTCAATTGAAGCGCGAAATAACTAAAGCTTCAACACTCAACGACACTGTTTTTATATTGAGATAATATTAGCACATTTCAAGATAAATTATTTAAAAACAGACAGACTTGTCTGTTTTTAAATAAAAGAAGTATATTTGTCTCGTGAGACATTCAGAAATAAAACAAAAAATCATTGAAACGGCCTCGTCCCTATTTTATAAAAATGGGTACAACTCTACTGGTATCAATGAAATTATAGCTGAATCTGGCATTGCAAAGGCAACACTTTATAACCACTTTAAGTCAAAGGAAGATATTTGCTTGGCTTATCTCCAATTTAAAAACACGACGTTTTTAAACGATATTAAAGCTTATTGTCTTTCAAAACCGGCTGGTAATAAACAAATTCTTGCCGTGTTTGATTTTTTACAAGACTTTTTTCAAGATGAAGATTTTAACGGTTGTTGGTGCATTAAAACAGTCTCAGAAATTCCACGCGAAAATGAAAGAATAAGAACAGAAATTAAGGTAGAGAAAAACCTTTTTATTGTACTCATCACTGATTTGGTAAAGATGAATATGTCTGATCTTTCTGCCAAGAACATAGAAACATATGCACGTCAAATCTATTTGATGTATGAAAGTGCGGTTGCAGAAAGTCACTTGCACCAAGCAGATTGGCCGATTAAGGAAAATAAAAAGCTTTGTTCTCAAATCATTACTTAAAAAAATTTACACACAACAAGACAGACCTGTCTGTCTATATTTATTCAATTAATAAAAAATCCAATTATGGAAAATTTCAAAAACAAAGTAGCTATCGTAGTAGGTGGTACAAGCGGAATTGGTAAAGCTACCTCCGAGCAACTATTAACTCAAGGAGCAATCGTTCATGTGCTTGGAAGATCTCTTGACAAAATAACTGATCAACCCAATTTGCATAAACACCGCATTGACATTACCAATGAGGTTGAACTGGAAGTTTTAACAGAAAAAATTAATGCCTTAGGAAAAATTGACCACTTAGTAAACGCTTCCGGGATTTTTGCACCAAAACCCTTTCTAGATCACACTAAGTCGGACTATAATTCATACCTAGATTTAAATCGCGGCTTTTTCTTTTTAACACAGGCAGTCGCAAAAAACATGAAAGAAAATAACGGCGGTTCTATCGTTAACGTAGGATCAATGTGGGCAAAACAAGCTGTAAAGGCAACACCTTCATCTGCTTATTCAATGCAAAAAGCGGGATTGCATTCTTTAACGCAACATTTAGCTATGGAATTAGCCGAGCATAATATTCGTGTGAATGCAGTTTCACCAGCAGTAGTAAATACACCTGTTTATCATGGTGTATTTGGAGGAGAAGCAGAAGCAAATAAGGCCTTGGAAGGATTTCACGCTTTTCACCCAATTGGACGAAATGGAACACCTGATGACATAGCAAATAGTATTCTATTTTTATTGTCAGATCAAACCTCATGGGTAACTGGAGCAATTTGGGATACGGATGGTGGTGTGAGAGCTGGACGAAATTAATACATTCATATATACGCTACTTAAAGCGATTGAAGCGTTGCTTCAGTCGCTTTTTTTTTGTACTCAAAAAACTGTATATTCAATCATTTAAGTATAAGTGAAGATTGAAATTATGTCCATTAAAGCAGCTTATAAATTAAACTTTGGTAAAATTGTCAGCCAAGGCCATAGTGATTTTTACGTTTGTAATTGGAGTAATGAAATCGAAGGTTCGCTCGAATTGGGCGAATTATTGCAAACACTCGCTGATGAGGAATCTCAATTCTTTCTAGAAGAACTGAATATAGTAATAGTCGGAGAAGAACATGAAGCGTATTATTCCCTTGATCAAGCTATTCATGTTTGGGTAGATTTTTCACCACCTAATGCCGTGATTAGTGATACTTTCACTATTTCTTTGATTGATTTGAAAGAATTAATTGAAGATTGGATCGCGTTTGTTAAGCAATAAGAGTGCGCAAAATTCCAAGAAAAAGCTACCCCTTATTTACCATCCATTTCATCTAATAGCTAAGCGGTCTAAGTACTAACAGCGAAGCGGTCCAATATCTATTCGCAAAGCGAATATCAATGTAAACCCAATAAAGTCATTGATTCTTTTGATGCTTGCTGTTCAGCCTCCTTCTTAGACGTTCCTTTGCCCATTCCCCACTCTTTCTTGTTAATGATAACAACCGACGTGTAAATGAAGTTATTTTCCTTTGTAGCGGCATCTTTGACCTCAAACGAAATAGCAAACTTATTTTTTTGTCCCCAAATCAACAATAAACTTTTAAAGTCCATCTCTTGCGAAAGCACTTCTTTAAAGTCAATAAAGCGTTGGATAATATAGGTTTCAAAACTAAACTTGGTAATTTCAAAATTCGAATCTAAATAGATCGCTCCAATCAAAGCTTCCAAAGCATTACCTTCAATGGTCGAAATTCGAATTGAACGTCCCTTACGATATCGAATATAATCAGCCAATTTAATTTCACCACCAATTGATGATAACATTTTACGGTTAACTATTTTCGACTTAACTTTTGTCAAATAGCCTTCATCTTCTTTCGGAAAACGTTCGTATAAATATTGCGCAACGATTAAATCAATAACCGTATCACCTAAATATTCAAGGCGTTCATTACTGTCTACATTTTCGCGCGTATTGCTATAAGATTTGTGGGTTAAAGCATCCACAAACAAATCCATATTCTTAATTCGATAGCCAAATTTTTTGGCAAGAAATTCTGAGATCCGTTGCTCGGAAGGTTCCCTTTTCTTTGAAAAAAAAAGTCTAAATCGTGCGTGATTAGCCCTCATACGATTTGAAAATCACAGACGTGTTGTGACCTCCGAAACCAAAAGTATTACTTAAGGCATAGTTTACCGTTCGCTCTTGGGCAGTGTTGAACGTGAAGTTAAGTTTATTATCAATTTCCGGATCATCCGTAAAATGATTAATAGTTGGAGGAATAATATTGTGCTTTAATGCTTTAATGCAGGCAATAGCTTCAATAGCTCCAGCTGCTCCTAATAAATGCCCTGTCATTGACTTGGTGGACGAGATATTAAGCTTGTAAGCATGGTCTCCAAAAATATGTTTAATTGCCTTTGTCTCGGCAATATCACCCAATGGAGTAGAAGTTCCATGAACATTAATATAATCAATGTCCTCTGGTTTAATATTTGCTTCTTTCAAAGCTTGCTTCATTACACTAATTGCTCCTAGCCCTTCTGGGTGAGGTGCAGTAATGTGATGTGCATCTGCAGATAATCCACTTCCAACAATTTCCGCATAAATTTTTGCTCCTCGTGCTTTCGCATGCTCCAATTCTTCTAAAATTAAGGCACCTGATCCTTCTCCTAATACAAATCCTTCACGATCTGCATCAAATGGTCTTGAAGCCGTTTTAGGATCATCATTTCTTGTAGATAAAGCTTTTAATGCGTTGAATCCACCAATTCCTGGTTCGTTCACACATGCTTCAGATCCACCTGAAATAATGATGTCAGCCTTATCCAATCGAATTAGATTAAACGCGTCAATCATTGCATTATTTGAAGAAGCACAAGCAGATACCGTAACATAATTTGGCCCTCTAAATCCAAACTTGATAGAGATATGACCAGCGGCAATATCTACAATCATTTTTGGAATAAAGAAAGGATTAAATCTTGGTGTTCCATCTCCCAAAGCAAAGCCTTTCGCCTCTTCTTGGAAAGTTGTTAGTCCACCAATACCAGATCCCCAAATTACACCGGCACGCTCAAGATCGATTTTATCCAAATCTAAACCCGAGTCCGCCATAGCTTCCGTTGAGGAAACTACAGCGTACTGAGAAAATGGGTCTAATCTTCTTGCTTCCCTGCGGTCAATATGATCTTCAACATTGAAGTTCTTCAATTCGCAGGCAAATTGAGTCTTAAACTTTTCGCAATCAAATTTCGTGATTTTAGCAGCACCACTTACCCCGGCTTTTAAGGATTCCCAATATTCATCAATAGTATTACCTATTGGTGTCAAAGCGCCTAGTCCCGTAATAACTACTCTTTTCAACTCCATTGCTATAAATTAAGGTTAAAACTCAATATGTTTTAAAATTATTTTGCGTTTCCTTCAATGTAAGAAATTGCATCTCCTACAGTTTGGATTTTTTCAGCTTGATCATCAGGAATTGCGATATTGAATTCTTTCTCAAATTCCATGATCAATTCAACTGTGTCCAGAGAGTCAGCTCCTAAGTCATTCGTGAAGCTTGCTTCTGCCGCTACTTCTTCTTCTGCTACTCCTAATTTGTCTACAATAATAGACGTTACTTTTGATTTTACATCAGACATATTAATCTGTTTTAAATGGTTTATTCAGTCTGCAAAGAAAATACTAAATAAGCAGAAACCCAAAATTTACTTATAATAAATTGCTATTTCTTCAAGGGGCTTTCTATCAATGTCAGGCACAGCGCACGTTTCAAGCGCATATCCAACTGGTAAAAGTAAGTAAGGTTTTTCGTTCACAGGGCGATTTAAGGCCTCTGCAATGAAATTCATAGGGCTTGGCGTGTGTGTTAAAGTGACTAATCCAGCATTATGAATCGCAGAAATTAAGAAACCACTTGCTATTCCGACAGACTCATTTACATAGTAATTATTTAACTTCTTTCCATTGCTGTCAAAATCATATGATTTTTTCATTACAACGATTATCCAAGGAGCAATTGTAATGAATTCCTTAACATCATCTGTCCCTAATGGTAAAAGATCTTGTATCCATCTTTCACTCATTCTTCCGTCATAATTCTTTTTCTCCTCCTCTTCTGCTAAAGTTCTTATCCTCCTTTTTAATTCTTTATTGCGAATAACACAAAAAGTCCAAGGTTGTTTATGTGCACCTGATGGAGCTGTTGAGGCTGTTTTAAGAATGTTATTGATGATCTCAATAGGCACGTCTTTATCAGAAAAATCTCGCACAGAACGGCGTTTATCCATAAATTGATAATACGATTCTGATCGTTTTATCATCTCTTCTTCAGAAAAATTGACCTGTCGATAAGGAATCTGGGCTATGCTTTTATCTATCATTCTGGTTTCTTTGCTAAATAGTGTTCGTAATTAATATGCACTAAAAATAGTTATTTTTTGCACCTATAAGGTCATAATCCAATACCTTTGCATTGAATAATTACAAACATAGGAATCTGAAAAAGGGACCGAAGAATGGAAAAACACATTGCCATATTTGCATCAGGCGGCGGAAGTAATGCCGAAGTGATTATTGATCATTTTAAAAATTCTGACGCAGCCAATATTGCGTTGATTGTCACAAACAAGGCAAATGCACATGTGATAGAACGGGCTAAAAATCATGATATCCCATACTATATTCATTCGAATGAGGACATAGATAATGGCAACTTAGTGAATAAAATGAAAGTCTTTGAGATTGATTTTATTGTACTTGCAGGTTATTTAAAACGTATTCATCCTGACTTGATTTCGGATTTTCCAAACAAAATGGTTAATATACACCCAGCCTTACTTCCTAAATTTGGTGGAAAAGGCATGTATGGAATGCATGTTCACCGAGCAGTGGTTCAGGCGCAAGAAAAAACAACGGGCATTACCATTCATTATGTCAATGAGAATTATGACGAAGGCAATATTATTGAACAACATGTTTGTTTAATCGAAGCAAATGCAAATCCTGAGGCTGTTCAAAAACAAGTATTAGAATTAGAGCATAAATATTTTGCTCAAAGTATCGAAATGTTAGTGCGTAATTTATAACTTGTAATGCGATCATGATGGGCTATTTCAAATGATAAACCTTTAAATGTGAAATATTTTTCATTTGTCGTTATACCTTTCTAATAAACTAATTACCTTTGCGCGCTTTTTAAAAATTGTGTTGAACTTAATTAAAAATACAACGCTATGAATTATGATGATTTATTAGAGATTGGTAAAGCCTTTATGGTACTCTTTGCAGTAATTGATATTGTTGGATCCATACCCTTAATTATTAAGCTTAAAAATAGGGCGGGAGACATTTATCCACTTAAGGCATCATTGGTTGCTTTGGCTATTATGTTAGCCTTTTTATTTATTGGCGAAGGAATTCTTGGTTTTCTTGGGGTTGAAACAAAAGCCTTCGCAGTTGTTGGTTCACTCATTATTTTTGCATTAGGGGTAGAAATGATTTTTGGTGTTCAACTTTTTAAAGATGAAGATGAAGGTTCTAAGAAAATTGTTTCCATTGTACCCATTGCCTTTCCATTAATTGCTGGAGCAGGATCAATGACAACAATTGTTTCGCTACAAGCGGAATATGATTTGCTCAATATTGCAATTGCAATATTTTTGAATATAATCGTTGTTTACTTCGTTTTGAAATTGACAAAACGAATCGAAAAATTCTTGGGTAAAGGCGGAATTGCGATCCTACAAAAGGTATTTGGAATCATCCTTTTATCAATTGCAGTAAAATTATTTGCTGACAACGTGAAAGAATTATTTTAACAACTGTAACCTGTAAAGGTTTTATGAGTTATTGAAATATAAAACCTATACCTATGAAAAAAATAATGTTTGTCCTTGTTGGACTCATTCTAATCTCTTTTGGCCCATCAGCAAAAAATAAAACGCCAAAATCTTTCGTTTTTATTCCCTCATGCAATACAACAGTTTTTGATAAAGACGTGAGTGTGCAAGCATTTTATATGGCCGATAAAGAAGTCTCAAATTTCGAGTATCGCCAGTTTTTAACTGCCTTGAAACAAACTAGCAACGACTCTTTACTTGCAATTGCATTGCCCGATACAACTAAATGGCAATTACCTGGCGTGTACAATCAACCAATGGTCAACTATTATTTTTGGCACCCGGCTTATGACAGTTACCCTGTTGTAAATGTGAGTAAAGCAGGAGCCGATTTATATTGCCAATGGTTAACAAAAGAACTGCGAAATAAATATGGTGCACATTTAAATGATGCACGTCTACCTACTAAATATGAATGGGTTGCAGCTGCGCAAGGTGGGAATAAAACGGCAACTTATGCTTGGGGTGGTGCCTATCTTCAAAATGCAAAAGGGTGTTATTTGGCTAACTTCAAAGTAATTGGTGAACATAACATTCAATCTACTGATAAAGGAATTGAAATTGTAGCCGATTCAACTTTCATCACTGATGTTAATTCTACTAGCAACGCTCAATTTACTGCTCCAACAGAAAGTTATTCCCCTAATGCTTTTGGACTTTATAATATGTGCGGCAATGTGGCAGAAATCACATCAGACGGAGAAGCATATGGTGGTCATTGGAACGCAACGGGTTATAATATTCGCATCACAAGTCATACAAATGCAAATGCAAATGAACCTAGCCCTTTTGTCGGTTTTAGGCCAATAATGAGTTATATAGCCTTGAAAAAGTAGGCCTCATTTGAACTTCCCCGAATAGATCAAGGTAATATCTGCTTAAATTGAGTAGAAGCCTAAAAGTTAATTTCCATTCCAACATGCAATGGTGTTCCACCAAGTCCAAGTTCTGTTGTTAAAGCTAAATTTTCTGTTAAAAACCATTTTTGACCAAGACCAACCCGCATAGTTATAGGAAAACCATAATTCCCAAAAGTGATAAAAACAGTTGGAGTGCTAACAACACTATTCGTCACTTGTCTTCGAAGAATATTTTTATACCCAATTTCAATTGTTGAATAGGCATGAAACCTTTTTGATCGTCTCAAATAATGATTTATTCCAAGCATTACTCGAATTTTTCTAGATGTTCGTTCATAATTTTCTGTAACAATTGTGCTCGTATACCCACCTGTATCCGAATTCCAATGTAAATTTTCACTATTGCGTGTATATTTATAACCAATATAAACCCAATTCATGTCAATTTTGAAACCCAAAAAAGGATGAAGCATGAATTCTCCTTTTATACCTAATGAAACAGGAATTCCAACAAGTTTTGCATCTGTTGGGACGTAGGTTTCACCAACTTTCGCAGCAATGTCCAACGGAATTATTCCGATATAAGGATTTACTGAAAAGTCTCCTTGACCGAATTTATCTTGACTATATAATTTCCCTGAAACAAAGAATAGTAAAAATAAAAAATAGCTCGTTAGGCTGAGTTTCATGATGTCTGGATTGTTTATTATTGAAGACGGTAATTTATCCAAATCGGTTGGATTTATAGAGAAATCTAGTCTGGCGCCAAAATTGCAAGTCATGTTGCAATCGTTATATTTGCGATTAAATGATGCTTATTACTATGAAAAAATACTTAGTCGTTCTCTTTATACTTTTTATTAATTTAAGTTTTGCGCAAGTCTATAATTTTGGCGCAAATGAATTGACCTTCAAAAACATGGTCAACAACGGAATAACTTTTGTTAAAACTGGAAACAGCCATTTTGATAGCATCATGATTGCCAATTTGGACGAGTACTGGACCTTTTCAGAAGTTGATACAATTGGACAATACAAACGTCCTGCAAAAACTTCAACCGCCTTATTTGTTACCACCAAAGAGTTTACCAAAAAACATATGATGGATCGTAAAAACCAACATGTGTTGGTTTTACAACCTGCCGAAATTTATGTTCCGCGCAAAGCCGTAAAAATGGAACAAACATTGGGCTATATGTACGTCAATGGTTTTTACGATTTAGTGGCCGAGGAAGAAGAGTATCGCTATAGCTATATCCTGGTGAAATCACTCAATCAGGGTTTGAATTTTATTAAAGACAAACGCTTAACGGGAGAACCAGAAGCTTTAAATACGAAAATTTCTGAGGCCGTAACGGGTAATAATGGCCCTTCGGTAGGAAATACACTCATTTTAAATCGAGAACAAACCCGCCATGCTGTTGTTGCGGAAGAACTCGATAAATTGAATATTACATATCGTTTATTGGCTGAGAAAGAATATTATGAAACGTTGGCAAAAAAGAATCCAGAACACATCATTTTATACTTTGCTGTGAATCGTTTTACAGAAATGGCTTTAGTAAGTGTTTCAGATGGTCAAATGCTATATGCAAAACATTTTCGAGAGGATTATCCAACCATCACCAAAAAAGAGCTAAAACTAATAGCAGGTTATTTCAAGTAAAGTTATTGGTATGAAATTTGCTGTTTTCGGTAAAAACCATACTTATGATCGCTCTAATTCCCGCCTTTTTTAGGCGCACTATTCCCCTATTGTTTTTATTCATCTCGTTTACTGCCCAGGCGGGAATCCAATCTGTTGAATTAATTTATCAAAAAACGGACATTTTTAAAGGAAATGATGCCCTTTTTGCCCTCAAAGTGACCAAAACAAGCGGAAAAGTATATAAAAGCACAGATGAATACCCCAAATATCCTTGTGTAGACTTTACGTATGAAGTGTCAAAATGGGTGAGTATAACAGGGCCGTCTCAGAAGCATTTTAGGCTAAAAATTCCAAAATATTTTGAAGAGGAATTCATTCGGCTTGATATAAAATTGAACTACGCCAGTTCAGATAGAATTTTTAAATTTAAAATCCCTGTTTACAATGCTGCTGACCATGTGAAAAGTTTGCATTTATATATGGATCCAAATGATATATCTAACGACAAGTTTCTTCCCTATAAAATCTTCGCTGATTTGGAAGAGAATAACGGGATGGAAATTCAAAATCGAAAAATCGCCTTTGATGAAATTAAAATAAGTGTATTAAAGGGAGGGAGATTTGACGCCATGAATGCCAGAATTATTCCTAAACAAAGCAATATTTGCGATTCATTATTAGTTGTTAGAGTCGCTTTGAGGAGTAGACCTGAAATCTTTACAGATGAAGTATATTCCATTAAACAGAAAGCGCAAAATCTTTCATTTTCTGGATCAAATGGACGCAAGGGCCGGGACGGTTCATTTGACTCACATGGACGGAACGGACTAGTTGGAATAAACGGTCACAGTGCAGAGAATCTCACTTTATTCATGCAATTAGGCGCGCATCCTTGTACGCAAGATACTGTTTTGATCCTGTCAAATAAACTGAAGGGAAGTAACCAACTGGTCTTATACTTCCCACGAAACACTGTAAAAGTTAATTTGGATGCCCAAGGAGGAAATGGCGGACATGGCGGAACCGGACAGGATGGCGCCTATGGAAAAACGGGCTGGACTGGCGTTGGACTTGGAGGAAACGGAGGTGATGGAGGTGACGGAGGTAACGCTGGAAATGGCGGAAATGGTGGTGACGGTAGTTCTGTTAAAATTATTTTTACATCCGAAACGAAAAAATACATTTCAAAAATTACGATCAATGTTAACGGAGGTTCAGCTGGCAAGGCCGGATTTTATGGACGCTATGGAAAAAAGGGCTTGGCAGGTACTGGAACTATGGGTAATGGTGTAGCTGGACGAAATGGTTATAACGGTAGAGATGGTGAACCAGGAACAGCCGGTCAAGACGGAAAAATTGAATTTATACCCTACTCTGATTATATGGAAAATAGTATCGAACTGACTTTCCGCTAAACTTATTGCAGAGTCCATTTAATCAGTTTATTGCCCCATTAATAGTTGATATCTGGATAGATCGTACAATAAAAAATTAACCTTGCCCTTAAATCCCTTATCTTTGTACCATGGATCAAAAAAGAAGACCTGTATCGGATTGGTTGCCTATCACTAAAAAGGAATTAGAAGCGCACGGCTGGGATGAGTTAGACGTTGTTTTAGTTTCTGGTGATGCTTATGTGGATCATCCTTCATTTGGTCCAGCGGTTATTGGTAGAATTATTGAAAGCGAAGGCTTTCGCATTGGCATAATTCCACAGCCGAATTGGCAAGATGATTTAAGAGATTTTAAAAAGTTTGGTGCACCCAAATACTTTTTTGGTGTTACTGCAGGTTGTATGGATTCTATGGTGAATCACTATACTGCAGGAAAAAGAAAACGATCTAGTGATTCATATACACCAGGCGGGCAAGCTGGTTTTAGACCTGACTATTCAGTTGTAACTTATTCTAAAATATTAAAAAAATTATATCCAAACGTTCCAATTTTAATTGGCGGAATTGAAGCTTCATTGCGTCGCGTAACGCATTATGATTATTGGTCGGATAAATTAATGCCGGGTATTTTAGAAACTAGTGGTGCCGATTTATTGGTGTACGGAATGGGTGAACAACCCCTCCGCGATATTTTAACGCTTTTGAAAAAAGGTGTGCCATTGGAATCTATGAAAACGATTCCGCAAACGGCAGTGTTTGTGCCTAAAGCTGACGGTATTCCAAAAAATAAAAATTGGGAAGACGTTGAATTGAGTTCACACGAAAAATGTTTAGAAGATAAACTAGCATACGCAGCAAACTTTAAGGTTGTTGAAGTAGAGTCGAATAAATTAATTGCACGCCGCATTTTTCAAGAAAGTGGTGAAAATAGATTAATTATAAATCCGCCATACAAAACTATGGAGGAAGGTGAAATTGATCGTTCGTTTGATTTGCCATATACACGTTTACCGCATCCTAAATATTATAAGCGTGGAGACATTCCAGCTTATGAAATGATTAAGTTTTCCATTAATATGCACCGTGGTTGTTTTGGTGGTTGTAGTTTTTGTACAATCTCTGCACATCAAGGTAAATTCATTGCTTCGCGAAGTGAAGAATCTATCATGCGTGAGGTAGAACAAGTGGTTGAAGATCCTGATTTTAAAGGCTATATTTCTGATTTGGGTGGTCCTTCGGCGAATATGTATCGCATGAAAGGAATTGACATGGGCATTTGCGAAAAGTGTGTGAGCCCTTCTTGTATTCATCCTGTTGTTTGCTCGAATTTAGATACGAGTCATAAGCCGTTGACGGAATTATATCGAAAAGTAGATCAGCATCCTAAAGTGAAAAAAGCATTTGTAGGATCTGGAATTCGTTACGACCTTTTGGTGAAAGACTATAATAAAAATTTGAACGAAAAAGAGGCAGAGGAATATTTAGAGCAAGTCGTTACTCGCCATGTTTCTGGTCGTCTAAAAGTTGCACCCGAACACACGGCGGATGATACGTTACGTGTGATGCGTAAGCCTCCTTTTAAACATTTTCATAAGTTCAAAGAAAGTTATGACCGCATCCAGGAAAAAAACGGATTAAAACAACCGCTTATTCCTTATTTCATCTCTTCGCATCCAGGATGTAAAGAAGAAGATATGGCCAACCTTGCTGCCGAAACAAAAGAAATGGGCTTTCAGCTAGAGCAAGTGCAAGATTTTACGCCAACCCCAATGACAGTAGCTACGGTTATCTATTATTCGGGCGTGCATCCTTATACTTTAAAACCAACCTTTGCTCCTAAAACCAAAGAAGAAAAAAAGGACCAACACCGCTTTTTCTTTTGGTATAAACAAGAGAATAGACAATGGGTAAAGGATAAATTAAATAATGCTGGTAAACCAGAATTATTGGCGCGCTTAATGGGTACAGCAGCTCCGCAAAATAAAGAGCGCGAAGTGCCAAAATGGTTGCAAGAAAAACGGGCGAAACAGAATTCTGGCAGCTCGCGTCCAACTTCTCGATCTAAAGGAAGAAGGCGTTAAGGCGGAAAACAAAATCCAATCTTTTCAAAGTCATTATCTTTATACCAAAATTAAAGTCGCCTTTTTATGCACAAATTTGTCGGACTAATAGCCATTTGTTTTTTTGCAGCATTCAATACAACTTTCTCGCAAACGGATAGTGTTAAAATTGATTGTGATGATTTTGAGGCGCAAATAATGAAAGCCTTCGTAAATAAATATCGCACTTATGAGCAATATGAGACCTTGGTTCTAAGCACCTTGTCTAATGGGAATAAAAAACAATTGAAAACCGAAAATCTTGCTGAAGTGCTGAGTACAACAGATTTAATTGAATATAAATTTGGGGTCGAAGCAGTAGAAGTTCTTAATGATCGTTTTTTTTTGTGGACCCATGGTAATGAGTTTAATCCAATTTTTGAACTGAACGAATACGAATCAGATTTTCGTGGTCCATTTTGGCTCTGGCAAACATCCTGGGAATACCTAAAACATCACACCATTGATATCAAGTCTTACGCTACTATAATTTATGAAATTTCACAAGAGGAATTTTTGGATATGACTTTTTCATGTAATCAAAAAGCTTTTGTTTTAATGCTTGGAAAAATATTAGGCGATCAATCTAAAAGTACAGATCGAGTAGATTTTTATGCTAAAACAGAACCTGTAATAGCTGATTTTTTCAAATCTGCGGGAGTCGATATTAATACATTTGAAAATGATTTTATTGACTATTTACATAGCTATGAGTTTACAGATAGCACAATAGAAAATCAATATTTCGCCTATCATTTTTATACAAGTGATTTGGTGTTTATGCCACTTCCGCAAAGCAAAGAGTTACAAAAAAAGTTTAGTGAATACCATAGGAAATTGTTCACACAAGATGCTTTTTTCATAGATACTTTGAAAATTGTTCCACGACCAAAATCTAGAGACTCATTAAGTCTATTGAAAGACATAATGCGCGCTTTTCCAGATTCAATGATGTTTGCCCCAGGTAAATCTCAATTTGAGTTAAATCTGGAACAAGTAATTGAACAAGAAAAAAAGGATGATAAATGGTTTTTAACGATATATGCCGGTGTATTTAAATTTAGACATGCTAGTCTTCATGAAAGTGTTGTTCGTTATTCTCCAATTGATTTTCGTTCAAGTGCATTTCGTAAATGGTACGCGCTATTTGTATTGCAAGAAATGTTTAATCCAGACAATATTAAACCTGGCGTTACACAAATTGAAAATACTTATCGCATTTATCCGGATTACAACGAGGAAATTCACAATTACTTTAGCCTATTTTTGTTTAACGCGCAAAGTTTGAATACACAAATTGTTAAACCATATTATGACAATAAACGCGTTCAAACATTTAATTCATCAAACTACCATTTAGAAATTTTTGATAATACGCTTTTTAAGAATGATACAACTGGTTTTAGAATTCAACTAAAACTTGATCCAGCGGGTGATTTTGTAAGAGACGTTTCAATCATTGAGCCTTTAATGAGCCAAGCGAAAGAAAAATTGTTGTTAGACGCTTTAAGCAAATATAAGTTTAATCCTTTTTTGGTCAAGCGACCTGACAGCACTGGTTACGGTTGGATTCAAATTACCTGTAAAAAACGCTTAGAGCGTGAAGGTGATTCGGTATGGGACGAATGGGATGACGTAAATATGTCAGTAATGAATGAAGTTCCAGATGAAATGATTGCAGATGAAACAGAAGAAGATGAGATTTTCCACTTTACAGAAACGGAGGCCGTATTCATTCATGGTAAAGAAGGATTAGAAAAATTTATTGAAAAAAGAATGCCGAAAGACTTAAAAACAAGTGAAAGAGGTATCGTTTATGTTCGTTTTACAGTCAATAAAGATGGCGATTTAGTGGACTTTCGAGTGATAAAAGGAATCAATGAAGAATTGAATGGTATTGCCTTGGATATTACGAAGGAAATGCCAAATTGGATTCCCGCAGAAATGGATAATAAACCAGTGCGTTCCTATTTTACCCTACCAATAGTATTTAAATAAATTCATTGAAAATTTCGCACAAATAAATATATGAAACTACGCTTTTGCAATCAATCATGAATAAAACCTTAAACTTAAAACGCATCCCCGCAACCGATCATCCTTCATTAAAAGCATGGAATGCTGCGGACGAATTAATGGTAGATGGAATCTCAACCGAAGAAAAAACGATTGGAATTTACAATGATGGCTTTGGTTATATCTCCTGTCATTTAGCCAATCAAAATCCAACTATCATTACCGATTTGAAAAGTCAGGAAGTTGCAATAAAAACAAATGCCGAGAGCAATCAAGTTGAACTTGATGCTGCGAATTTCTTTTTGCTAATGGATGAACTTCCAAAACAATTAGAAGCGGCCTATCTGAAAATTCCAAAATCAATCGCGCTTTTCGAAACCTACTTGCAACACATTTACGCAAATTTACAGGATGACGGAAAAGTGATTTGTGGTTTTATGACGAAATATTTTAACAAAAACTTGCTAGAAGTTGCCGGTAGATATTTCGAAAATGTAGAACAAAGCAAAGCCAAAAAGAAAGCACGACTTATAATTTTGAGCGGAAAAAAGGAAGTGGCTACGGCAGTGAATATTGAAAGCTTTAAATATGAACACTTCGACTTAGAGCAATATAAAGGTGTTTTCTCATCAGGAAAAGTTGACAAGGCAACGCATTATCTATTAGAAAATCTTAAAATACCTGAGAATCACGCACGTGTTTTAGATATGGCTTGCGGTAATGGCATTATTGGCAAATGGATCTTGGATAAAACAGCCGTAGATGAAATGCATTTTTTAGATGATTCAAGTTTGGCCTTAGAGTCTGCAAAATTAAATGTGGACGACACAAAAGCCCATTTTCATCATAATTATGAATTAAACCATTTTGAAGAAAACAGCTTGGATTGGGTAGTAACCAACCCGCCCTTTCATTTTGAAAATACAATTGACATAAGCATTCCTATTAAGTTATGCCGAGCGGCCAAGTTTAGTTTGAAACCTGGAGGAATCTTAACAATTGTCGCCAATTCTAATGTTGGTTATGAAGCTTTTTTGAAGAGTCATTTTAGTGATGTGGAAATTCAAATTAGTAATCACCAATTCAAGGTTTACAATTGTACTAAGTAAAAAATGAAACGTTTAAGCTCTGAATAAAATTGAAAAAAACACGCGTCATATTAATTTTTTGCCTCAGTTTTTCAGCTATTGGTCAAAACACAAATTCATTTGTTTTAATCTATCCTAAAGGGCAAAGTTATGCACCCATTTTATTACCAATTGACGATCATCAGTCATTTATAAGCGAAATTAAAATTATCCAATTTAGCGACAGTATTTCAAATGGAACTATGCGTATTTATGAAAACGGAATCCATGTAAAATCATATTCAAAAATTAATTTGGATAGCATAGATTGGAAAGGAAAAGACAAAAATTTTATTCCTGCTTATACGACCAACTACAGTGGAATTAACCTCCCTCTATATCTTGCCATACCTTATCATGACTCTCTAAAATTAGCAGGAAAGTACTTTTATACGAATATGGAATTAAATACAGAATTCCCATATCAGCTTGTCATTCAAGGACGATATAATACAGTTCCAGATACAACTGGACTAACCTTCTCCGAAAAACAAGAACTGTCTAATGACTATAAACTAAAATTGACGAAGGAATTAAAATTCGCCTTTCCTAATTTATATTCTGAAATATATGTTTCATCTACTTTTCCTTTTGAACCTCGAATACAATTCTATTTGAAAAACAAAAAATTTGAACTGCAAAAGTTGGAGTCCTTAAATTTCCACCCCAATCATACACCACAAATAATATGGCGAGATGCACGTTTCGTAATTTTGGAGCAATAATATTGTTCTTTTTGGTGAATCAAGCAATTGGTCAATCAAAAAACTTCATGTTTTGGCAGGGTTCACCTAACTTAAATAATCCTGTTTACTATTTGCCTGAAAGTAATTATCTACAATTTAAAGATTCAATAAAAATTGATTCCTCATACATTTCTGACAGAGGTTATTTTAAAGTATGGTTCATAGAAAATAATAATGAAGTCCGTTTTTATCGCCTTTCTTCTCCTGAAGGTCTTTCACTTGGAGAAGCAGAAAGATTCACCCGTAAACTCCATATCGTATCAGGAGCAAGTTATGGTGCAATGAAACCAGAAGCAAATCAAATTATTGATAGCCTCAATAAAGCAAATGCGCTGTTCACAATTTCACCTAGCATTGACAACAAATTTCAATACGTTTTGCAAACAGATGCTTTCTTTAAAAATTTCAAGATTGATTCTAGTTTATCAAAAAGTGGCATTGACTCCATGGCATATCACGATTATTATAAACCCTTTACGCAAAAATTTCACGAACTATTTCCAGAAATTAATACAGAACAAATTAGTTTTTTTTGGATTTGGGACGAAATGGTCACGCTAACAATAAGGCTTGAAAGCAAAGCGTTTGACATAGCGAAATTAAATGAATTAAACGTCTATTTTCGCAACACACCAACAGTGCGTAAGGAGATTTTTAGAATCTCGGTTTTTCAAGAAGCGCTGGAATAAACAGTAACTAAATTGAACCGTTGAACTATAGCCATAATGAAAACCCTCCTTACAGTTCTAATTCTTTTGCTTGCACTAAGTCCGTTTGCACAAACTAAAACAGTGGCCATTAATGTGGCAGTACTAGGTGCTAAGCAGCAATCTGTCCGCTACTATCATCCAATAAATGGAACCTATAAATTTACGCCAAAAACTATTACTTATAAACCGTCAGAATTGAAAGGTTTAAGTCAGTTTGCTTTAATACAACCCGGGCTTAATTTGCATGATTCTGTTAATATTATTCAGGCCAATAGTTTGAGACATTATGTCGATCCATCAGAGTTAATTTATGTGGATTGGAAAATGGGGCGCGACACTTCAAATTATTTGCGCTTAGATACTTTTGCTGTCCAATCAGAAATCATTCGCAATGAAAAATATGCAGCATTAGTAAAGGACTATTTTGACCCTTTTTTCATATCAAAATATGAAGTGACCAATAAAGAATATCGTGAATTCACGGATTGGGTGCGAGATTCTATTTTCCGTGAAGCAATTTATGCGAGTGATGCTATAACGGATGAGCAAGCCATACAAATGTTAAACGTAACTGATGATCAATATTATGACGAGGTAACAATGAAATGGGAAACTGTTGAATCACCAGCTCGTAAAATCAACCGAGAATTATACGCGCTAAACTACGATTTTGATTACCGCAAAGAATTTCGAGACGACGTTACTATTCCAATTCTTTCTCAATTTTATAAACGTCCAAACGAACGCTTTTATAAACGACTTGAAGTTGCACAAAGTTACTTGAATTATCGTTATTATTCTATCGATCGAGAAGCGGCAGAAGAAGCAAAGAGTCGAGATACACTGAAAAAAAAGCAGAACTATGGATTAAGGTATCATTTTAGCATAGGTCCATATATAATCAATCACACCCTCAATATTTATCCAGATACTGCTGCATGGAAAACATTCTACAATGCGCAATTCTCTTCTGTCATGGGCAATATGTATTTTTGGCATCCAGCGTTTGACAACATGCCTGTTGTTGGTGTCTCACATGAGCAAGCAAAAGCCTATTGTGATTGGAAACAAAAACAAATCCAAAAATCGAATCCCAAAGTCGCTCGGGAATTTACAGTTGATCTACCCAAATTAATCGAATATGAATGGGCAATTACCAGTGGATATAGTCAAAATTTAGGCGAACATATTGAAGATAATCAAATTGTTTCAAACCTCTTGTTGGGTGATAAAAAAGAAACCCGTCGCCCAACAAGCTTTAATTACAAAAAGTCGCTCTTGCAAAAAGTCTTCCGTCCATATGATGTTCAAAATAAAAAAGCTCACCGCAAATTCTTAAAGTTGATTAAGAAATATGATAAAGATAAATATTCAGGCATTATTGGAACAAAGCACGAAGTAATAATGCGCGCTCAAGGAAACTATTTAGCTAGTAAAGTCGAGTTCCTTTCCAATAACGCCTCCGAATGGATGTGTGAAGATTATGAAACCAATTATAAAGCCTTGCTGGAGGCTTATATTAATTATAACTGTTTTGCCAACCCAGAATATTGCGAAAACCAACGAAACATTGATCAAAATTTAAATCGCTTAAATGATGTCAACGGTAGACTCATAATTGGTGCAAACTGGTATGATGAAAGGTACGGGTCATATGCAGGTGTGAATAAAGCAGGGCTTTATCCCAAAGCTTTTAAATCCAAATCAAACGCATATGCAACGGTCGGTTTTAGGTTAATTTTACGGATGAATCCGCCTACCTCTCAAAACTAGCCTATATCTAACTCTTTGGCTATCTGTCAATAAAGCAGTATATTCACGGACTACTTACTCATTAACTCTAAAATGAAAAATACACTACTACTACTCACTCTATGGTCTTTCACAGGTTTTTCTCAATTTATTGAACAAAGGCCACTTGAAGCTGGCAGTGAAAAACACGCAGTTGCCCTCGCAGACCTTGACGGGGATGGTTTAAATGATTTTATCTATTGCAACGAAGCTGGCATTCAATGGCGCAGCAATTCAGATGGAGAAGAAACGTTTCATGAGATCCATCAGCCCTATTCACGACCTATAGAAAATACCGAGGAATGGTACATTACAGTTGCCGCTGAGGATATTGACGGAGATGGCGATATCGATATCGCTTTTGGAACCCAAGGTAATGACGGTCCAGGTATTGCATGGACTGAAAATTTAGGCGGCGGTGAGTTTTCAGAAATCACAATTATTGTAGAAAACGTTTCAATGCGCCGCATCTATTTTGAAGATTTGGATGCAGATGGAGACCTTGACTTAATCGCCAATACCGTTGGTGGCGTAATAATCGATTATAGTCATAAAATTATGCTGCTGGAAAATTTGGGCGGTGGCCTATTTAATACCCCCGTTATAATTGATGAATTCGTATTTGATGAACGCGTATCGAATGCGGGAGACATGGACGGAGATGGAGATTTAGACCTCATAATAGGAACACATGATGGTGAGGAAATACTTTGGTATGAGAACTTGGGTGCTTGGACTTTTTCTGCTGGTACTACAATTAGCACAGGTGTCTCTTTTGTCACAGAAATCCATGCAACCGATATTGACGAAGATGGAGATTTAGATATCCTTTATTCGGCATTTCACGAGAATCAATTGGCATGGATAGAAAATGTGGGCGGCGGAACTTTTGGAGCTACAGAAGTTATTCATACCTGCAATAAACCCACTCTTTTTAGAATGGAAGATGTAGATGATGATGCCGATTTAGATATCGTTTTCGTTTGGCGAGAAGATGTTGTTATGTCTCCTGATTCATACCTTAATGTTTTAGAAAAAACTGGGCCTGGAACTTATGCTGCGCCAATTTCGGTTGGAAGCCCTGTGGATCAAATGCACTCATTTCTTATTGGTGACATAGACACAGATGGTGTCAATGATATCCTATTTGCAGGAGTGTTTCATCAGCAATATTCCTACGTTTTAAATGAAGGTGGGTTGACCTATTCTGACTCAAAAGTGATTACGGGTAAAGCAAAAAATACTGAAGAAACCTTATTTGCAGATTTGAATGGAGATGGTCATATAGATGTATTATGTTATAGCTACTATTATGGGCTTATTCATTGGATGGCCAATAGTGGAGATGGAGCTTTTGGCGTGCCTCAACCAGTTTCAAGTGGCACGACAAATATTAGTACGGTTATAATTATGGATGTTGATGATGACGCTGACATGGATTTAATTATTTCCAATTTAACTGATTCAACAATTTCATGGTTACCAAACTTAGGGGATGGATCTTTTGGCAGCTCGGAAATTATTGACGCTGATCCAAAGCGGACACAGAAAATGTTTGCTGCAGATTTAGATTTGGATGGAGATAGTGATCTCATAAGAGTCGGTTTTAACGGAGGCTCTTTTATCAGTTATTACGAAAATTTAGGAGGCACTTTTAGCGCGTCAACAGATGTTCCTTCTACTGCAACTTATGTCTTAGATGCGGAAATGGACGACATAGACGCAGATGGTGATTTGGACTTGGTCCTTGTATCAGGGATCGAATTAGGCGATTTTTTATGTTATGAAAATACGGGTGGCGTTTTCGCTGCTGAAGTTAATCTCGGAACGTTTCATTGTCAAGATTTTGCCCTGGCCGATTTAAATAACGACGGCAATCTTGACATTGTTGGGATTTATGGCTCTGACTGGGCTGATAATGAAGCCTTTTGGATGGAAAATAGTGGTGATTTAACCTTTGGCACTGAAAACGTGTTTTTAGTTAACCACATGGAATATAAACAAATCATTACCAATGACATAAATAATGATGGGGACGTAGATGTATTAATTGGTGGCTCGGTTATATTTTTAGATGCAGATCCTTGGTTTGCAAGTGGACAAATCACTTGGATTGAGAATATTGCAGATGGTACTTTTGGTGTTCCAAATGATATTAGCCACGATATTTTAAATTTTCACGATATGAGCATGGTGGATATTGATGCTGATGGCGACCAAGATATTTTTGCAGTTGGATCCACGGATGACCAGATCAGTTGGTTCAAAAATGCATTCAGTTCATCACAACAAGTGTCCGGGAACCTTTACTATGATGAAAATGAAAATGGAATCCGAGATGTTGGTGAACTTGGTTTAGGCGGAATCCAAGTAACATCCGAACCTACTTTCGAATTCTCATATACCTATGTTGATGGAAACTATATTATTAACTTCGAAGATGTTGCCGACGGAGACTATACAGTGCTGCCAGAAGAATTGGATCACTGGGGAATTACATCAGACCCTATGGAGTATCTCGTCACAGTTGATGATGCTTTTGACGGTGCGGAAGATTTCGATTTTGGCTTTTTCCCGACTGATGATGATGCTGAGCTAGAAAGTTCTTTCATTGCTGGTTTTCCAAGATGTGGAACAATTATTAATTATTATGTAGCTTATATGAACATTGGCGGCTCAATTGCCAGTGGCACGATTGAAATTGAATTGGACGAGGACATCACTTATATTGGAGCTGAAGTTGCACCTGATTCAATCGTTGATAATTCCTACTATTGGTCTTATGCCGATTTGTTCTATTTTGATGAAGAATATCTCGAAATAACGATTGAAATCCCCGGTCCTGAAATGATGAGTGACACCTTAACTTCATACTCTACTGTTACAGCATTAGATGACCTTGGTGCAGCGCTATTTGCTTATGAGGATTCCATTTCACAAACGATCCAATGTGCTTATGACCCTAATGATAAAACCGTATCTCCTAAAGGAGACAGTGAATTCGGAAATATTCCTCCAACAACACCTTTCTTAGAGTATACCGTTCGCTTCCAAAATACTGGAACAGACACCGCAATTAATGTTGTAATTAACGATCAATTGGATGAAAATTTAGATTGGAGCAGCTTGGAAATTTTGGGTAACAGCGATCCTATGGTCACTTATATTGACCATTTGGGCAAGTTTCATTTACCTTCAATGACATTATGCTGCCTGATAGCAATGTGAACGAATTAGCAAGTCATAGCTTTTTAAAGTATCGTATTGATCTTTTGCCTGATTTGGATTTAGGAACGGTAATAACAAATACCGCACATATTTATTTTGACGCAAATCCTGCTGTAATAACAAATACAACCATCAATACACTCTTTGATCCAGATGCTATTGACGATTCTGGAATTGATGAATCGGAACTAACGCAAATACTCGTTTATCCGAACCCGTTTAGCGAAACGACCACCATTTATTTTGGAGAAGCATTGGGCGAAAACCTCAATATTCGTGTTTTTGATATCATAGGAAATCAAATCTGCCAGAAAACAAACATTACTGGTAACAGCTATGAATTATCAGGCAGTACTTTGAGCAAAGGAATCTATATTTTAACAGTTGAAAGCACGGATTTTAATCAACCCGTGCAAACTGCGCGCTTAATTGTGCAGTAAGCGGATGAGTAAAAGATTCTTACCCTTCACGTTTAATGATGGGTAGTTTCCTGATTTTTCCCTAACTTTATAACATTGAGTTCCGAAATCGATCGGATTTAAAATTATATCCATGAAAAATTTAAGCTTTTTAGCTGTTGGCGCTTTGGCGATCGCCGCAACAACTTACCTCCTCGTTTCTCAATCTGAAGAAACGCAAATAAATCAAAGTTCAATTGTATCTATTCCTCCCGCAGAAATGGAAGGAGAAGGTAAAAGTCTAGAACCGCACGACCAATGGTTGACAATACGGTCCTACCCTGACGGAAACTTTGACCAAGCTCAATATTTGGAAAAAATGGAGGAGATCAAAATGCAAGCTTATGCAGTTGGTGATAGCCGTGACGTAGATCTAAGTCTAGACTGGTTGCAAGAAGGACCTGGAAACATTGGTGGCCGAATAGACGTGCTTACATTAAGTCCATCTGATAATGATATTATTTACGCAGGTGCAACAAATGGTGGTGTTTTTAAAACTACCGACGGTGGTGATTCATGGGATCCAATTTTTGATGATCAGCCGTACTTATCAATCGGCGCCATAACAATTGACGCCGAAGATGAAGACATAGTTTATGTGGGAACTGGAGATCGAAATTTCACAGGAAGTTCATTTTTAGGAAACGGTATTTATAAATCTGAGGACGCTGGAGACACTTGGGATAATATAGGATTGGAAGAAACTGGCGTAGTATCAAAAATTATTATTGATCCAACAGATTCTGAGCGAATTTTTGCAAGCACTTTGGGGAACCCTCATGTTAAAAATGGCCAAAGAGGAGTTTACCGTTCAGATGACGGAGGCACAACTTGGTCTAACAAGTTATTCATTGCAGATTCGGCTGGAATTTCTGATATGGTGATGGATCCAAGTAACCCAGATATTTTATATGCATCAGGTTATAACCGCATGCGAAACTATTTTTCGTCAACCGTTACAGGACCACAATGTCGTATCTATAAAACCATTAATGCGGGCGAAACATGGACGCAACTTTCTGGTGGACTACCTATTGAAGATGATTGCAGAATTGGTTTAGCTATTTCTAATGATGATCCAAACACCCTTTTTGCCTTATATGTTGACGGCGATAATTTAGATGTTGATGACATTTATAAAACCACAGATGGTGGCGACTCTTGGGACGGACTAAACGTACATGGCGGGGCAGAAGATGTTCCAGATGGCGCAATGGGTGGCTTCGGTTGGTATTTCGGTGAAGTATACCTAAATCCTTATAATAACGATCAATTAATTATACCCGGTGTAGAAATGTATCAATCATTAGACGGTGGTTTAGATTGGTATCAGAATGTTCCTGAATGGTGGACATATGAGGTGCACGCAGACAAACATGCCGTAGCCTTTTTAGATGAAAATTCTTATATCATTGCAACAGATGGTGGATTATATAAAACTGATGATAATGGTGATACTTGGGAAGACATTGACAACATTCCAATTACACAACTCTATCACATTGACGTTCATCCGCACGAAGATGGTTTATACGGCGCAGGTGCACAAGATAACGGAACCATGTCAGGAAACGCAGCTGTTTTTAATGATTGGGAACGCCTAAATGGCGGTGACGGTTTTCGTGTTACCTTTTTAGAAGAGGACGCTTATGCAGCTTATTACGAAACTCAAAATGGTGGTTTGCGTTATGCAGATCCAAGTGGAGCAACAACTACTATTTCTCCAGATGATCCAGATCCGGATCGCACCAATTGGGACATGCCTTATTATATTAATGAGACGTTTGAAGAACTGTTTGTAGGTACTTCTCGCATTCAAATGATGCCTGGTGCTCCTTTTGGGTCATACACATACGTAAGTGAAGATTTAACCCGTATTGGAATGGGTGAATCCTTTGGCGCTGAACGTTATCATACCATTACTGAAATAGATCAATTTCCAGTCGTTGGAGACAATCTTTATGTCGGCACAAGTGACGGTTTAGTTTGGATTGGAGACCGCTCTGACGGCGGTGAATTTGCATGGGACTGGTATAACATTACAGATGATTTACCTGACCATTACATTACTGGTTTAAGATGTTCACCAAATATTTATAGAACGGCTTACGTCTGCATGTCTGGTTATAAGTCAGATGAAGAAGGTTCTTATCTTTACCGTAGAGATAATGGCACTTCTGGCGAATGGACTGACATTTCTGGGAATTTACCCGACATTACTGTAAATGACATCTTAATTGTACCTGGTTATGATGATGATGAATATTTATTCGCGGCATTAGATGGCGGTGTTTATTTTACGGCTAATGGCGGCGAGTATTGGGAATATGTAGGCGCAGGAATGCCTTTTGTAACAGTAAGTGAATTACATTTAGATGAACCCAATGAAAAATTAATTGCAGGTACTTATTCGCGTTCCGTTTGGTCTTATGATGTAAGTTGGATGTATGATGATGAACCAATTGATGATACTGGAATCGAAAGTAACCAGCAAACTAAGATCATAACGTATCCAAATCCTGCTACCGATTTCGTTTATTTTGAACCTGTTCAAGCAGATTTAATTGAGATTTATAATCAGCAGGGGCAATTGGTTCAAAGCCAAAAAGTGCACCATTTGAACGGGTTTTCCAAAGTTAACCTCACGGCTATAAAAACAGGTATTTATTTTTTCAGGGTGGGTCAATCGTCTGGATCAATAATCATAAAATAGCCATTATTCAAGGGTTTCGCATCAATAAATAGTAGGTATTTATACTCATTTATGATTCTTTAATAAGTCATTTTTCTAGGGTTTATAAGGGGTCACGGCCTGCACACTTCTGATATTTCATTAAAAAAGTATTACTTTAGCTAGACTAAAATTAATTATTAACCTTATCAAAAATTTTAAGCTATGGATCCTTTTATTGGACAAATTCAACCGTTTGGATTTAATTTTGCACCACGAACATGGGCAAAATGTGACGGACAATTAATCGCAATCTCTTCTAACACTGCCTTATTCTCTTTATTGGGAACAACTTTTGGCGGAGATGGAAGAACAACTTTTGCTTTACCTGATTTAAGAGGTAGAAGTATTGTACACACTGGACATGGACCAGGACTTTCTTCAATTACATGGGGAGAAAGAGGTGGAGTAGAACAAGTTTACGTAACACAGTCCAACATGCCTTCTCATTCGCACTCATTAATAAATGGCCAAGCCAATGTTGACGTATATGCAACAGATTCTCCAGGCAATCAAGTCAATGAAAGTGACTCTGGTGCTAACGGTTTCAGTACAGGTGGTACAACTCCATCTATTTATCAAGAAAACCCAACAGCATCCGACAAAGTTGGTGGTGTTGAAATTTCTGGAACAACAACCGCTAGCGGTTCAAGCCTTCCTGTTTATTCAAGAAATCCATTCTTGGGAATTAACGTGTGTATCGCTCAATTTGGAATCTTCCCTTCTAGATCTTAATCAAGGTCATTAGAGAATTTGAAAATATTAATCTTTAAAACTTATTTAATATGGAACCTTTTTTAGGACAAATCCAACCTTTCGGTTTTAGTTTTGCACCACGTGGTTGGGCAAAATGCGACGGGCAATTACTACCTATTTCTTCTTATTCAGCATTATTCTCTCTTTTAGGAACAATGTATGGTGGAGATGGTAGAACAACTTTTGCCTTACCAGATTTAAGAGGTAGAAGCATTGTACATACTGGCCACGGACCAGGATTGTCAACGATTAGCCAAGGGCAAAGAGGAGGAGTTGAACAAATATATGTGCAACAATCGAATATGCCTTCTCACTCACATGCATTAATTAATGGTACTGCGGAGGTAAACATCTACGCAACAGACAGTCCAGGTGCGGAAGTTAATGAAAGTGACGCTGGTGCAAACGGTTTCAGTACTGGTGGCTCAACACCATCTATTTATCAAGAAAATCCTACAACAGGAGATAAAGTTGGAGGTGTTATTATTTCTGGAACAACAAATTTAAGCGGAGCAAACCTTCCTATTCATTCAAGAAATCCATTTTTAGGAATTAATGTATGTATAGCACTGCAAGGACTTTTTCCGTCAAGAAGTTAATCTTAAAATACTAAGCTGTGGAGGGTCATTTATTTGATCCTCCCTTCTTCCTTTATTATAACCAACAATATGCCATCTAATATTGGAGTACTTATTCCACAATCAAATGCTTACCCATTAATGGGGAAAGAATTCATTAATGGGTTACGTTTAGGCTTAGGTGAAACAGAATATAAACTAATCATTGAAAGTATTGCGTTCGGATCAGACCCCAAACAATTAATGAATTCTGTTCAAAAACTTATTTTTCAAGAGGATGTACTTTTAACAACTGGTTTACTTGGTCATAACGGTTATTGGGAGTTGGCTGAGTTTATTTCAAAAAATGAGGAGGTATTATTGGTGTCAAACTTAGGTTCGACAAAACCAATTCAAACTCCTACAGGAGTCTTCGAGAATTCGCTCGGCCTTTATGATTCACTTGGTGACTTAGCTCATTATTTTTCTCAAAACAACATTTGCAAAATAGAAACATCAAGCTGTTATTACGAATCCGGTTACGGCTTTACAGAAGCATTGTCTTCTGCTATAGAAAAACTTCCAAAAGTTGAGTTTTCAGGACACTTTATTACACCGCATCATCCGCGTGAGGATGAAGCCACACAAATGTTGGAATATATTTCAACAGATAATCCAGACGCAATTGTTGCATTTCACAACGGAATATTTGCTAAAGAACATGCTTCTTATTTAGTAGAAAATAGCTTACAAAAAAAATACCCTATTTACGCATTACCTTTTACCTGTGATGCTGATTTATGCAAAGCACACAACGCCGTTTTTCAAGACATCAAAGTAATCTCTAGTTGGTTTGTTGAATTAGAAAACGATACCAATAAAAAATTCATTGCTGATTATACTGCGGCAAAAGGAAAACAACCTACCATTTTTGCACTTCTTGGCTATGAAAATGGATTAATAATTGCAGACGCTATCCGTCATAATAATTTACCAATTAAAAAAGCCATTTCGGAAACAATAATTCAAGGCCCACGCGGCACCATTCAATTTAACGAAACAGCAAATAATTGTATTTATAATAATTATTTATGGTCAATTAAATCTGACAATAAAGAAGTTTTAACTAAGCTTCCAAAAAATCCAATCCAATCCCCAAAACAAATAGATCAAGAAAATTTAACGGGTTGGATGAATGCATACTTATGTCATTAAAATAAATGTTATGAAAAAACTATTTCTTATTCTAAGTCTTTTCGCAATTTCTAGCACAATTTCTTTTGGCCAATTGTTAATAGGCGATATCGCTTTTGTAGGGTATAATACTGACTCGGGTCCTGGCGCATCTACAGATCATAGTTTCTCGTTCATTACTTTGACAGATATTCCAGGGAGTGAAGTTATCTTTTTTACGGAGGAAGGTTGGAATGATGACACAGATGAATGGGCAGGTACTACAGAAGGCCACATGGAATGGACAGCACCTGATGTAGGAATACCATGTGGAACAATTATTTACATAACTGAATCTGGTAGTGATGTTTTCACCGTTTCTGGTGGAGGAACAGCAACTCTTGAGAGTGGTCTTAATTGGAATCTTTCCGGAGGCGATCAAGTATTGGCATATCAAGCTGTGACACCTGAACCAGCAACTACACCAACTTTTATTTCTGGACTTAATGGAGAAGATGGTGCAGGTACTTCAATAGATCCTGTAACCCTTTGGAATGATCCTTCTACAGGTCCATTAGGTCCTGCTAGATCTGGACTTCCTTTTGGTTTGACCAATGGCGTTGATTGTGTATCGTTGTTTATCTCAGCGCTAACCGAACAAGATAATGCCAAATACACTGGTACTTTAACGGGAACCTCAACTTTTTTGAGAGGGGAAATTAATGACAGAACTAATTGGACTTTTAACAATTCTACTGCATTTGATATAACCCCAGGTGCATTTTCCCCCTCAGTAACATGCGTTGCTCCTTGCACTGACCCTGACATCCCAACTGCTACTTCGGCCCCAGGAATAATCTGTGACGGAAACGCTGCACTTATAACTATTAGTGGAAGTAAAGGTGATGCAACTGCATGGCATGTTTATACAGGCTCATGTGGTGGAACTTCAGCTGGATCAACTGCTGGAACAACAATTATTGTAGTACCAACTCCACCAAGTACTACTTACTTTATTAGAGGTGAAGGTGGTTGTATCACTCCAGGTTCTTGTGGAACTATAACAGTAACAACAACGGCACGTGAAGATGCAAACTTCAGCTATACTGCTTCTGCTTACTGTGTAGATGATTCTGACCCTACTCCTACTATTACTGGTGTTGGCGGCGGAACTTTCTCCGCTGGCGGTGGTTTATCTATAAATACTTCAACTGGTGTAATTGATGTTTCGGCATCTACGCCAGCTACATATACTGTAACCTATAATACGCCGGGCTTATGTGATGGCGACGAAGATCGTATTGTTACAATTAACGCTTTAGATGACGCTTCATTTTCTTATGACTCGCCTTCTTATTGTATTGATGATTCTGATCCTACTCCATCTGTTACTGGTTTAGGTGGTGGAACTTTCTCTTCGGGTGTTGGTTTAACGCTAAATGCTTCTACTGGAAATATTGATGTTTCAACTTCTACACCTGGAACTTATACTATTACTTATACAACTTCAGGAACTTGTCCGAACTCATCAACTGTATCAGTTACTATTAATGCATTAGATGATCCTTCATTTACATATGATGCTGCAGCATATTGTGCAGATGATTCTGATCCTACGCCAACTATTACTGGTTTAGCGGGTGGATCCTTCGCTTCTGGTGCTGGTTTATCTATTAATGCTTCAACAGGTGCTATTGATGTTTCGGCTTCAACGCCTGGAACTTATACTATTACTTATACAACAGCAGGTACATGTCCTAATTCTTCTGGTGTTTCGGTAACTGTTAACGCTTTAGATGACGCTTCATTCAGTTATGATGCTGCCGCTTATTGTATTGATGATGCTGATCCTACTCCAACCATTACTGGTTTAGCAGGTGGAACTTTCTCTGCTGGTGGTGGTCTTTCAATTAATGCTTCAACAGGTGCCATTGATGTTTCGGCTTCAACTCCTGGAACCTATACAATTACTTATACCACAACAGGTACATGCCCTAATTCATCAAGTGTTTCGGTAACGATTAACGCAATAGATGATGCTTCATTTACTTATGATGCTGCTGCTTATTGTGCAAATGATACTGATCCTACACCAACCATTACTGGTTTAGCAGGTGGTTCATTCTCTTCTACTGGCGGTTTATCTATTAATGCTGCAACTGGAGCGATTGATGTTTCGGCTTCAACTCCTGGAACTTATACAGTAACCTATACTACTGCAGGAACTTGTCCTAATAGTTCAGGTTTTTCGGTAACTGTTAATGCGGCAGATGATGCCTCATTTAGTTATGATGCTGCTGCTTATTGTATTGATGATGCTGATCCTACTCCAACCATTACTGGTTTAGCAGGTGGAACTTTCTCAGCAGGTGGTGGTCTTTCAATTAATGCTTCAACAGGTGCCATTGATGTTTCGGCTTCAACTCCTGGTACTTATACGGTAACCTATACAACTACTGGTACATGTCCTAACTCATCAAGTGTTTCTGTTACGATTAATGCCATAGATGATGCTTCGTTTACTTATAGCGCAGCTACTTATTGCGTAGACGCTTCTGATCCTACGCCAACCATTACTGGTTTAGCAGGTGGAACTTTCTCTTCAGGTGGAGGTTTAACTCTTAATGCATCAACTGGTGCTATTGATGTTTCAACTTCAACACCTGGTACGTATACAATAACTTATACAACCGCAGGGTCTTGTCCTAATTCATCTAATGTTTCTGTTACGATTCTTGCTGATGATGATGCAACATTTGCTTATGACGCAGCTGCTTATTGTGTTGATGATGCTGATCCTACTCCAACTATCACGAGTCCTGGAGGAGTATTTTTTGCAGCAGGTGGTTTATCTTTGGATATAACAACAGGTGAAATTGATGTTTCGGCATCAACACCAGGATTCTATTTAGTGACTTATGCCACGTCTGGACCTTGTGTGAATGCATCAGGTGTATTTGTGACAATTAACGCTTTAGATGATGCTTCATTTACATATAGCATGGCCGCGTATTGTCAAGATGCAATCGATCCAACACCATCTATTACTGGATTAGCAGGCGGTACATTCTCTGCAGGTGCTGGTTTGGTTATTAATGCTTCAACTGGCGCGATTGACCTTTCAGCTTCAACTGCTGGAACTTATACTGTGACGTATACAACTGCTGGTTCTTGTCCTAATAGTTCAAGTGTTTCTCTTGAAATTATTGAATTACAAGATCCAACATTTAGTTATTCTTCTCCAAGCTATTGTATCAGTGAACCTGATCAAACGCCAACAATCGTTAGTCCTGGCGGAACGTTTATTGCAATTCCTTTAGGACTTGTTATAGATGGTTCAACTGGAGTAATTGATGTTTCTGCTTCAACACTTGGAGATTATGATATCTATTACTTTACAGGTGGAAGTTGTACATCTACTTCAAATATTCCAATGTCAATAACAAGTTTAGATGACGCCTCATTTACATATGACGCTGCCATCTATTGTCCAAATGGAACGGATCCTACACCAACGATTACAGGTGTTCCAGGTGGAACATTCTCTTCGGGTGCTGGCTTAGTCATTAACGCGACAACCGGTGAAATTGATCTTTCTGCTTCTACTGAAGGAACATATACCGTGACTTATACAACGATTGGTGTATGCACAAATTCAAGCTTCGAAACAGTAACCGTAGAAGACGATACTGATCCTGTGCCAGCTGACGCTGTATTGCCAGATGTAACGGCGGAGTGTGAAGTAACTAGTTTGACTGATCCTATTGTAACTGATAACTGTGGTGGCATAATCACGATTACAAATGATGCCGCTCTTCCGATTACTGATCAAGGTACAACAACGGTAACTTGGACGTATGAAGATGAGAATGGAAATATAACAACGCAAACACAAGATGTTGTAATTGATGATATTACTGATCCAACTCCAGATGATGCTGATTTAGATGACGTAACTGCAGAATGTGAAGTGACTTCATTGACTGATCCAACTGCTACTGATAATTGTGGCGGTCCTGTTACGGTTACAAGTGATGCTGCTTTACCAATTACTGATCAAGGTACAACAACGGTAACTTGGACGTATGAAGATGAGAATGGAAATATAACAA
>JBLHOW010000072.1:0-31476 GCA_047623705.1 Crocinitomix sp.
CAAGTTCATTGCCTTTTGTGTTCAACATAAATACATTTCCTAACACAAATAATTGCTTCACCACTTCTAATTCAACCCCAGCATTCAGCGTTATTGAATTTAAATTGATGTCCTCAAAATCAAATTCACTATTTCTTGTTGTTTGCTGATAAGCCAAACCAACTTGCAAGGTTTGTTTCTTCTTCCACTTTGTCCAATTCGAGAGGTTAAACCTTACATTCGCGTTCAAATAACTGAAATTACGCAAGCTTGCTGTTCCTTGCCCTCTTATTTCTTGCAGATAATAATAACGCGCATCTGTTTCAATAATTTTACTTGAATCTGCATAATTAACACCAACATAAGCTCCCCTTCTATTGAACGTTGCAATGCCATATGGCAGCGCATTGTTCACCGCAGGATTATAAGCCATAATGTTGGTCACAATTTGGTTAGAATGCAAAAGTGGATCATTATAAAGATCATATACCGAGATTCCTCTCACCATTTGATCATTGGTATAACGCTGATAAAAATTGTTTTGAGAATTAAAATCCACTCGTTTTGATTGTGCACCAAAACTTCTAAAGTCAGGGCCATTGTCCATATAACCTGCTTCAAAATTTAAATGTTTCTTTTTGAATTCGAAATACGCTCTTGCATGTACGAAGTAATCGCTCAATTTGTCCGTTGTATCTGTCACTAAAAAACTGGATGAAATTCCAGATTCCCCATCTACACCCACTCTAAATCGAGGTTGATCAATCCAAAAATCATAAGTTAACGAACTTACGTTATTTCGATAAGCATCTTCGTTAGCGGCTGTTCCTTTTATGTCAAAAATACTAACGTGATTGACGCCCAAGTTAAAATACTCATTCTGCTTAAACAGAATGTTACCGCCGCCTTGCAAACGTTCTAAAATATTGGCTAAGTTGGTAGGGTTCATTCGTGTTATAAATCCATTAAACTCAATTTCATCTACAACTTTTGGAAATTCTAATGCAAAATTAATGGCCGCACCTTGACGCCTCCATGTGTTGTTGCTATAAAAGGTTTCGTAATTTAAAATGTCCTCTTTAATTTTGGTTGTCGCAAAAGTTGAAACCAATAAATCTGGATTGTGATTATAGAAAGTATAGGGTGTCAATTTATAATCGATATTCCCAATTTGATATCTTAAAAAATCGCCCGCAACGCCTTTTACATGCACTTGCCGTACTCCAAACGTTACGCCTCCCCCCCAAAAACCACCAAATGCGTTGTTGATTCGGAACATGCCCAATACTTCTGTATTCTTATTCGGATTGATCTTTATTCCTAAATCAATCAAAGCATATCCACCCGTTGATTTCGGAGCTGTGACGGTATCTTTTTGCTCAGAAGTGAAATTTGAATGCGAAATAAGCGACCTTGCTCCGCCAATGAATTGAACCTTCTTTCCGTTTTGCGCAAAGGCTCCAGCATAAAGGACACTCAATATTAGCAATAAAACGTATTTCATATTAAAAAAATATTTTTAGTTCTACAGTGGATTCCATACCGCTGTATTTATCTAATGAGAAATTATAATCTTGATAGGTCATCCAACGCTGGCGGATGTATAAGCCAGTATTTTTGGCAAGTTGAATATCTAAGCCTACGGCGTAGCTTAATCCTTCTTGATCTTTAGGTTTGAGCGATAATGCATCTAATTCAGTTTGTTCATTTGCAAAGATTCGATCATATCCAAAATAGTTCGAAAGTACTAAACCTGGCGTGATTGAATAATAAAATTCTAGTTGATTATTATAGGATTGTAAATATGCTTTTTGCGAATATTTTGGCAAGGCCGAGAATGATTCTTGAATGCTATGGAAGCCCCCTAAATAGAAGACCAAAAATTTACGTCCTGCAATTTTAGTTTCATATTTATAACTCACTTCGACCGAATTGAATCCTTTTGCTGTTATTGAATCCGTAATTGTGAGCGTTTCATAAACGCTACGGTATACTTTATTAAGGTTACCGTAAGGTCCAACTCCTGCAGGGAATCCCCATCTCCAAAAGCGCGACATGGCTAAATTATTAGCGCGGTGACCATAAGTAATTCGATTAGATAGTGCTGTGATTTCTGCAGCCGCACTGTAGCCCAAGGTTACTTTATGCTTTCCGAATTGCATATCGGTATTTAAAATTAATCCTCTTCTATTATTGGTCAATTGTCCAATACTAACCAATGAACTCGCAAATGGATTTAGCACAGTTTGTCCTCCTGCTGTCTGATTTCCAGACAGATTTGCATTGTATTCTTCAATTGAAGAATTCCAGAATACACCATTGTTATTAATAACATTTGGACTTATTTGGAAATATCTTATTTCAATCGGAAAGTGGGTTAATTTTTCAGATAGTTGAAATTTAATATCAATGGCTTCGCCCCATACGTTGGTAGCGGTTGGACTGAAATAATTTCCTGCGCCAATTTCACCCGCAATTGTCAATTTATCCCACTTAAAATTAAACTCAGAGGTTAGTAAATTAAAGCCAATTGCGAAAGCGGCCAAACTATCAGTAAAAGTTCTGCTTGTAATTCCGTTTAAGCTTACAAAACTGTTTCCAAAATCTTTTTTAATTCTACCAGCTGTCATGGTATTAGGCTGTGGAAGCGTCCCGCCATTAAATTGCGATTTACCGTGCATAAATGCAAAAGAAAATCTTTTTGGTAGGCGCACACCATCAATTATAATTCCTTGGAAAGCTTGATTTCCCCAACGCACATCTTGCGTTAATGCGCCGTTATTATAAAAATCTTGGTAACGTTGTAAAGGTGTTCTTGTAATCGGATCCCAAGGGTTGCGTTCAAATAGGCTAAAACGGTTATAACCTGTATTGGTTGTGAACGTAAAGGGGCTCAAGCTGTACCAGTGAATCCCACCCGTTTTCACTGTAAACGTTCCATATTTAGTAGAATGCGCTCCCGTCAAATTCACACCTAATAAAAGTCCTTGAACGTAGTCTTTTTCGCTACCTGTTAAAGGAGTCCATAAGTACAAATCCGTAGAAAAAGATGTGTTTTTAGTTGGGCGACCAGAAATATTCAATGTTAGCTGCGGAATATTACTGTCATCACCAATGAAAAGTCGATTATTAATGTCGCCAAATTCTGCATATTGCTCTTTCATCACAGTATAGTTAGCAATTGTCCGGTAACTACCCGAAACTGAAATATTATCCAAAGCTTTCTTTATTTTCTTTGGATGCAAACCACTTTCATCCGCCTTAAAAAGGCTTGAATCTGTTGAAGATTGTGCAGATAGATTTTCGCTGAAAATCAGTAAAAAGAAAAGACTTATATAGAGAATCTTATTCATTAAACGATTTTAAGGTTTGTGATTTAAATCGAACTTTATTGGCTGCAACACTTGGGTCATTTTCCACATAAAAAGGGACATTCATATAAGCAACTTTCTTTTCGTCGTTAACAAAAATAAAAAGTCTGTAACGTCCTTCCGTTAATGGCGCTTTCAGTGTGATTCTGGACTTAGAGGAGCCTTTAATTTTGCCGTAAATCAATGGTGGTTTATCTTCAGCATCACCGCCTGATTTTTTATCAGTACTCTCTTCGTACAATTCCCATTTGTAAGTTAACTTATCACCTTCTCTGTCGGTTGCAAAGATTTCGAATTCACATTTTTTACCGGGTGCAAATACTAAATTTTTAATTTTCGGAGAGTTATCAAACAGAATTGAATCTAACCTTGGGGCTCTGTCAGCAGGATAATTGCCAGTCCAGCAGTACTGCAATTCATCAATTGCTTCAGTTGGCTTTCCATCATCCGTAAACAAACCATACCAAGTACTTGTATACTCTTGCTTTTGCCCCCATAAAAATGCAAATGAGCCAATACATTGTTTTCCTTGAGAACTAATGCTTGTTTTATAACGACTTAAATATGAAGCAGCCTTTTCTGTACTCGTCTGCTCAATAGATGTTGCCCATTTTGTTTTAGGAGATTCCCAATGACCAGTCGGCCCCCATTCGGTAATCATGTATGGCCCTTTGAAATCACCCCTTTTCAACACGTCCTTAACGCTTCCAATATCAGCGTAGGTATTAATGCCATAAATATCAATCGCGGTTAAAGTCTTCATTACAAATTTGAGCTTTTCATCATTTGTTCCAGCAGTAACAGTAGAAATGGGATGATTGGCATCCTCCTTTTGAACCATTTCGGCAATATCATTCACAGCTTTCCAAACTTTAGTATTAGAATATTGCAATTCATATTCGTTCCCTATTCCCCACATTAAAAGTGCCGGATGATCTTTATATTTTTGCACGGCACGTCTAACCGATTCTAACTGATTTTTAACTTTACCCTCGTCGTTATAATCAAAGCCATGACGTTCATGTTGAATCCAAAAACCAAGCATTACTTTCAGCCCTTTTTCGTGGGCTTCATCCAATACTTCTTGTGCATTATCAATGCCCCAGGTACGAACCGTATTTCCTCCGATAGATTTAATTAAATCCATATCCTCAATTCCACCTGCTCCTCTAACATAAAAATCCTCACCGTTAACCAGCAAGGACCATTGACCATCAGTCTCCACAACCTCTACTTTACTCCCTTGACCGAAAGCAAAAGAATTAATCAAAAGACCAAAGGTAAAAAGAGCAAATATGACCATGTTTTTATTCATAAATAAGCACATTGATTCACAAGATACAAATACTTATTGTATAAAGTACAATAATTGATGTTTTATTTAAATATGTACCACCTGAAGCAACCAGGCGGGCTCGTCTTCATATACTCAAATATAAAAATTCTAAGTGAATAAAAGACGCTAGGCACAAGCGCGACTGAAGCAAATCAATTTGTGTGTGCAGCCCAGCTTCTGCATGCCTATTGAAAATGTAATGAGTCTTTGTTTGCAATAATGGTTTTAATCCCAATTTCCATAACAAAGAAGATATACACGAATTAGATTTAGGAAAGCACAAATCTAATTGACCAAAATTGCATACGATAAGAGTAAAGCTGTTGTTTTAATTTCAGTTGAAATTTAAACCATATGAAATATCAAATTATAATTACACCTGTCCAAATTCCACTTGTAAGTTTTATTTCCTCACAAACCGCCAAAAAAAAGAGCATTCGTAACATCTTCCTATAGTTTAATGCTGCGAAGGTTGAAGTTCGGAACATTTCTTTTTACTTTCTAAATACAGTCGCTAATCTTGTATCAGAAAATAAATGTATCACTAGCCCAAACTTAATCTATGCCCACAAACCTCAAATTATCAGAACTAATTAGCTAATCAAAAAAATAACACCTAATAATTTTAACCTATAAATCAATAGTTATGAAAAATGAAAATGAATTAATCAATAAATACCTTTTACAGGCGCAAGAGATCTTTAATCAGTATGGCTACTTTCTTGGCTCGGCAAATTATTGGAAGCAAGGATGTATCCTCAATAGCATAATTGACTATTTATACTACGCCAACAAGGCTGGAATATTGAATAAAGGAGATAGTCAAACGTATTTAAGTCAGATGGCAGGAGAATATGGCCCTAATGGTAATTGGTATGACGATTGGGGTTGGTGGGGGAATGCATCAGCCAAAGTAATCGACCCAAAATACCACGAACTATTTAGGAAAAAACCTGTAAATGAAGGTGAAGTTGGCAAAATAGATACCGATTCTATACTACGATACACTAAAATTGCCAAAAATTGCTTCCATTACATGAAATTTGGCGATCCAAGCAAAAACCCATTGATTCAAGGTGCACCGAATTCCTATAACACCGTGATTTCAATGGCAAAAAAAAATGGCGGTTCATGGGAAGAACTCCAAAAAAAAGCGCGCCCATATTGGAATATCGGTTGTTGGCAATTTTATTTGGGCGTTGACAATTACAATCCAATAACCTCTGGTGGAGCTTTTGGATGGGTTCAAAACACGGTAACAAACGCCTTGTACTATAGCCTTTCGCAACGCTTAATGGGAACAGAAACTAGCACGCAAAAAGACATTGACGACATGACTACATTTTTCTACAATTGGATGGGAAACGCTAAAGGAGGTAATAATAATGTAATAATAGCACCTCTTTCTCAAATCGTCGAGCAATATGAAAATAATGAAGTTCTCTTTCGAGAAAGAGTTAGCACATATTGGGATGGTAATCCGGTTACAGATTTTATCATGAATTGGAAATGGACTGGAGATCAAGGCTTAATGATTAGTGCATTAAGCTTACTTTATCAGAAAGAAAAAGATAGTGGCACGCTTGAATTAATCTTATCTATCATTAGAGGGGTTTTCAGTCAATTAATCGACAATAATTTAATTCTTCCATGGAAGGCGGGTAATTACAGTAATCCAGGGTCTTCTCCAGGTTATGATCCTAATGATTATGCGTCAGGCGCCGGAATTTTTATGAGAGGCTTATTGCAAGCATCAGAAATTCCTGAGGTGAAAACCTTAATTAAAAAAAATCAAAGTATAACACAAAATATGGCAGACGTTTGTCTTAATGGAGAATATCCTCAGACCTGGACACTAAATGGCGGAAATATTGAAAATTCAGATTGTAGTTTGGCGACTGGTGGACAAGGCACTTTAGTCTTCAAACGCTTTAATGAATTTTCAACATTGATAGCTGCAAGTCAATTGCTTGTTGAGACTAGTGAATAATTGAGAACTGTTGCTCTGCAAAATTCACGTTCTGATAGTTTCGTAGCATCATTTGTGATGCTAGCGGAAATCCAGCTTAGTCGAATATCGTTTCGTCAACAGAATTTGATGTACTTTAAGTAACGCATCAAATCTAAAAAACAATAAAAAGCTATTGGTGCATATTCTTATGGATCAATAGCTTTGTTTTTATATACAATAATTTGCGTTAACGAACGCAAATTATATTATGAGTAAGGAATTGTATTATGATCTAATTATTAAGCAAGGCACCAACTTTAGCTTTAAACGTACTTCTTTTTCGGGTAGATACAATTAGTTTCTTCCCTGATTGCAGTTCGACTTCTCCTGTTCGACTTATATAAGATTTTACAAAGCCCATATTTACAAGATGCGATCGATTGATCCGGAAAAAAAGCGCCACAGGCAAAATACCTTCAAAATAACTCATAGCTTTGCTTAACAATTCTTGTTTTCCACCGTTCACAAAAACGGTACAATAATTACCTGCCTGAGATTCCATCATTTCTATTTCAGCTAATTTCAAACTCTTAAATCCTTTGGTAGAAGGAATAATGAGTTTATCATATGTTCCTATCTCTTGCTGCAATAATTCATTCAAATGACCTAGGCGAGGATCTTCTGACATTCTCACAGGGTTTACTTTGGAAACAGCATTTACAAGATCAGCTACATCAATTGGTTTTAGAACATAATCTAAAGCGGAAAATTTGATAGCAGAAATCGCATAGTTTTCGAAGCCAGAAACTATAATAGTTTGGAACTTAACTTCCGGAATGGCCCGCAATAAATCGAAGCCATTTTTACCGGGCATTTCAATATCCAAGAAAACCAAATGTGGATCATGATGCTCGATTTTCGCAAGGCCGTCGTCAACATTATTAGCGCAGGCAACAACTTGAACTTCGGGACAGTGCATCTCTAATAATAGTTGGAGCACTTCTATTGTATCCGGTTCATCATCAATCAGTATTGCTTTTATTTTTTTCATTTAGTCGGCATTATTAAAGTCACTTTATGTGTCCGTTATACTCTTCTTGGCTATAAAAATCTCTGTACTCGACAAACCGTCATTAATGGTGAAGTTTTTACCAACAGGTTTGCGCACTTCCAAAATGAAGTAAACTTAAAAATAGGAGAAATATTTGTTCTTACAAGAATATTTAGTCATCCTAAAAAAATATTCAACTAGAACTGCAATTCAATTTATTTGGAATATTTAAATTGATTAACGTTCAGAGAGTGATTCGCAGCGCTCACCATAAATGCACACCCAAAAACTAGCAAATTTCGCTGAATTTCTTTATACTCGCACATTCCGCGAATAGGCATTGTTGAAAGAAATATTTAATTTTATCCTGTATTTAACGCTGTGAGAGAATGATACATTTCCAGTTAAAAAAACATATTTTTAGCCTATCGCAAATCTTAAGGGAGATAAAAAGCGCTAATCAGTTAAATTAAGCTTGTTTTGTGCTGATAACCCGATTTTATGAAAATATTTTCACTCATAGCATTCTTTTTTAGCCTTCTAGCAACTTATGGGCAAGAACCACAAACGCGTTTAGTAATGGCGGACGACTTTTTCGGTCGAAACACACCGCCAGCAGTATATGACATGGAGATAGATGCAGACGGATTTGTTTATATAATTTATCCCGGTATTATTTGGAAATTTAATGGAATTGATGCGTACAAAGAATGGAAAACAGAAGATCCTGATGATCAAAATTATTATTTTGCCTTACATAAAGGATATCATGAAGAAATTTTATTAAGCGGGCCATTTGGTGTTGCATACATCAAGGGAGATAGCATTATTAAATACCCAATACCAGATTCATTGGCGCAATTCGGAAGAATTGGATATGAATCAGTTTATGTGGACAAAGAAGGATTACTCCATTTTGCCCCAAGATATAGAGGTTATTATACGATTGACAGAGCAGGTAACTTGGAACAAGTTGTTGGACTACCTTCTAATGTAAATGGTTTTGTAGCGACTCATTTAGAAGATGGACACCCTTTTATGTACAGCATAAATTCGAGTGATAACACGACTGAACCATTCAGTTTGTATTCCTCAATTTCAAACTCTAAATTCAATGTTATTTCAGAAATTGATGGACCGATCCACGAATCTTCTCTCGTTCAATATCAAAATGGTTCAATTATGTTCTCCAACGGAAATCATGATATGGTTCATTTTGATAAAAATGGTCTTATTGATTCGTACAAATATGAATTTAAAGTGAACAAGTTATTTATTGATAGTAAAGACTTTTTATGGATAGGAACCCTAGGTGAAGGAATTTTAAAACTAGAAACACCTCAATTCGAAAAATTTGAAAAATACCATAACGGTAATTCAGCAGTTTTAACAGAAAGTTTTGATCACGGGATTTGGTTCAAGTCGGACAGTGCAAAGTTTGGCTATATCCCACCGTCAGACGTGTTAAATTACTCGCCACAAACGGGGTATCCAATGGCTTTAAATATTGCACAAATTAGTCTTGTTGGCCCAGATATATTAATGCTCCGGCGTAATGGCAAATTATTGCTGCTGAATAATGATAATATAACAGCGTTCAATCCTCCCGGTGTATCGCATATTGAGGGGATTCCAAAAGATAAATTAAGAGCGAGTACCTTTTGCTACGATAGAAATTCCAATCGAATTTGGGTTTCTTATCATGGCGAATTACAAGGTTGGAATGGTAATGATTGGAAGATTTTAAAATTGGATGAAAAAGAATTTGACCATTTTTCAGCCTATGAAATCAAGGCTTTCCCTAATGGGAGAGTAATAGGATCAACACGCCATGAAATATTCGAGATTATAGACGAGGAAATAGTTGTTCTTTCTAAGTCGATTGATTTACGAATACTAAGTTTTGTATTGGATGCTTCTGGCAGAATATGGATAACTGCTTATGACGGTCTTTGGATTTTAGAAGATGGAATCGTTCGTCGCCCATTTGAAGAAATGCCTGAAGAAATGTTAACCCAAAGTATATTTCTAGAATCCATAGGTAATTCAGTTTGGTGCCAACCTATTGACGCCGGTTTATTGCGCATCAAAAATGATTCTATTATCCCCGTAATTGACCACTTTGGAAATAGTGTTAAGCTTTATACCTATTGTATAAGTCCAAGTGGAGACCTTTGGGGATGTACATTGAATGGAGAGCACTTGGCGCGAATTGAAATAAAAGACAACGAATTGATTATTAATTATTATCAGTTCAGTGACCTTGCATTTGATGGTGTTTATGTTAACGGATTAATAGTCACGGATACCCATCTCTTTTTAGGTGGAAGGAATGGCCTTTTTAAGCAAAAAATTAGTGAATTAACAAATGAAAAAAATCCAAGCAAAGTTATTGTTTCCGAAATCAGAATTAACCACGAAGTATCTGAGATAAAAGACACTTTTGAATTAAATTATGACGAGAATTTTATAAATATAACATTCGACGGTATTAGCTTTAGACGACTAACCTTAAAATATTCTTACCAAATGCAAGGTTTGGATACTGTTTGGCGAGAAACGCAACATAAACAGATTCAATATACCAATTTACCTTCTGGTGAATATCAATTTAAACTTCGTGTAAAAACAAGGGATACAGATTGGACGGCCCCACAAATAACAACGTTTATTATTGAAAAACCCTATTGGAAAACATGGTGGTTTAGAATACTTCTTATTCTCTCAGTTCTTCTTACGATCTTCCTAATTGTACATTTCCGAATTCGATCTGTTCGCAAAAAAGCTGCTGAAAAAAATAGAATTCAATTGGAGTTGTCACAACATGAGTTAAGGACATTACGCGCGCAAATGAATCCGCATTTTATTTTTAATGTGTTAAAATCGATTCAAAGTCGTATTTTAAAAGGAGGGAAATGGGAAGCGAATGACCTATTGATTCGTTTTTCAAAATTAATACGTGCCTCCTTGGAGTATTCAAAAGTTGAATTTATTTCACTCGACAAAGAAATTGAATTTATAGACAATTATTTAGAGATTGAAAAACAACGCGTTCCGGGCAAATTTACTTTTGAAATAATGGTAGAAAGTGAGGACGAAATTGATGATATTCTAATTCCAACGTTATTAATTCAACCTATTTGTGAAAATGCCATAAAACATGCTTTTGAAACCTACGGCGGCAAACTCACTTTAAATCTAAAAATGGTAAGTTCTGACATTATCGAAGTGCATATTATAGATGACGGAATTGGCTATACCAATTCAAAAAAGACAAATAATAGCGCTCAACCTTCAAGAGGACTCGAAATTGTGGAATCAAGACTCAACTTATTCAAATTACAAGGATTCGATACCTCTATCCAAATAAACACGGGTGATAAAACAACTGGCCGAGGTACCGAAATCATCTTACGTTTACCTTGTAAATAAAATTGCAGTCTTAGCTAAAATAGATTGCAAATATTATGTGTCAATTGGCACTAAGATTTGGATTCAAAAGAATTGGTGATCCGACAAATGGATGGATTTTGAAGGTTTGATTTTGGTAGAGTAAATTATTTAGATTTTAAAAAAAAATCACCATTTCTTGATAAGTACAAACCTGAATATAATATATTGCGAAAACTCTTTTTCACAAAAGAACGAAGCCCTAAAACGAATTAACAAACATCAAAAAGTATAGGTAATACCAATAGTAAAAGAAAAGCGCCAATTATATGGTTTATCAACAATTTGAACTGGCGTAAATTCAGGAATTGGTGAATCTTCGTCTTCATTAAGTTCATAAAAAGAGAATACGTCATTAGCGAAAACAAACTGTCGATATATTCGACCATAGAAGTTCAACGACCAAAGGCTTGATCGCTTGCCGTAACTTCCATTTCTTCCACCGAAGATAATATGTCCACGAATCACACCAAAATAGTGATTTATGTTATTTAAATCAATCTGACTAGATTCTATAATATCAGAAAAGTAAGTCTCAGACAATTGTCTATCTTCTTCTAAATGAATAATTGTATTGCCCTCATTATCTTCACTTTTAAAACCTGTTTCTCCCCATTGTTGAAATCGATAACCTACTCCAAGATCAATATAAAACGTATTGTAAAACATTGTTCTTAGAAAAGAACCTGCGCCATAATGACCAATTCGTAACTGACTTCCATTTTTAGATATTATTGGGAAATAGCCCGCATCTTCATTCTTAACAAAATCTGAAGAAACGTAAAATGTTTCGCGATTAGACAATTTATAATAGTCACTTTGGTATTCTGCAAATGCAAAAAGTCGACTAAACACATATGGAGTCCTTCCAGCGTTCCACCATGTCCAATCTGGAACAATCATTACTGACGCAGAAAGCGAATGTCCCTTAAAAGGAAGGTGGTAACGCCAAGCCTTGCCCAAATTGTTATGATACATAGGAAACGAAAGGTCAACATTTAAACTGCCACTTAACCCACCTTTAAAAAAACGCCAAGAACGAGCTTCTTTTCGAAGGTCTCTTTCACCAAACTCTCTTTGATATTCATCTGACTCTTTTGCGTCCCAAACCGCACTGATATATGCACTTTCTGTTATAAGTTTCTTTAATTCCTCGATTTCTTTTCTATTATCGACTCCGAGCCAATTATTGATTGCTCTATTCATTATTTCTTTTCCTATATCATCCACTATTCTATCTCGACTCTCCTCTCCTTCTCGCCATTTTTCGTCAATTATTATTCCAGTTATTTTCTCTCTTGCTTGCTCCCATAATTCCCTTGTCGATTGATCAAATTGAACTGATTCTTCAAATAGTTTTCTCAACTCAAACGGATAGGAGACTTTTAAATAAGCATCACGTTCGAGGTCTTTAAATGCATACGATTTAGTATGACTAGCATTTAGGATAAAAAATTCAGATTCTTCACTTTTACTTAAACGTAACTCTACTAAAAGTGGAACAACTGTCGTGTTTTCAAGTTGAAAGTAATATTTACTTATTGATTTTGCCTCGACAAAATGACTTTCCTTAGTGTAAGAAGTAATCGAAATTAAACATGCTAATAACAAAAATGTTATTTTCCAGGTATTCATACTAGTTTTGGGTTTGTTTTAACTCAAATATACTAATTATGAGCGTCTTAAAAAATAAACATCTCGTCTTTTGTTAAGAAATTCATTATAACTTGAAGAGGGAAATAAGAAATAGATAAAGTATTTCTAAGATAAATCCCGGCTTTATCATGCTACTATTCACCCAACAACTTAGCTCTAATGAGTTCTTACAAACTACCATCAATCACAGATAAAAAATAAACACCAAGGCCCAATTGTCCTTTTCTAATTTCTAGGCTTGAGTCAGTGATATTTGCATTGCGATAAACTTCTTGACCCAAAATATCGAAGATGAGGATGATGTGATTTTCATCATTCGGTGGCTGATAAAATCAAAAAAAAATCCTACCGATTATAATAACCAGCAGGACTTTAACGCAAAGCGCAATTTTATATATTTTATTATTAACCTCTCCCTCCTTTGTATCTTGGAGCACGAATTGGAATCAAATCAGTTCCACCTTTAATGGCCGTTCCGTTCTTGATTGCTTTAGTTACGAATGATTTGATTGATTTGATAGTTTTTTTTGAAGTGTTCATAATATTGTATTTAGATGTAACGATTGTTATTTACTGATTTAAATATAGATAAAACAAACCCAATAATGAGGTAGTAGTTTATAAACGATCTGTTTTACTTTAGGAACAGTCAATTTCATGTTTAAAGCATTTAATTTTTTACCCTGATCGTTATTTGGCGCTTGGTCATAAATGTAAAATAATTGACTTTAACTTACTGACAGTATAGTACTTAGCGCACAATATTTGAACGATTGTAAAACAAATATTTCAAACAGAAACGAATTCCATAAGCTAACTTAATCCGAGCTGAGATTTAATGGATTGCTTTAGTCTTGAACTAACAGGAGCAGAATGCGCCTCAGTGAGAATTAATTCCCCACCATTCAAATTCGAATAACTTAAGATATATTTTGAGTTTACGATATGAGATTGATGTGGTCGAATAAAAGTGTGCGAGTCCAACTTTTTCCAATAATAATTAAGGCGTTTACTAGCTGTTATTTTTTCTTTATTAATGAGGTGAAAGATAGAATAACTTCCACTGCCCTCAATGCGTATAATATTGTCAAATTGTATAAAAACATGCCTTTGACCATCCATCACAACCAATCTTTTTTCAAACGGATCAGGGGTCATTTGCATAAGGACTGAAAGATTTTCTTGCGCGCCATTTCGTAATTTAACTTTCTCTACAGCTGTTATCAATTCATCCGCTACCACAGGTTTTAGCAAATAATCAACTGCGTTAACTTTAAAGGCATTCACGGCGTATTCACTAAAGGCAGTGGTAAAAATTACAGGAGGCAAATTATCCAAGCCCGCAATCTCAATAAATTCAAAACCATTCATTCCAGGCATTTCAATATCAAGAAAAATAAGATCTACCTTGTTTTTATTTAAAAAAAGTAGCGCATCTTTTGGGTCATTAAATACTTGAATCGTTTCAATTTCGGGACAGTGCTTTATTAATTGCTGTTCTAAATATCCTGATTGCATGAATTCATCATCTACTATTACTGTAATCATAATGGTTTTTCCTGAGTTAATCGAACTTTAAAGTTATGTCTTTTTCGCCAATAAATGTCATCATTTATTGGTATTTAAATTTAGTCTCGAATCGCATTTGCAGCAGAGTCTCACGCATTTGAATTTAATTGCCGCCTTTTTGAAACGACCTTATTTTGTCGTTTTTTTCGCCTTAGATTTAGATAAATATGCGGTGGCTGAAAAGCAAATAGAGTAAGCAAAAACAGGTCTATATTATGCCAATGGCATAAATGGGCCATAAAATTCACAAAACTTATGATTAGTATAAAGAAAATTTTATTGATGTCAATTTCCATCTGGATGGGATGTCAAGGATTTAGTCAACCATTTGATAAATTAATTTTTAAGGATAGGATTGATCGTAATCACTATTCAATTGAAACAATTCCAGATATAGGCTATGCTGTTGCGGGAACTGAATTTAATGAAGAGAACAATGATATTCACGTTTTTGTAACTGATTTAGCGGGCAACATAATGTGGGAGCGAAGAATAGATGAATCAGATGATGATAGGGCCTTAGATTTGGTCTTTACAGATAATAAAGTAGTCGTTACTGGTTACGTAAATTCAGGACCAAAAAGCGAACTTTATGTAGTATCATTTGATGCAACGACTGGTGGCTTTTTAGATGATTTTAAGTTGATCAGTAATGCGGAATTCAATCAAGCATCAGGCGGAACAAACATTGTTCATAATGCAGAAGAGAATTTTTTTATTGTAGGAGGATTCGAAGCAACCACGCTAAAATATCCTTTGTCAGGTAATAGAGGTTTATTAATAAAACTTGATGCTAGCCTAAACCTTTTAGGAACGCCATCTTATGTAGAAGGAGAAATAAGATCACACACTTCAATTAATGACATTGTACAAGTTCCAGATGGTTATTTTGTTACTGGAAGTTTTGGGTTGATGCCATGCCCAGGATGCACTGTTAGTCAGGTTGTAATGGCCATGACTATAACAAATGATTTGAATCTTATGCAAGACCTTTCTTTTCATTCGACCAATTCGCACCAAAACGGTGTTTCTGCAGTTTACGATTCAAGCACAGATGCTGTCTATTTAATGTCAAATAATAGTATTTTCCATAGTCCACAAATCAATATTATAACAAGTCTTTCAACCGGCACAGCTGTTCATTCTGCCAGGTTTTATTTACCATTAGACCCTACAGGTGGTGGACATAATCCAGCAGGATTTAAATTGGAACTTTGTCCATGGGATCGCGATAATTTAATTGCCGCAGGTTATTACAGAACAGATGCTCCTGGCGAAATGCCGCAAAATGATGCTACGCCATGGATTCTTGAATTTAAAAAGAATGGCAATGGAGTAGTTTCCAAATTGCTATGGCCAGCACCTTCTGAGGATTTCTATTTACACGGGGACAATGTATTGTCTACTTTTGTTGGGCAACAACCGTACGTTTTTAATCAAGAGATTTTCACATTAAGATCTGATGAACAGGGAATCGTTTTTATCAGTCCAAACACAAGTAATGCAGCACAAAATTATAATATTGAATTAGTGACAACAAAATACACAGTACTAACGTCTTGTTTTAGAGAGCTTGAAATTGAGGTTGAACCAATGGCTGTTGTTAATCAATATTCAAAATCATTAACCATGGGTGAGATTATCTTACCTAATAAAGAACCAGCGTTCAAACCTACCGATATTGTAAGTGATGTTATTGAACTATGCAACGTTGAGGATCAAAACGAAGCGAGAAATGCCATTGATGGAACGGACGATTCGAATGTTGTTCAAAATTCAGGATTTGACCAAGCCTTGAAACTTAATATTTCGCCAAACCCAAGTTCAGGAATTTTTAATGTAGAACTTTTTGGTAAAAACCTAAATGGGCATTTAGAATTGATGAATGCAATAGGTCAAGTTGTTTATACTTCAGATCTACTTCAAGGTGATTATTACGTTGGTGAAATAGATATTAATAATTTCGAGGAAGGCATTTACTTTTTAACGTTTACAAATGGCCAAAATCAGTTGATTAAAAAGGTTGTTAAAATATAGTATGCCTTCAATTAAACTAAAATGATTAATGAGAAACCGCCCACCCTGGCGGTTTCTTCTTTTTTGTTCAATATGTTGTTAAGCAATTTTAGCTTGTTTCACGAAAGGAATATTAAAACTAATGCGGGTTCCAAGTGCTTCTTCGCGTTCATTTTTAAGGTCCTCAATTTTAATTTGGCTGATGCTCTTTTTGTTTAAAAGCTCTATTCTTCTAGACGAAATTGACATACCAAATGATTTATGATTAGTTCGTGTATCCTGTTCAGTTGCGCTTTCTCTTCCTATTCCATTATCAGTTATCGTAACGTTTATCAAATCGACATTAAGGATGAAGTCAAGCGCGATAGACCGTTTTCCTTTTTTTAATTTTAACCCATGACGGATTGCATTTTCAATATAAGGTTGCAATAAGGTGGGGGGAATTTTAACCGTTTCAGGATCAAAGCATCTGAAGGAAGTATTTAATTCAATTGTCTCTCCCTGAAATCGCTCAGATTCTAAAAATATATAATGACGCATTAATTCAACTTCCTCAACCAATGACACCATGTTTTGGTCTGAACTTTCGAGTACCTTTCGAATTAATTTTGAGAAACGTTCTAAATAACTTTGGGCTTTTTCCGTCTTATTTTGAGATAAATAAAACATAACTGAAGTAATTGAATTAAAAATGAAATGAGGATTAATTTGAGCTTTCAATGCACGTAATTCGAGTTGAGCAACTTCCAACGCAATTTTGGATTTTGCTCTTTCTTGCTTTAGAATTTTATTTGCTCTTATCCGATAAACAGCGTATAAAAACAGGATGATAGCCAGAATGGCGGTGATTCTAAACCACCAAGTTTCCCAGTAAGGTTTAGCAAGGTTAAAATGAATTGAAGTAGGCTCACTCCAGTCCCCTTTATTTGCTCTTGCGCGAACCAAAAATTCGTAATTACCTGGGGCCAAATTAGTGTATTGAACATTTTCATAATTATCTCTAATCCATATGGAATCCAAACCTGCCATTTTATGGGAAAACTCCAAAGGAATTAGTCTAAAACTGATCGCATCAAAAGCAATATTAATGTGGTTCTGAGTGTGACTTAAATCAAAATCAGACTTCATTTCGACCGTTTTGGCATTAATTCTCACCTCGGTGAATACGATACGAGGATCTCTCCTTTCTGGTGTCAAATCTTTAATTGAAGTTTTAAACAAACCTAGGCTGGTACCGTTGTAAATGAATTCATCTCTCACCACTATGCTTTCCCCATGCTTTGATCGTCTTAAGAAATTATCACATCCAAAAGAACTTATCTCCAGATCTGATCCTTTTTTAATAATTTTCATTAAACTCCCAGTCTCCTGAGAAATACCCCATAAATTACCAGAGGAATCGAATGTATAATTTAAAAGGTCTAATGGACTTCCTCTATAATTCACAAAACTCGTTTTATTTTCAGAGATTCGAATGAGAGATCTATTGTACGGCTGAATCCAAAGTTCATCTTGAAACGCAAAAATTAAGACGATATTAGTATTGTAATTGGCCGGGATTACAAGATCCTTTGGTCGTACCAATTCGTTATTATCTAAGACCCATAAACCATCTACTTTTGAAACCCAAATTTTGTTTTTAGAATCCGAAACAAAATTGTAAATTCTAGGTGAAACTTCTGAAATTGGAAACATTTGATTGTCTTCAATTGTAAATAATTCTTCACGCGTCGAACCTCCTATTTTTCCATTGGGCAAAACAGAAATATTGACTGGAAACAAATTATGAAATAAAGAAGTGTCAAGATCAATTCGATTCCAAATTTCGCCATCCCAGGACAAAACAAAACCATAAAACGCAAACCAATATTTTTCATCATTCGGGTTAAAACAAAAGTCCAAAGGCCAATCGTAATACTTTTGTTTACCTTCTGTATGAGTGATTTCTGGAAAGTGTATTTCGCTTAATGAATCCTCTTTTAAAAGGTAAATTTCACCAATTGAATTTTTAATGATCAATTCATTATTCCCAGCTTTAACTGTTTCAACTATATCAATACCATCATATCCTGATTGCTTTGAATAATGAGGTGTAGCTATGGGGGTAATATATCCGAAATTTCCAGTATCAGACTTAAACCAGAGTCCTCCGTAAACATCTTCTGCAACTATGGCAGAGGCTCCACCCCAGTATTGATCAGCCTCTGGGTAATTGAAGTTTTCCACTTTAAAGACCCCATGATCAACTGTCCCCACCCATAGCACGTCTCTACTGTCGACAAAAAGTTTAATCACCACAAACTTAAATAAATGTTTTGATAGGAGTTTTTTCCCTTTAAAGGTTATAATTTCTTTCGTCCCATAGGATAGCGAAAATGAACTATCGGCATGCATGACCAAAGAAGATTCATGGACAGGTTGAGCATCTTTTAAAGGAGTAATCAGGTGAACATTTTCTTGATCATCAACAAAATAAAGCGACATTACATTACTGTCTTTATACGGTTGTAGAATAGAATAATGAATCCATTTATCGTCGTCAATTTTTTGAACAAAAAAACCATGATACCCTGATAATTTGTCTGACTTATTTGTAATCTCTCCTGTTGAGTCTACCGTAAAATAACCTCTTTGAAGAGGTGATATGTGAACTGTCTTGTCTGAACTTTGATAAATAGATTGATAGCCTCTTCCCCATGCAGCCATCAAGCTATCTGGAAGAGGGAAATTGACAATTCGCCGATCATCTAAGTAATTCACTCCTTTTGTTCGGGCATCCATCCAGAGCTTACCATCAAACCCTTTTTCAAAACTAAGATTAGCAAAACCATAACTCGGATCATAAGCTTCAAATTTTTCTCCATTAAATTGGACTACTCCTGAAGAACCTGTAAAAAAGACGTATCCATTTGAATCTATTACTATATCAAAAGCGAAATTCACGTTAGTACCGCGGAATAGAAATTCTTCTGCTGTAATAATTCTGGATAGTGGTTTTTGACTAAAACCAACACTACTAATTAAAATAAAAAACAATAAAAAAAATCGTAATAATTTTTGGGTAGAATAATTGCATTTTTTTTCTATCATTCTTTTTTATTTGGTTTTGAGATTAATCTTATGTTCTACTAAGTTTCCGTTTGTTTTGCACTAAAATAAATACTTTTTCATTCAAGCTATTACTTCCGTATGCTTCGTTTTTATGATTAACGTCAAAACGGCCAAAAAATTTAACCTAAATTCTATTTAAGGATCAGCATCTCAAGTATAAATATGAAAGAAGGCTGCCTTTTTAGACAGCCTTCTTTGTTCATTTTTAGAAAAAATTTAAAAAATAAATTTTAATAAATACCATTCATATTAATTAAAGGAAGCGGCAGATATTCCACCTCCTACTGCTACGGCACCCACTCCAGCACCTACTGGGCCTCCTACAACAAATCCAGCTGCTCCTCCAACTGCTCCTCCACATAAATCAGCCATTGCTTTCATAAATCCTCTCCATTTCCATCTTGCTGCCGGCACAACAGTTCCATTACCACTTAGAATATCGAACCAAGCAGAGCTCACGCCCATATCGCATTGGTCTTTCCAATAATTTGCACTATTAAGTCCTATATCAAAGGAGTAATTTAATCGGGTTCGCTCATTATCTGTTAATTCAGGATCAGTATTAATGTCATCTATAGTCGTTTCAAATAAAGTCATCACATTTTCGAATTCAGTATTTGAGAAAAGAGAAACTGCAAATTCATTATAAATTCCTTCTTCATTACTGGTGATTAACTCATTTGATAACAATGCACTTGACATAGTCGTCATAAATGACCCATCCACTAATTCAACAGCTTCATCCATTGATAAAGTGGCATCTGGTAGATACTCGGCTTGATAAGCTGAATATTCACTATAACTGAAAGTTTCCGCTCCCATCAATGACTCCGCTGTGGACTTAATTTGGCCATATGCAGCTTCATGACTTTCAGTTGTGATTGGACCAAACTCAGCCGTAACTTCAGCTAATATCTCGTTATGATATATGCCAACTGGATATTCAACTTCGCGATATGTTTGATTTTCATTGATTTCATTTTCTGATGCTTCCTTTTCACAAGAGGCAAATCCTAAAACTAAGAGTATTGGGATAATTGTTTTTGATTTTAACATTTTAATTGAGTTTTTAGTTAATAATGACAGCAATATATTTCAAAGTTTGGTCTTATTTTAGATCAATTCAAATCCGCTAAACAGGAGTTCAAATTAGATTTGATTTAGTTCAAATTCAAAATAATTTAATCAGAAAAACTTGCGCATAAATGGATCACGGACAGTGGGAATTGAACTTACAAAAACGAAATAAAAATGCAGACTTACTTGCTTAATTAGAAACCAAAACACTTAAAACAGCATTTTGAAGTTGAAATTTTTAATAGGAACTATTCAACTAATGTTGTATTACCTTTTATCATTCCTTTTTTACCTGAGATTAGATCATAATGAACTACCCATGTAAATACCCCAGGGTTTTCATCTCGGTTTTTAAACGTTCCGTCCCAACCAATATTTTGACTGTTAGATTCAAATACAACTTCACCATAGCGATTATAGATAATGAAATGAAGCGCACTAATACCGAAACCTTTAACAAATAGTACATCATTATATCCGTCTCCATTTGGAGAGAATGCAGATGGTACTCCAATACCTTCAGAAAAATTAACCAGAACAAGTACAGAAGCCTCTGCTTTACACCCATTTTCATCTATTAAAGTGACAACATAAATGGTACTGTCTTGCGGATCGGCAGTTGTAATTGCACAAGAAGGGCAATCGACATCATTTTCAGGTGTCCAGCTATAAATACCATCAGAAGTACTTGTTGCAATTAAATTAGCATCATCACCAATTTCAATTATTGTATCCAACTGGGCCGTTAAATCCGGAAGGTCATTTACCGTGATTGAATTTGAAATAGAGGAAGTTGTGCCACTAGGGCTTGTTATTGTTAATTGAATAATGAAATCACCAACGGTTGTAAAACAAACAAATGGATTTTGATCATCCGAGGTATTTGGATCTGCTGCTCCACCAAAGTCCCAAGCCCATTCTGCTATCGTCCCCGTACTTAGGTCAGTCAATGTAATACAATCTCCTAAACAGACATTATCTAGTTCAAAATCAGCAATACCAACTTCACAATCAATAACAGAAATATTAATTGTTGCCGTGGATGAGCAGCCGTCTGTAGTTCCTGTAACTGTAAAGGTAAAGGTGCCTGTAGTTGCAGGAGTAAATGGAATACCATTAGTTGCTCCCATATCCCAAGTATAAGTTGTTGCTCCACCGCCAGTCAAGGTAACAGATTCACCTAAACATATTTCTATCAAGTCAGCTGAGGCCGTAACAACAGGAATTGGATTCACAGTCACATCTACCGTTGAAACGTTTTCACAACCCGTACCAGGGTCTGTCGCCGTTACCGTATATGTTGTAGTTCCAGTGCCTGCAGGAGTAAAGGCAAGGCCATCTGTAATACCTAAATCCCACGTTATAATAGCGCCATCTGGGTTATCTGCTGTTAACGTAATGTTTTCTCCTTCACAAATTGATTGATCAAGACCAGCATCAACTGAAGGTCCAGCAGTTATCGTAATGTTTTGCGTAAGGGTAGCATCACAAGGATCAGTACCAACATCATATGTTATTGCAATGTCGCCAACCAAACCAGCCGGATCGAATATTGAACCTGTGACACCTAGACCACTCCATACTCCTCCAGGTGTACCCGTAAGGCATAATAATGTATCTAAATCAACTAGCATTCCGTCGCAAATCGTAACTATGTCCCAACAAGGAATTGCAACATCACAAGCAATACAACAGGCCTCTCCCCATGTAGGATCTTGAGCATCAACAGCTGCGGTTGATCCTAATTGTCCATCAGCAGTTCCCGTAAGATCCACAGCGAGTTGTCCTGCTCCTTCACTCATTTCCCAATAACCCACTAAGTTTGGAGATGCGCCTGGAATAGTTATATCTTTATTGTCAGCAATTTCAGCATCAGTTCGCACATCATCCCAAATTCTAACTTGCGAAATATGGCCTAAATAAGTGTTATTTGTTGGATCATCTTGCCCAATCCATAGGTCTGCACCTGATCCCGCTGAAGGAGCACCGCCACCTATTGTTCGTGTTCCGAAAGAGACGCCGTCTGCGAAAAAAGTTAAAAGCGTACCCTCTCTAGTGATCGCTACATGATGACATGTTCCATCAAAGAAAGAAGCGGCAAACGTTCCGTTGTCAAACACGAAATAATTTACACCTCCTAATTGTACACAAAGCATTTTATAAAGTGATCCGCCCCAATTGTTATGGAAAAAAAAGTCTACGCCAACTCCGGGGGTTGGTCGATTTGAGAAAATTGTAGGATGCGCATTTTGACCAACTAAACCGCCATTAACCCATGCTTCAAATGTGAAATCACCTGTTCCTATTCCATTCAAAGCAGTATTGTCTGCTTCAATGTAATTGTCACCTCCGTCAAATGATAGGCAATCCTGAGCTGTGGCAAAGTTTGTACAAATAAGGGTGAGTAGCACCAACCAAATGAATCCTAATTTTTTCATAATATCTTCGTTCTCTGTTGGTTAACCTTGCTATTACGTCAAAAAATCAATTTTATTATAAATAATACTTGCAAAATTAAGACTGCAATTTAATGCTGTCAATCATAACAAAGACGCAAAAGAAAGTATATGGATGCCTCTAAAAGCAAAGTTGCTTTTAGAGGTTTTCATGTTGCTTCGTTCTCTTCTTTTTCGTGAAATGTTCCATGGTTATTTTTCAGGTTAAACCCCAGGCATTCATCCAAAGGTATTTTGATTTGATGAATGATTTCCAAAAACTTTAACGCATAAAAACAGGTCAGAGTTTAGATCATTATAATTCAGAAAAATTTCTAATGCCCAATTTACTTTTCAAACGTTGTTTCGCCTTTTTTACGCCATCTAATGACACCCCTTTTATATGGGCAATTTCTTTATTAAGAAATCCCATATGTATTAAAACAAGAAGCTTAAGTTCACTTTTAACGATTCCATCATGCTTTTTTATAAGCTTTTTAGTAAAGTTATCGTTCAATTCGTCGAAGTGATAAATTACTTCATTCCATTGTGTTTCATCAATATAACTTTCTCCCAGAATATTTGTAATCCGCTCAAAACTTAGTCCTGTTGATGCATTCGAGGAGAGTTTAATTTTTAGCTCGTTAATCGTACTCATCTTCTCTTTTAGATTATTAATTGCAAATTTAAGTTTCGAATGTGCTATCTCTTTTTCCAATTCACTGTTGGTTAATTTTTGACGCAACATTTTTCTTCTTACAAAACTTAGATAGATAATCAAGACTGTAACTAACAGAAGAATTATAAGTGAAAAGACAATATATAAACTCCTTGTTTTTTCCTTTTGATGAACTTTTGTTAATTCAAGAATTTTCTTTTCTTTTTTCGCTGTTTCAAATTGTACGAGTAATTGTTTCTCCTTAGTCGCGACTTCTTGATCAAATCGTTTTTCTTTAATTTCAGTATAGTTTTCAAAATACTGTTTAAGTTCTTCACATTTATACTCTTTCACTCCCCAATAAAACAGGGCTTTATTCACTGTTCCTGTACTGGAAATATATTGCATTGAATCAGCTATTTGTCGCGCACTATCAAGATGATTATAGGCCTCATCAAGGTTATCAACCTCTGTTTTTATTTTACCTAAGAGTAACTGCGTTTCAAACCGACCACGAGAATAATAGGTCTTTTCTTTCAACTCGTCATTTGCATGATTAGCGAATTCTTCTGCTTTAAAAAAGTCCCCTTGCGCAAAAAGGGATCTTCCCATCAATACATAAGGATCGTAAGAATTTTCGAATGCATCAAAACCTCCATCAAGACATTGATTTGTATAAAAGATTGCACTGTCATAAGCTTCCAGTTTATAGTGGAGAACTCCAATATTGAGTAGTGATTGTAAATATATCTTTTTTTGAAAGCTACTTTCTTCCATATCCCTATAATAAAGGCTCACCTTCCGATCATATTCAAGCGCCTTTTCAATTTGCTTATTTCGTTGATAATACTCGGCAAAGTAGTAGTTTACCGTACACATAAGAAATTCGTTCTCAGCAGCGCTACTAATTGAATCAGCCATAAAATAATTATCGAGTTCATTTAATGGATCGTTTCTGTCGCTATAATTTCTACCCTTTGCCAGAAAGTACAAAACAACAAGCGTATCGTCGAGTACACGCGGTTTAAGCTCGTATAAACTATCCAATACAAGAATTTTTTCTGATACATTGTTAACGCTATGTTCTCTTTCAATCAGGACATATCCAACACCTGAATGGAATAAACCTTCATTGTAATTTATCGACCTAGATAAGCTATCTATTTCTTTATAGAAAGAAATGTTTTCGTCGTAGCTACTCCCACTTCCAGAATGCTGGTTGATTAGAACATCTATAGAATCCGGCGTGATTTGGCTTGTTTGAGAAAAGCCAAAATTAGAAATTAAAAGAATGCAGATAAGTAAATAAGCGTTTTTCATTCGTAGATTTTGGGGTTAACTAGATTATCTTTTAACGAAACAAAAATTAAAATTATTGTGCCGGTATCCTAATTTTTATCAAAAGGAATTCATGAAAACAGTCCATTAAAGTGTCCCTCATAAATTCTTATGTAAGTCACATTATTGGATTTTAATCGTTGCTGTTTTTAGTTCATTCCGCATCAACACTTCCACTTTTCTCATCATTTTCAATCCTATTTAACAGCCTTATAACCTGAATTCGATTGGAGCCTGTGCTTTTCCCACTCTCTGGTAAAATATTTCACTCGGTTACGGTCAGGTTTTAACAGTGAACATGAAAATCATTTCACAAACAAGGGGGGACAAAAGGAGTACAACCAGATTGAATATTTGATTTACAGCAGGTAGCTCAGCGTGCCAAAAATAGGTGATTCACTTTTATTTGAGCAAGGGAAATAATAAAACGCGTCCCATTCTAAACGACACCTGCACAAACTGCACGAGTTAACACATAACATCTTTTAAATTTGACCCTTACAAACTCTTAGCATTGTTGTTTTTCCTAATCTAAAAGTCAACTATACCGTAGTTAACTGTTAAATGAAAAGGTTGGATTCTGGATATGTTAGAATATGTTAAATCTTGGATACGTACTCTATTTGTCCACCTTAAAATCTATCGAGAAGCCTTAAAATTCATTAGTTTTGGTTGAAGTCGATTATTAAATATATCGCTACGCCCAAAACTTTATTTGAATGAAAAAGAAACTATTTCTTCTATCATTACGCAGCACTACAATTTCTCACGCCCAACATTTTGAGTGAGCTCTACAATTATAAATAAATGTTTTCAGTTCTTTAAAAAACTGATAATGTTAACTATAATTTTTTGACACATATCATCCACCTAACAAAGGAGTTATTTTTGATTGAACACGCAGATACTACGATTCATTAACCCAAAACATATATCATAGTGAATACAGTTTTTTTATTAATCCTTAATACAAATAATCTATGTAAATAAAACTTGAATGAAAGAATAACAAAAAGTTCAAAAATATTATAAACTTAAAAAATACAAATATGAAATTTGAAAAATTAGGTCTAAAGAAATTCGAACCTTATGCGCTAAAAGCAAAAAATTTAAAAAATTGTTTCGGTGGTTTCGGTGGTCAAAGAACGGCTGGTGGAACCATTGGTGTAGGCCAAGGAGTAAGAGAATCATATGCTGATGATACACTGCATGAAAATGGCGCAGTTTCATGGGAGCATACGGATTTTATGGTCTCTGAGAGCCCTGGAGCGCCATAAGGATAACGAAAAATTCAAAATATTGAACTTAAAAACAGTAATTAGATCCATTTATAGTGGCGAACGCTATGGAAGGGGTTTATAAAAAATAGTATAAACTTAAAAAAACACGATTATGAAATTTGAAAAATTAGATTTAAAAAAATTCGAACCTTATGCGTTAAAAGCAAAAAATTTAAAAAATTGTTTTGGTGGTAGAGCCACTGGTGGTGGTAGCATAGGCGTAGGTCAAGGAGTAAGAGAATCATATACTTCTGATACAGAACATGCAAATGGAGGTGCTTCATGGGAGCATACAGATTTTATAATCTCTGAGGATCCAGGAACGCCATAAGACTTAGTACTATATTCACTATGATATATTTAATTAGTACACCCGGAGCACTTTCAGCATATGAAATTCAAGAATGGCTCCGGTTTTATGATTGCGAATATATTCGCATTAACAAAGGAGATCAAATTGATGACCTAAAAATTACAGTTACCACAGAAGTAAATTCAATTGAATTTACCCATCTAGGAAAGGAAGTATGCATTCGTGAAAATGACAATAGCCGTTTCATGTATCGTAAAGGTATGTTAACGAATCCCGATATAATTGAAGGAACGGGTAATGAAATTAGCGAGTTTAATAAAAATACGCGCTGGAATTGGGAAAATATTCGGGACTTTATATTAAACAGATTCTATAATTTTAAATCTTTAGGTTCCTACCATCATGAGCTCAACAACAATAAAATTGAAAATTTAAGATGGGCCGCTATGAGCGGATTTAATATTCCACATGGCGTTATTTGTACGTCTCGTAAAGAGGTAATCTCAATGTTCAATACATACGGAGAAATAATTACAAAAGATTTAAGATATCCTATAAATATTAAATTGGATAAGGAGGGATATGCAACAGCTGGAACAACAATGATTACTGAGGCGGATTTAGAGGGAATGCCAGAAAAATTTAGCCCGTCATTAGTTCAACAGTATATTGAAAAGGAGTTTGAAATTCGTATTTTCTTCATGAATCAAGAACTTTTTCCTATGGCCATTTTTTCCCAATCGGACGATCAAACGAAAGTTGATTATAGAAATTACAATTGGCGAAAAATGAATAGAAATGTGCCCTATAAATTGGATACTGAAACTGAATCGAACGTATTATCCTTTATTGAAAAATCAGGATTAGATACCGGTTCTATTGATTTGATTCGAACAAAAACTGGCGCATTTTATTTTCTAGAAGTAAACCCTAGTGGCCAGTTTAGTTGGCTATCCTATTATTGCAATTATGAAATTGAAAAACGAATCGCTAATTATTTGAAAGATGAAGAAAAATGAAATAGAGAAGAATATGCCGCTTAATTTTTATTATACAAAAAACTATAAAAAGACGGCTTCCAATAAACACAGTGATATAAATCGAGTGGCTAAAATGCCAGCTTTTAATGAACCTCTTGTAGCCGTTTTTAATTTTAACCGACCAATTGCAAAATACATTGATTATGACAAATTTGAAGGGTAAATTTAGTTTTTTTTCGTGTTGCATTATAGTTGAAGGGCATTCACGTGCGATCATATACGATTCACAAAGGCTCAACTACATTTTCATACCTAATAGCTTGGCATTAATTTTAAAGCAGGAGAATGATATTGACGTAATATTAGAAAAGTACGCTGAAAACAAAGAAGCCATTCTCGAGTATTTTGAATTTTTAGAAGAGTATGAATTTCTTTTTTGGACCGACAATCCAGAACAGTTTCCTCAAATATCTACGAATCATAGCATACCACGAATTGTTGAAAATTCAATTATAGAATTGGGCGAACACGATCTTGTGAAACTTACCATTCTAATTGAGCAATTACAAGAAATCGACTGTCCGAACGTAAGTTTAAATATAGACTATCCAGCAAGTCCAAATCAATTGGAGGAGTATTTGGATTTATTTAACAATTCGACTATACGGAATGTGGAAATTTACGTTGAAAACAACCCAAACACCACATTTAGTGATTACGAAACTATACTGAAGAAAACGGGGAGATTAACCCGTCTTATTGCATGGAATTCTCCTTATGATAAATTCGATACAATCACAAAGAGTCTAAAGCAAGAAGTTGAACTTGGTTTTATAAAGCAAGGATATAATGGGCACATAAGTTGTGGAAATATTAGTCCCGAATATTTCACTTTACACTTTAAATCATTTCTTACTTTAAAGAACCATAATGGCTGTTTATACGGTAAAATAGCAGTTGATCAAAATGGAGATATCAAAAATTGCCCATCTATGGTGGAATCATTTGGAAACATAGAAGATACTACACTTGCTGAAGCTCTTGAAGTTCCAAATTTCAAAAATCTATGGGACCTGACGAAGGATAAGATTGACGTTTGTAAAGATTGTGAATTTAGATACGTATGCACGGACTGCAGAGCTTATATTGAAGATCCGAAAGACATATTGAGTAAACCTCTAAAATGCGGTTATAACCCTTATACTGCAGAATGGAGCGATTGGAGCACCAACCCGCTTAAACAGAAAGCGATCGATTTTTACGAGATGAGAGACATGGTGAGTTCTAATTAAAATGGCGGTGTATCTGTTATTGCCGAAAGTGAAACTTGCGTTACCAAAGGAATAAAGCCATATTTTCTTGATTTCTTATAGACAGATTTAGCATTCCGTGATGACAAACAATAATCAACAGTGAAAACAGGAATTCCTAATTCCAAATACTTCTCACTTTGAATGATTCTATTTTTTGTTGAATAATCGTCTTGGTGTCTCTCTCCGCCTTTAAGTCCTCCAGCTTCCGGATCATCCCATTCTGAATCACCCTCTCCATAAAACCAGGTATCTTCTGTTGCAATCGCATCTATTATTGAAGCGTATAAACTAGGGTTTGCGTCCAGTAAATAAGGTGCATTTTGAGCAATCACTAAAAAATTAGGATTTGAAGCTTTTCCTTTTTCCTTTATACCATTGATAAAGGCCATCATTTCACTTTCAGTATTTTTGCCTTCCGTCCCGGCATATGCTCGAACAAGATCATCATCATAGGCTTCAACCCAATCTAAATAAACCCCATCAAATCCAAAAGCCGTTATTTGATCAATTAATCCGCCATCCTCGAGCCAAATGTTTTGCCAAAGCGTGTCCCAATAGGCAACAGGGTAATTGCCACTCCAACCATCAGGATCTATCGTAACCAAAAATTCTGGAGAACCCGAAGCGTTCACTGTTGGCGCGACCCAATCATCCTCCCAATAAGTTCTATAATCTTCCGCTTGTCCAATATCTATATACGCCAATAAAAGCCGTTTATCGCCATTACTTTTCGTCTTTAAATTATCAACAAGGTAATTGATGTCATAAGGGCTTTCAGTGAAATTAAATCCTGGCTCTACAATAAGCATATCATAATCTGTAGCTGCCAATTCATCAATCTCTGTATTATCATCCAAATGTTGAATTTGATACATAAATGTTGAAACCTCAACCCCACTTAGCGTAGTTGACGTATAGGGCGTATTTTTTTCTTTATTACATCCTAAAAACAAACTCGTTAATAGCGTAACAAACAAGATTACTCTAATTATCATAATGTCATTTATTAGGCAGTCGTAATTTGATTTTTTCACTGAAAACTTAAACATTGTAAATCAGTTCTGTCACATCAAATTTACGAAAATTAAAAGCTTTTTAGTTTTGCTTCAAAAATCACGGTTTTACAAAAGGCAGAATCGTGCAAGCATCCATTTTAAAATTCGATTTAATTTAAGCTATAAAAGAACTAATTGAGATATACGCGCAGGGAATATCGCGTTCTTTTTAGTGTCAGTTACAAAAATTTGGAGCAGCTGTAAAACAAAAAAAGGTAGCAGAGACAGAACAAATATTGAAACAGAACAGCTGATAAGCAGGCTTTTGAGGATTAAATATATTGAGGATTACCGCTTTAATATTAAAGTTGTTGTTTTTACAAAATTATTTGTCACTTTTAGAATCAAAAATCCTATTTTTAGAATTCAAAAAAATAAGTTATGGTTTTTGTATGGAGAGGTTTTGGAATTGCAGTTCCAATTGTATTTTTTTTAAGTGTTTGGATAACTAGTTATTGGTTTGAAGATACTAAACTTTTAAACGCGGCACTTATAGGTTGGTCAATGCTGTGGGCTGGAATTACGCTCGTACTTTTTGCATTAGCGTCCTTTGGGAATACACTTGATGAAAATGGTGAGCCGACGGATAAAAAATCTTATAATGACTTCTTTTGGATTCCAATTTGGATTTGGAGTTTAGGTTTTATTCTTGGTAGTATTTACCTTATAAATAAGGCTGTTCCAGACTCATCCTCTTCAAATTACAGCTATACTGAAACAGATTCGGATAACGAATCCTATACGGATAATGAAGTCATAGATGTGGCGATCGAAAAACGAAAATTGTACTTATATAATTGCTCGGCTGATTCTATTAAGATTGAAATCACCGAAACGCACGAGGAGGATGGTACAAATTACAACTTTTACGTACAGAATAATGACTATGAATATGTAACGGTAGACCCGGATAGATATTCGGTACAGATGAATGATTACGAACAGAAAATAAATCTTAAGAAATCGGATAAGCGTAATGAAAAGGATTATGATGACGCTTGGTTGGTACTCTGCGCTGAAATTGATCTTGTTCTCGTTGATGTTACAGAAATTTGCAATAAAAACGTCACTGCTGAGGACGTAGCTGAGGTTACATGGGAAGATAACGTAGTTGAACGATTTAATGGAGATGATCTAATTGAACCAGATTTGAAATCCAAACGCGGCGGTGAAGTGAAAGTAGTCGCTCCAGGATATTATATCCCACAAGAACGTGAAAGAACGCAACGCATTTATGCCTTAATTCCGATTGATAGAGCAGATGAGGTTAGTGAGGCTTTATTACGAAAAAAAATAATAAAGGTATCAGTTAGATAAGCTTTAAACGTCAGATTATTCTGTTTACGTCCCATTCGGAAGCTTGGGGTTTATCTTGAGCGAACTAGGGTCAGAAATGTAGGTTTAAGAACATTATCAAAGCATTCGCAGACGTTCTTAACTATTTCGACTGGACTAATATCCCTCTTCGAAATCTGTCAAAAATCGGTAAATTAGACTGTCTTCTGAATTAGAGTACGCGATTTAAATGAATGAGGCG
>JBLHOW010000073.1:0-30481 GCA_047623705.1 Crocinitomix sp.
TTTGGTCAAAAAATTCATACAGACCAAGCAGCAGAGCGATTATACTCTGGTGCAGAACTTGTACGTGAAAGCAAACACTCTGATTTACCTTCCTTTATTCGGATGAAAGAATCAGATCGAATTCCAGTTGGAATTTTAAAAGCTTGGATGACCGAAAACCTAGAACTCAACTCTGATATTGACTTTGAAGTTATTCGCTCAGAAAAAGATCATTTGGGTTTCACCCATACTAGAATGAGACAAACCTTTAAAGGTATTCCTATCGAATCCGCTATTTGGCTTTCTCATGCAAAAGAAAACGTTGTTCGTTCAATGAACGGAATGATTTTCAAAAACATGACATCTTCTTCATATGCGAGCATTTCTGAATTTGACGCTTTAGAAAAAGCAAAATCCTTTGTTGGCGCAGACGAGTATAAATGGGATTTACCAACAGAAGAAGCCCATCTTAAATGGGAGTCAGATGATCCAGAAGCAACTTATTTTCCTACAGGCGAATTAGTTTTTGTTGCACGTAATTTTAATTTTGGAACAGACAATTTTCGCTTGGCCTATAAATTTGACATTTATGCGCAAGCCCCACTCTACCGCGCAAATGTATATGTTGATGCAATTACGGGTGAAGTAATTGCCGAGGATGGCATTCTTCATCATGCTGACACACCTGGAACTGCAGAAACAGTTTATAGTGGTTCACAACCAATAATAGGTGATAGTTTCGGTGGTCAATTCCGTTTAAGAGATGGTTCTAGAGGGTTAGGGATTCGCACTTTTGACTTAAATCAGGCCTACGGTTATGGTGGAGCAGTTGATTTTACGGATGCCGATAATGATTGGAATAATGTAAATCCACAGCAAGATGAATATGCAGGTGATGCACACTGGGGAACAGAGAGAACTTATGATTATTTCAACGATATTCATGGACGAAATAGTATTGATGATGCTGGATTTCAATTAAACAGTTACGTGCATTACGGAGTTAATTATGTGAATGCATTTTGGGATGGCACAAGGATGACGTATGGTGACGGAAATGGCGCACCATACACACCACTTGTATCTCTAGATATTGCTGGTCACGAAATCACGCATGGCTTAACTAATCTAACTGCTAACCTAATTTACTATGGTGAATCAGGGGCATTGAATGAATCTTTTAGCGATATTTTTGGAACTGCAATTGAAAACTTTGCGCGTCCGGGAGATTGGGATTGGTTATTGAGTGCGGACATTGGCGCATCTTTTAGATCTTTGGAAAACCCTAATTTATTTGGGCATCCAGATACTTATTTTGGAGATAATTGGGCTTCACTAGTTGGAGCAGATAATGGCGGTGTGCATTCTAATAGTGGTGTACAAAACTTTTGGTATTACCTATTAGTTAGTGGCGGTGCAGGAACAAATGATAACGGAGACGCCTACACAGTTGGCGCACTTGGATTCGAATCTGCTAGCGCAATTGCCTTCAGAAATTTAACGGTTTATTTAACTGATGGATCAGATCATCCAGATGCTCGCTTTTTTGCTATTCAGTCTGCAATAGATTTGTTTGGAGAATGCTCTGTAGAAGAAAAAGAAACAACAAATGCATGGTATGCTGTTGGTGTAGGCCCCGAATATGTTTCAATAGTTGAGGGAGATTTTACAGCAACTCCTGGTTGCTTTCCTGACGGAGAAGTTGATTTCACAGATGCTTCAACTACAGCCGCTGGTGTTTTAGATACTTGGACTTGGGATTTTGGTGACGGTGGTACTTCTCCGGATGCTAATCCAACACATTCATTTGCTGGAACGGGTGTTTACCCTGTTGAACTAACAGTGACGAATGATTTAGGATGTGAAGATATATTCTTATTAGATATTGAAGTATTTGATGCACCATTAGTTGATTTTACAACTGTCAACCTTTGCGAAGGTGATCTTACTACATTTACTGACGCAACTACTATTCCGGTTGGTGCAATTGTAACTTGGGCTTGGGATTTTGGTGATGCGGGCACCTCCCCTCTCACTGATCCAACATATACTTATGCGATTTTTGGAACCTATGATGTTAAATTGGTTGCCACCTCAGACAATGGGTGTGTGGACTCAATCATAACACCAATAACTATTAATCCTTCGCCAGTTGCAGATTTTTCCTTTGATGATGGATGTGTTAATATTGATGCAGCGTTTACCAACCTTTCAACTTCTCCGGATGGAGCAATATTAACTGACTTTAGTTGGGATTTTGGTGACGGAACACCTGCTGATATTTCTGAAGATCCAACCCACACTTATGGCGCGCCTGGACCTTATGATGTGACATTGGATGTTGTTTCTGCAGAAGGATGCACAAGCACAATAACCTATACTGTCAATCGTTTTGACGTTCCAGTTGCAGACTTCTCTTTCGACAATGTCTGTCTTGGTACTGATGCAACATTTACTGATTTATCAACCATTTTAGCACCTGACGTTATCGCCACCTTAGATTGGGAATTTGGAGATGGCGGTGTAGACGCTGGAGCCGATCCAACTTACACATATGCAGGAGACGGTACATTTGATGTTACCTTAACTGCTACTTCAGCTAGTGGTTGTGAAGATGTGATCACTATTCCAATAACTATATATCCTAATCCTGAGGCAAACTTTTCAGCATTAGACGTATGTGTTAACGGAGACCCTACTATGTTTAATGATATGTCTACCATTTCTGGTGGAGCCATTACAGATTGGTCATGGGATTTTGGTGACGGTTCTAGTGGAGCAGTTGCAGACCCGATTAAAAACTATACCACTCCAGGTACTTATGACGCAACCTTAACAATTACTTCTGATTTTGGATGTGAAGATGTCATTACAATTCCTGTAAATGTATTTGAAAAACCTACAGCCAACTTCACGTCTGACTTAACAGCGATATGTAGTCCTGACTGTATTGAATTTTCAAGTCTTTCTGTATCCGCAACAACCGGCATTTCAAATTGGGAATGGATATTTGAAAGTGGTGATGTTGCTTTCGAAGAAAATCCGCGTATTTGTTTTAGCGAAGTCTATACAGATCAATTGTATGACCTTGAATTAATTGTAACAAATGATTTCGGCTGTAAAGACACTATTAGTGTTACCGACTATGTAACAGTTACAGCAAGCCCAATCGCTTCATTCGATTGTACTCCTGATGTAATTGACATATTTGATCCAACAATAGAGTTAACAAACAACTCTGAAAACGCGTATGCATTTACTTGGAATTTCGGTGATAGCTCTCCTTTTTCTAATACCTCAGACCCTACGCACACTTATCCTGAGGTTCCCGGATCTTACACGATAACTTTAGAGGCCTTTAGTCAAAACGGATTGTGTTCAGACATTATACAGAAAATTGTAACTGTTAATGACGTTATTATCTATTATATTCCAAATACATTCACACCGGATGGCGATACGTTTAACGAAACATTTTCACCAGTATTCAGATCTGGATATGACCCTTATGATTTCCACCTAATTATTTTCAATAGATGGGGAGAAAAAGTGTTTGAAACGTTTGACGCATTTTACGGATGGGACGGAACATATGGTGATCTTGGTCTAGTTGAATCTGGGGTTTACATTTGGGCCCTTGATTTCAAGGAAACTATGACAGATAAGCGCCATAAAGCACATGGACACGTAACGGTTATAAAATAATTGGACTAATACCTCTATTGCTTTTCAGTCTAGTTTGGGGGATAACAACCGCATTTTTGTATCCATAATAACAGCACAACAATTCACGCTAAACATTTACAGTTGACATAGCGTCAAATTGGTAATATCCAACACCAGATAATTAATAAAGCTTTGATTTAAAAGTATTTAGTTATACCTTTTTTGAAACCAACCTCAAAACAACAACGATTTATTTGTAAATTGTACATCAATTAATTCACTAAACCATGAAACTACTTTACGCGATAATTTTCATTTCATCTCCACTTTTTGTCACTGCACAACAAATACATCCAGAAAGAGAAAGTGCTTCTAATTTGACCGACATAGAATTTGTTCGAGATAATCAAATGACGGACATTCCTTCATTCATTAAATTCAAAGATGATAGCAACATCTCAATTGCGAAATTAAAAACATGGATGATATCGAATATACGATTTGATTCCAATATGGGCTTTAAACTAATCCGATCTGAAATTGACAATATTGGACATACACATTATCGATATCAACAAACCTATTTTGGCAAACCAATAGAAGATGCTATATGGATTGCGCACACAGCAGGTGGAAAAGTATATTCCTTAAACGGAATGATTTACTCAAAGTTAACTACTCCTACATCAAATAGCCTAGATGAAAACACAGCATTAACACATGCACTTTCGCACATAGGTGCGACAACTTATAAATGGGAAATAGCTGGCGAGGAGCAACATTTGAAGTGGGAATCAGAAGACGCAGAAGCAACTTATTTTCCAAAAGGTGAGCTAGTATTTATTCCAACCGAAACTGATTTTAGCGCAGCCTCTTACCGTCTTGCCTATAAATTTAATATTTATGCACATGCCCCACTCTATCGTGCCGAAGTTTATGTAGACGCTAACTCAGGCGAAGTAATTCGTGAAAACATGCAAATTCATCATGCAGATGAACCTGGAACGGCACATGCTGCATATAGCGGTGAACAAGATATTATTGCTGATAGTTTTGACGGCGAATATCGTCTACGAGATGGTAGCCGAGGTGACGGAGTACGTACGTTTGATTTAAATCAAAGCACTGACTTTGGCTCATCTACAGACTTCATTGACGACGACAACGATTGGAACAATATTAATCCCCAATTAGATGAATACGCTACAGATGCGCATTGGGGAGCAGAAGCGACTTATGATTATTTCTTTGATATTCACGGTCGAAATAGCTTAGACAATGCTGGTTTCCAATTAAACAGTTATGTGCATTATGGCGTTGATTTTTACAATGCTTTTTGGGATGGAAGTCGAATGACTTATGGAGATGGAGATGGCGGAGGAATTACACCTTTAACAACACTTGACATTGCAGGCCATGAAGTAACACACGGCCTGACGAGCAACACGGCTGACCTTATTTACTCAATGGAATCAGGCGCATTAAACGAATCATTTAGCGACATTTTTGGATCGGCAATTGAGCGTTTTGCAAGACCAGATGATTGGGATTGGTTACTTGGTATTGAAATTGGAGAAGCGTTTAGAAACATAGCTGATCCAAATGACAAAGAACACCCTGATACTTATTTCGGCGATTATTGGGCTGACCTTGATGGATGGGATAGCGGTGGAGTTCACACCAATAGTGGTGTTCAAAACTATTGGTTTTATTTATTAACTGAAGGTGGAACAGGTACAAATGACAATGATGACGATTATACTGTTACTTCTGCTGGAGTTGACGCTGCAAGTGCAATTGCCTTTAGAAACTTAACCGTATATTTAACACCTAGTTCACAATTCGAAGACGCGCGTTTTTACGCTATTCAATCTGCTATTGATTTATACGGGGCCTGCTCATTTGAAGTAGAGCAAACTACAAATGCATGGTATGCAGTAGGCGTTGGTCCAGAATATGAACCATTTGTTTTTGCAAGTTTTACAGCTGATGAAACCGAAGGCTGTGAATTACCGTTTACAGTTAATTTTGAAAATGAAAGCATCAATGGGATAGACTTTCTATGGGATTTCGGAGATGGCGGTGCTAGTACTGACCCCACCCCCTCTCACACATACACGACCGCCGGAGACTTTACAGTTACACTTGCTGTTGACGGAGATGATTGTGGAGATGATGACACTTCAGCTGTTAGCTTTATTATTGTCGACACAGAATTAGATTGTCCTGTTATTTTCCCGGGAACTGGAACTGGCGATCAAATAACAGCTTGCCAAGGCCTTTTATATGATAGTGGCGGCGCAAGCGAAAACTACGGCGCAAGTGAAAATGCTGAAATAACAATCGCTCCTGATGGCGCTGGCTCAATTGAATTAAACTTCTTAGAATTTGATGTAGAAGACAACCCTACATGTGCATGGGATTGGCTTAGCATATATGATGGTCCTGATGACGGTGCACCACTCATTGACAAGTATTGTAATTCCAATATACCAACCACAATCACCTCAACTGGTGGTGAAATTACACTCGTATTTCATTCTGATGGCTTAGCGCAAGGGACAGGGTTTAAAATGGAATGGTCTTGCACCATTGTTGATGATACTGGAATTCCAGAAGAGCAAGCCAAAGCCATTAGCATCTACCCTAATCCCGCACATGATGCCTTCACGATTGATACAAAAACCTTAACTGAGGGAACCATTGAAATTTCGGATATATTAGGCCGTAGAATAATGACTTTACCAATTACAGGAAGTTTAACAGAGATCGACTTGCCCAAGTACAACGCCGCAGGAATTTATATGGTAAACATTAAAAATGAAAAAGGTATGAGCATTAAAATAGAAAGAGTAGTCGTAAATTAATGCTTTAAAATATTGAGATAAAAGGGAAAGGCTTAAAGTCTTTCCCTTTTTTTATATAATCAGATATACAATTGAATGTTTAGGATAAATTTTCAATAGAATTATTGCATTCTCAGTATGCAATAAAAAGCCCAGTACCAGAAAAAGCATAAAACGATTAGATCTTACGGTACTCTTTATAAATTGATTAAAATAAGTGATTTAGTCAATAAACTCTAAGGTTCACATTAGTAAAACAAACCTAAAGAACTGAAACAAGTTCTGAACACTAAACTCGATTGAATCAAATCTCAACCTCTTTTAATTGAATTATTGGAACCCTTTCTATAAAAATATATAATAAACACGCCATATTCAAGAAAATTATCTCCCATAACCACGTGGATTTTAAGTATCTTGTGCAACGTAAAAAAACTAATAAACATGAAAATATCTTACAAAAAGTTTTTATTCCTTTTTGCTTTAATGTATGTTCCTTTTGGCGTGAATGCACAGCGCATTCATACAGGAGCAGATGCAAGCTCTCAATATAGGAATGCAGAAGTCGTTCGCGAAAGTAATTATAGCACACTTCCGTCATTTATTAAATTCAGAAAATCTGAGCAAATTGACATTGATATGTTGAATGCCTGGATGAAATCAAATTTTAAACTCGATCCTAACATAGGCTTTATCGAAGTTAGAAAAGATGTTGACAATTTGGGCCATGTCCATTACCGATATCAACAAACCTATTATGGGCAACCTGTTGAAGACGCTATTTGGATCGCACATACAAACCAAGACAAAATCTATTCTTTAAACGGATTGATTTATGACAAGTTCGGAACCGCTTCATCTCCTAGTTTAACTGAGGCATCTGCTTTAGTTAAAGCACTAGAGCATGTAGGTGCTGAAGTATATAAATGGGAATTAGCTGGAGAAGAAACTCATTTAAAATGGGAATCAGGAAATCCTAACGCTACTTATTTTCCAAAAGGGGAAGTTGTTTTTGTATCAAAAGATATGACTTTCAAAGCGGAAGATTATCGTTTGGCTTATAAATTCAATGTTTATGGACACGCTCCAGTTTCTCGTGCAGATATTTATGTGGACGCAATTACAGGAGAAATTCTAAGAGAAAATTCAATTCTTTGTCATGCAGATGAAGAAGGTACTGCTCACACTGCTTATAGTGATGAAAGATTAATTATTGCTGATAGTTTTGGTGGTGAATATCGTTTAAGAGATGGAAGCCGTGGAGATGGTGTCCGCACATTTGACATGAACCAAGGAACCTCTTATGGTGACGCAGTTGATTTCATTGATGATGACAACGATTGGGACAATGTCAACCCAGAAGAAGATGAGGTTGCTACAGATGCACATTGGGGATCTGAAATGACTTATGATTATTATTTTGATATTCATGGCCGAAATAGTATTGATAATGCTGGTTTTCAATTAAACAGTTATGTGCATTATGATGCTGCTTATGACAATGCGTTTTGGGATGGTAGTAGAATGACTTATGGTGACGGAAACGTTTCCTTTTCGCCGCTTACATCAATTGATGTAGCGGGACACGAAGTAACTCACGGATTAACATCTAATACTGCAGGTTTAATTTACTCAATGGAATCTGGAGCATTAAACGAGTCGTTTAGTGATATTTTTGGAACTGCGATCGAAAATTTTGGTCGTCCTGACGATTGGAACTGGACATTGGGAGAAGATATTGGAATTTTTGGTCCACTTCGCTCAATAGAAAATCCAAACGCTGAAGGTGATCCAGATACGTATTTTGGTGATTTCTGGGCAGATTTAGATGGTGGAGATAGCGGTGGAGTTCACACAAATAGTGGTGTACAAAACTTCTGGTACTATTTACTAACTGAAGGTGGTGTTGGAACAAATGATAACGGTGACGATTATGATGTTTCTGCAGTAGACTTTGAAGCATCTAGCTCCATTGCATTTAGAAACTTAACTGTTTACTTAACACCGAGTTCTAATTTTGCAGATGCCCGATTTTTTGCGATCGAATCAGCAGTTGATTTATATGGCGTATGTACATTCGAGGTTGAGCAAACAGCTAACGCTTGGTATGCAGTAGGTGTTGGAGATATTTACAATCCAATAACTGAGGCTGATTTCTTTACAGCAGATTCCTTAGGTTGTGCTATTCCTTTTACGGTTAACTTTTCAAACGAAAGTACAAACGCAATTACTTATGAATGGGATTTTGGTGATGGAGAAACAAGTACAGAAGAGAATCCAGTACACGTTTATACAGAAGCTGGTGTTTATACAGTAACTCTATTTGCCGACGGTGGAGATTGTGGAACTGATGAAGTTATTTTCACAGATTATATCACCGTAAATCCAGATGCAGATTGTATCGTAATTTTACCAGAGACAGGTACAGCATCTACTCAAAACGGATGTGATGGCACAGCTTATGACAGTGGTGGGCCTGATGCAGATTATGGAGATGGTGAAGACGCAATGTTAACAATCTCTCCGCTAGGAGCATTATCTATCGATTTGTCTTTCCCTGTATTTGATGTAGAAGAAGGACCAGGTGTAACGTGTGATTATGATTACCTTGATGTATTCGACGGACCAGATGAATTTTCGCCGTTAATTGATCGTTATTGCAATAATAACTTACCTACAGACATTACTTCTACGGGGTCTTCTGTAACAATCGTTTTCCATTCTGATGGCGGCGCTCAAGGAGAAGGTTTCGAAATTGAATGGTCATGTAACTTGCCAGAGGATGCTCCAGTAACAGATTTTACTGTCAATTCAGAATCATCTTGTACAGGTGAAGTTTTCTTTACTGATTTATCAACCAATGCACCTACTGAATGGGCTTGGGATTTCGGTGATGGAGGAACATCTGATGAGCAACACCCTTCTCATGTTTATGCTTCTGAAGGAACATACACGGTAACCTTAACGGCAAATAACTTAATTGGTGGAGACACTGAAATAAAAGCAGGTTTCGTAACTGTTTCTTATCCAGTTTCACCTACGGCTGTTGGAGACAGTAATTGCCCAACAGAAGTTGCAACATTAACTGCGAGTGGTGATGGCGATTTAAAATGGTTTGATGTACCAGTTGGTGGAGCACCAATCTTTGAAGGCGCTTCTTTTACTACTCCGCCGCTTGACTTGACAACGACGTACTATGTAGAAAGTGATTTATTTGATGATCCGCAATTCGTAGGTCCAGCTGATGGTTCATTCGGTGGTGGAGGTTATTTTAGCGGTGATCAACACCTCGTATTTGACAATCCTTCACCAACTACCTTATGGTCGGTGGACGTTGATGCTGATGGAAGTGGTAACAGAACAATTGAATTGAGAAGTAACACTGGAGACGTACTTGAAACAAGAATAGTTAATATTCCTGATGGTGAAAGCACAGTAATACTTGATATTCCTTTACCGGTTGGAACAAGTTTACAATTAGGTTCTCAGGTTGGAAGTAGTCCAGCTTTATTTAGAAATAATACTGGAACGCCAGCTTACCCTTTTGAATTAGCAGAATCCGTGACTATTTTAAGCAGTAGTGCTGGTCCTGAATACTATTATCATTTTTACAATTGGGAAATTCACGCATATACATGTGCTAGTGATCGTGTAGAAGCAGTAGCCGAAGTTTTAGATGAATCGGATGTTGAAATTGACTTGGTTGATGATATTTGTATTCAAGGAGCTCCTATTACAATGACTGCAAGTGCAGGCGGCGGAACGTGGTCTGCAGATTGTGGATCGTGTATTGATGAGACTACTGGTGTATTTGACCCAGCTCTATCAGGCGGAGGAAGTTTTGAAATCACGTATGATATTGATGGCACATGTAGTTATGTTAACACAATAACTGTTGACGTTATTGACTGTTTAGGCTTAAATGATGAGGATAAATACGAAATCAGTATCTACCCTAATCCAACGAAAGGTTTAGTAACTATAACTACAGGTAATGTAGATCAAGGTACAATTGTAATTAAAGATGTATTGGGCAAAACAATTGCTAATTTCAACTTTAACTCCAATAAAATTACGGTTGACTTAAATGACTTCCAAGCTCGAGGAACATACTTTGTAGAGTTCTTTGATCAGAATGATAACTTAATGACTGTTAAAAAAGTTGTTAAACACTAATTGATTGAGGCATAAGTAGATTCGTTTTTTTTGGTTAAATTGCAGATACCAATCAAAAAACGAACTATGAAACAGTCTCCCTTAAAACTCATTGTTGTTCTCGCATGCTTACCTTTTGGGCTTTTTGCTCAAAAGGTAAGCACGGGACCTCAAGCCGCTGATGAATTTACGAACGCCGAACTTGTTAGAGCTTCTAAATTTAGCACACTCCCCTCTTATATCCAGTTTAGGACAGCACAACAAATTGAAATTGATGAATTCAAACCTTGGATGGAGAAAAATTTCGATTTTGCTCCAAATATGGGATTCTCACTTCTTCGAAAAGAAACAGACAAACTAGGTCACGTTCATTACCGTTATCAACAAACGTTAAATGGTCAACCTATAGAGGATGCCGTTTGGATTGCACATACCAAAGCAGACAAAATCTATTCTATGAATGGATTGATTTATAAAGAAATTTCACCGGCAACTACAGCAGGATTATCAGAATCCGCTGCATTAGACAAAGCCTTGCAATTCGTAAACGCTTCTACTTATAAATGGGAGTTGGAAGGCGAAGAAGAACATTTAAAATGGGAATCTGGTGATCAAACAGCCACTTACTATCCAAAAGGTGAACTCGTATTCACATCTGCCCACTACACTTTCAAAGCACAAGATTATCGTTTAGCATATAAATTTAATATTTACGCGCATACCCCCATTTCTCGTGCGGACATATATGTAGATGCTAATTCAGGAGAAGTTATTCGCAACAACGAAATTATTCACCATGCAGATGAACCTGGAACGGCGCATACCGCCTATAGTGGTGATCGTGAAATCATTGCAGACAGTTTTGAAGGAGAATATCGTCTACATGACGGTAGCCGTGGAGATGGTGTTCGCACCTTTGATTTAAATAATGCTACCAGTCATGGCGGTGCAGTAGATTTCATTGATGATGATAATGATTGGGATAATGCAAACCCACAATTAGACGAATATGCTACAGATGCCCATTGGGGTGCAGAAATGACGTATGATTATTTGTTTGAAGTACACGGTAGAAACAGTATTGACAATACCGGCTTTCAGTTGAACAGTTACGTACATTATGGTACCAATTTTTTTAATGCCTTTTGGGATGGAACACGTATGACTTACGGAGATGGCAATGGCGGTTCTGTGACACCACTTACCTCACTAGATATTGCTGGGCACGAAGTTGCGCATGGTTTAACAACATTCACAGCAGGGCTAATTTATGCTGCCGAGTCTGGCGCTTTAAACGAATCATTTAGTGATATTTTTGGTGCGGCTATCGAACGTTATGCTCGTCCAGACGATTATAACTGGTTGTTGGGTGAAGATATTGGTACACATTTTAGAAATATGGCTAATCCAAATGCAAAAGGAGATCCCGATACTTATTTCGGTGATTTTTGGGCTGATTTGGGTGGCGGAGATAGCGGTGGTGTACACACCAATAGTGGTGTACAAAATTTCTGGTTTTATTTACTAACCGAAGGAGGAACTGGTACCAATGACAATGGTGACGATTATGATGTTACCGCTTTGGGAATTGATGATGCAAGCGCAATTGCCTTCAGAAATCTGACCGTATACCTAACCTCTAGTTCGCAATATGATGATGCCAGATTCTATGCTATTCGTTCGGCTGAAGATCTTTTTGGAGCCTGTACAATTGAAATGGAAGAAACTGCAAACGCATGGTACGCTGTAGGTGTTGGAGATGTTTATGATCCAACTACAATTGCTGACTTTTCAAGTCTCGATACTTTTGGGTGCTTTGTACCTTATGAAGTTAACTTCACGAATGAAAGCTTTAATGCCATGACCTATGATTGGGATTTTGGAGACGGTGGAACCAGTACAGAGGAAAATCCAACACATGTTTATTTAGAAGCAGGTACATTCACCGTCACCTTAACAGTTGATGGAGGAGCATGTGGAGATGATGAAATTACTTATGTAGATTTTATAGAAATCGATCCAGATGCTGAATGTGTTGTTACCTTACCTCCTTCTGGAACAATGAGCACCCAGGCGGCATGTGAAGGAACTATTTTTGATAGCGGCGGCGAATTTTCCGATTATGGAGCAGGTGAAAATGCACAAGTTACTATTGCTCCGCTTGGAGCAGTATCTGTTGATTTATCATTCCCCTTCTTTGACGTTGAACCAGGACCAGGTGCATCATGCGGCTATGATTATATAGAAGTTTATGATGGTGAAGATTTATTAGCGCCTTTTATAGGACGATATTGTAATACATTTCCACCAAGTGACATCACCTCCACAGGTGATGCAATTACATTATTCTTTCATTCAGACGGCGGATTAGAATTAGATGGCTTTGAAGTAACATGGGCCTGTAATCCACCAGATGATGTGCCAGAAACTGATTTCATTATTAATTCAGAAATCAATTGTGGTGGTGCTTCATATTTCACAGACCTTTCCACAAATATTCCAATTGCTTGGGCATGGGATTTTGGAGACGGTGAAACATCATCCGATCAACACCCTGTTCACACTTATACTGCTCCGGGAGTTTACACGGTAACATTAATGGCAACAAATTTAGTAGGCGATAATTCAGAGGTTAAAACTGATTATGTTATCGTATCCTATCCAGACAATCCAATAGTAATGGGCGATACAAACTGTGTCGATTATACCGCCACTTTATCTGCAACAGGTTTTGGTACTTTAAAATGGTATGATGCTCCTTCGGGCGGAACGTTACTTTTTGAAGGAGATACCTTTGTTACTCCGGCATTATTAACAACAACAACCTACTATGTGGAGGATGACTTATATGATAGTCCAGAATTTGTAGGAGCAGTTGACACTACTTTTGGAACAGGTGATTATTATGACGGAGATCAACATCTAATTTTTGACAATCCTTATCCTGCCTTTTTAGAATCAGTTGATGTGGTTGCAGGAAGTGACGGAGATCGAGTAATCGAACTAAGAAACAATGCAGGCACTGTGCTTGAAACTGTTACCGTTTTCATTCCTGAAGGAGAGAGTACCGTAATATTAGACCTAAACATACCAATTGGTACGAATATGCAATTAGGAACTGCGATTGGAGATGAGCCCGACTTGTTTAGAAATAATACAGGCGCACCAACCTTCCCTTATACAATAGCGGAATCGGTTGAAATAACTGGAACCAGCACAGGACCTGACTTTTATTATTTCTTTTATAATTGGGAGGTACATCCTTATAATTGTGCAAGCGAACGTGTAGCAGTTACAGCGGTAGTTGAAACCGAATCGGACATTACAATCGATCCTATCGATTATATCTGCCTTCAGGATGAACCTATTATTTTGGTTGCAAGTGAAGGCGGCGGAATGTGGACATCTGATTGCGGACCATGTATAGATGAAGCCACGGGTGAATTTGATCCTGATATTGCAGGTTTAGGTACGTGGGAAATCATTTATTTTGTAGAAGGAACTTGCAGTCATTTTAATACAATATTAATTGATGTCGTAGATTCAGATATAAATATCAATCCAGTAGATTTGATATGTGTACAGGACGAGCCCTTTTTATTAACGGCGACTGATGCAGGCGGAACTTGGTCTGCAGATTGTGTGGGTTGTATAGATGAAGCAACAGGTGAATTTGACCCAGACGTAGCAGGCTTAGGAACATGGACAATTAGTTATAGCGTTCCTGGAACATGCAGTCATTATAATACCATGACCTTTAATGTAGTTGATTCAGATATTTTCATCAATCCTGAAGATGACATTTGTGAAGGTGATGATCCAATTGTTTTAACCGCCACAGAAGAAGGTGGAATTTGGTCGGCAGATTGTGCAGATTGTATTGACGAAGTAACTGGCGAATTTGATCCGAGTCTTGCAGGTGAAGGAACATGGATTATTTCTTATGATGTAGCAGGAACTTGCAGCCATTATAATACAATTGCCATCAATGTTATTGTTTCTGATATAATTATAAACCCAATAGATGATCTTTGTGTTCAGAGCGGACACATGCTAATAACAGCGTCAGAAGGCGGTGGAACTTGGTCAGCTGATTGTGGCGCTTGTATTGATCCCGTTTCAGGTGATTTTGATCCGTCATTTCTTGGTGAAGGTACTTGGGTGATTACTTATTCAGTGGATGGAACTTGTAGTCATTACAATACAGCAACAATTAATGTAGTTGATTGTTTAGGATTGCCAACCAGTGAAGGGTATAATATCAGCATCTACCCTAACCCATCTCAAGGCTTAATCACAATAACTACTGGCCATGTTGAAAAAGGAACGATTTTGATTAAAGATGTACTTGGAAAAAACATTGCCTCGTTGAACTTCAATTCAAATAAGTTCACCTTTGACTTAAATAACTTTCAAGCAAGAGGCACGTATTTTGTTGAATTCTATGATGAAAATCAGAATTTAATGGCCGTTAAAAAAGTATTGAAACAATAAACAGAATCCTATAAAACACTTTAAAAGCGACTACCAACCAGTAGTCGCTTTTTTTGTCTTCCTACTTTGATCTTTTGTCTATTATCTTTTGTCTATTATCTTTATATTTGTTTTCCAAAAATAGTTGACCAAATAGAAATTAAAAGAATCTAAAAATTATTACATGAAAGATACCGCATTATCAGATAGACATATTGCACTTGGTGCTAAAATGGTTCCTTTTGCTGGCTATAACATGCCCGTTCAATACGAAGGCGTAAAAGCTGAACACGAAACTGTAAGAACAGGAGTTGGTGTTTTTGACGTTTCGCATATGGGAGAGTTTCTTTTAAAAGGTGTAAATGCCTTAGAACTCATTCAAAAAGTAACTTCTAATGATGCCTCTAAAATTGTAGATAATCAAGCACAGTATACTTGTTTACCTAATAATGATGGTGGAATTGTGGATGATTTAATCATTTATAGAAAATCTGCCACAGAATTTTTCATAGTTGTAAATGCATCTAATATTGAAAAAGATTGGAATTGGATTTCAGACCACAATGACTTAGGTGTTGAAATGCAAAATTTATCAGAAGGTTATTCTTTATTAGCGGTTCAAGGACCTAAAGCAGCTGACGCCTTGCAATCATTAACAGATATTGATTTAAAAGGAATGAAGTATTACACGTTTGACGAAGGCACTTTTGCTGGCATACCAGACGTTATTGTTTCTGCAACTGGTTATACTGGTTCGGGTGGATTTGAATTATATATTAAAAATGAAGATGCAGGAGCAGTTTGGGATAAAATATTTGAAGCTGGAGCTGCACAAGACATCAAGCCTATTGGCCTTGCAGCTAGAGACACACTTCGTTTAGAAATGGGCTTCTGCTTATACGGGAATGATATTGATGATACTACCTCTCCATTAGAAGCTGGATTAGGATGGATTACTAAATTCACGAAAGAATTTACAAATTCTGAAAACTTAAAAGCACAAAAAGAAGCTGGAATAACTAAGAAACTGGTTGGTTTTGAATTAATTGATCGCGGTATTCCACGTCACGATTATGTGATTAATGATGCTGATGGAAATAATATTGGTCGTGTAACTTCTGGAACTATGTCTCCTACAACAAATAAAGCTATTGGTTTAGGTTATGTAACTGTCGCAAATGCAACTTTAGGAACCGAAATTTTTGTAGAAGTAAGAAATAAGCAACTAAAAGCCGTGGTTACGAAACCACCATTTTATAAGGCTTAACAATATAATTTAATAAAATTGAGCAGCCGTTTTACTTTGTAAGGCGGCTGTTTTTTTGGACTCAAATTATAAAGCTGCTAGGCATTTGTAAATGGCTTTGGAATAGCGCCCAATAATTACTCTCAACACTATTGGTTATTTACATTTGAACTTAATATATTTGATTACTCACAATTGTAAAGTGATTTAATTCGCATTTCATATGAAAAATAAAATCTTTTTAATGTCAATTCATTCCTTTTTCGCATTGGTTTGTCTTTGTCAATTTTCCTTTACGAATGCTGACGACTTGCTCGCCCAAAAAGATGGAATAAGTGTTACGTTAGAAGTTTCAACACCAAACTTAGTTGCCGATTTAGTTAACGACCCTAGAAGTCAAGAATTTAAAGTTCCTTTTAATACAGCAGTTGAACGCTCAAATATCGGTGAAGGAAATTTCATTGATCTATTTGTAGCTGAATTTGAAAAACTTAACGAAGGTGTTGCACTTACAAAACACTTCTTCTTTTATGATCGACAAGGGATTTCGCGCAAAAGTTCGAATGCACAGGTGTTAACTTGGTTGAAAAGCAAAGCCTCTGATGCGCTTAATGAGACTGGAAGGATTATTGAAAAACGTGCCCACAAATTTGGTCTCTCAAAACCTAATATTGCCTACCATTACCAATTGAATCAAATTATTATTGAACTACCGGGAATTAACGATAATCAAATTGTAAGGCATCACATAAAAGCTAGTGCTAATCTAGGATTTTATGAAATTTATGACAACGGAATGATGGGGATTTCTGGAGTTATACTACAAGGAGAACCAGCCTTGAGTAAAGCACTTTTTGGAGAAGAACTTAAATCAAATGATACCGGAAGTGAAACTGCTGATGTCTTATTATCTGAAGATGATATAGCAAAAGATTATCCTATTTCATCTCTATTGAACTTAGCGTTCCGATTCGACGAAACGGGTCAAATTGTGGATTATCAGGAAGGATCTATTGTTGGTTATGCCAAGATTAAAGATACTGCCGAATTAAACTTAAGATTGAACCATCCTGTAATGCGAATCAACTTACCACAAGACTTAGAATTTATGTGGGATTATAAAGAAATCATGGAATATGGTGAGCAAACAGGAACAGTAGCTTTGCACGCAATTAAAGTACCGCTTAATGGACCAAAAGTTGACGACAATGACATTAAAAAAGCATTTGTAAATGACCAAATAGTTGGTGAGTTTGGGGTGAACATAGAAATGAACGATAATGGCGCAAGAAAATGGGAAAATATGACCTCAGAGAACTTGAATAGGCAAATTGCAATGATCACGAATAAGTCCGTATTGTCTGCTCCCGTTGTGAATGGAGTTATGGATAAGAATTCTTCAATTACAGGAAACTTTACCTTGACAGAAGCGAAAGATTTAGCTGATTTAATTAATGCGGGTTCATACCCAGCTCCAGTAAAAATTGTACAAATAGATAAATTAAAGTGAATTAATCATTCAGCAACAGCTGTTTTACTTTGTAAGATAGCTGTTTTTTTTTTACAAGAAACTGTCCTTAAATCTACTCCCCTTAGCACTCCATCCCACAACAATGCATTTGTGAAATTTACAAATCATACTTTATCAACTCTTTTATATCTACATTTGAAAATATAGAGTTGAAGAATAGCTAAATTCGTATTTTAAATGAAAAAAAAAAGATTCTTTTCGTCAATTAATATTGCATTAATGCTGACTTGTCTTTGTCAGCTGTCCTTCATATATCCTGCTAAAACCAATGCGGGTCATTTAGGTTTTAATTCTGTTGAATCTGAAGATACTGAGAGCAACTTCGAGCGTGGTCGTAATAATGGAATAAGAGTAATATTAGAAGTTTCAATTCTTGAGTTAGTTGCTGATTTAGCTGGAAACCCTAGAAATCAAGAATTCAAAGCCCCATTAAATATAGCCTTCGAGCGCGCTAATTTAGGTGATGGAAATTTCATTGATCTATTTGTAACTGAATTTGAAAAACTAAACGAAGGCGTGTTACTTTCAAGACACTTCTACATGCTAAACATGCATGAATTATCTGAAAATAGTTCAAATGAAGAAATTTTAATTTGGCTAAAAGATGAAGCCCTTCATACACTTGATCACACAAGAATCATCCTTGAAGCACGTGCCCACGAATTTGGTTTAGGAAAGCCAATTTTTAGGGTAGAGCCTGAGACAAATCGAATTATTATTGATCTACCAGGCATTAGCGATAGTGAATCTGTCAGAAAAAACTTGCAAGCTACCGCTAACTTTGGATTCTATGAGGTTTACGACAATAAAACAAACGGAATTGCAGGTATTATTTTACAGAGAGAAGCAGCGTTAAGCGAAGCGCTTTATGGAAAAAAAATCGCATCAAATGATTCAAAAAAGATAGGTCAAGATTCTATACTTTCAGATGAAGATAATGAAAAAAAACATCCAATCTCATCCCTTCTAAATTTAGCATTCAAATTCAACGAGTCTGGCGAAATAATTGATTATCAGGAAGGTTCTGTTATTGCATATGCGCACATTAAAGACACTGCTGAACTCAACTTGATGTTGAATCACGACTCAATCCGAAGCACATTGCCAAGGGGTCTAGTCTTCATGTGGGACGCTCAAGAAATTGAAAATGGTGATCAGCCAACCGGAACTTTTGCGCTCCACGCGATTAAAGTCCCTTTAAACGGACCAAAAGTTGATGATCGTGATATTGAAAGGGCGTCTATAAATAAGCGTTTTGAAGGACAGTTTGGGCTGGATTTGCAAATGAATGAGATTGGAGCAATGAAGTGGAAAGAAATGACATCCGAAAATTTGAATAGACAAATTGCAATAATTATGGATCAATCTGTACTATCTGCACCATACGTAAATCAAGTTATGGATATAAATTCTTCCATAACTGGAGACTTTACTTTAGCAGAAGTGAGAGAATTAGCCGCATTAATAAATGCAGGTCCATTCCCTATTCCAGTAAAAATTGTACAAATAGATAAATTATAAAGCTAGATTAGGTTGAATTAATAAATTCACATAAGAATTTATACACTCAGAAAAATTTAAAACAGTTGTTTTCATTGAGAATGACTGCTTTTTTTTAGCGTTAATTTTCCACGCCTTAGACAAATGCAAACCTACCTTTTGTGAAGTTTTTTCAATAATCCATTAATTACTTTGAATACTGTTGCTTATTTACATTTGAAATTCTATATTTGCAGGCTTAAAATTGTACATTAGATAAATTATCATTTTAAATGAGAAATAAAGGATTTTTTTGGTCAATAACTATCGCTTTAGCATTGGCCTGTCTTTATCAGCTTTCCTTCACATACGCCACTAATGGTGTTGAGAATGACGCTGAAAAATACGCAAAAGAAAAAATAGATTCCCTAAGAGGAGCACAAGTTGAATTTATTAGTGAGGGAGCCAACAAGTTATTCCTTTCAGATTCGAGTGATGTTGACATCCTTACTATTCAATACACAGGTGAGTATATCAAAAGTAAAATGCATGAAGAAGTGCACTTTGCAGGATATACATATGCTGAATGTAAAGAAAGTGAGATCAACTTAGGTCTGGATTTGAAAGGTGGAATGAGTGCTACCTTAGAAATATCAATTCCAGAATTAGTTGATGACTTAGCTGGTGAACCTAGAAGTCAAGAATTTAGATTGCCTTATAATGAGGCACGAAAACGCACAAATTTAGGTGAAGGAAACTTCATGGATCTTTTTGTAGAAGAATTCGAGAAACAAAACGAGACCGTTTTATTAGCGAAGTACTTCCACATGCGTAATCAGGAAGAAATTTCCACAAGTGCTTCAAATTCTGAAGTCTTAGCATGGTTAAAAGACAAAGCCTCTAAAGCGTTAGATGGTGTTGAAATCATTATCGAAAAACGTGTCAACCAATTTGGTGTGGCACAACCAACGATTCAAAAGCAACCTTCTACAAACCGAATTTTTGTTGAACTACCTGGTATTAGCGATAAAGAATCTGTTCGAAACAGATTACAAGCTACTGCCAACTTAGAATTCTATGAGGTATACGAGAATAGATTAAATGGTATTGCTGGAAACGTTTTACAATCAGAACCTGCTTTAAGTCAGGCACTATTTGGAGACGTTTTGGAAACTGTTGAGACTGTTGTAGACACTACGTCAAACTTATTAGAACTTCTTCCCGATACATTAAACAATGATCTTGACCCAGATACAACCGGTGTTGATGCTTTATTAGGTGAAGATGCTGCTACTGATGCTTTATTAGGAGAGACTGATTTATTAGATGAAAACGGAGAACCTGAGGTTGCCGATTCTTTACTTTCTGCTGTTGAAAGAGAACAGAAATACCCTATTTCATCAATAATGAACTTAGCGTTCAGATTTAATGAAAATGGAGAAATTGTTGATTATCAAGAAGGATCTATTATTGGATATGCAAACACAAAAGATACTGCTAAACTAACATTTAGATTAAATCACCCAGTAATGCGCGTTAACTTGCCGCCTGACTTGGTGTTCATGTGGGATGCTAAAGAAATTGAAAGTGAAGGACAACCAACAGGTGTTGTAAGTCTACACGCTATTAAAGTTCCATTAAATGGACCAAAAGTTGATGGTACAGATATTCAAAGAGCATCAATAGATGATCATGTTGTTGGTCAATATGGTGTTAACATGAGAATGAATGAAATTGGTGCTACCAAGTGGGAAGCAATGACTACTGACAACTTGGATAAGCAAATTGCTATTACAATGGATGATGCAGTTTTCTCTGCACCAGTTGTAAATGGTGTCATGAACGTTAGTTCATCTATTACAGGGAATTTCACTCTAAAAGAAGCAAAAGATTTATCAGGTTTATTAAATGCAGGTGCACTACCCGCTCCAGTAAAAATTGTAGATGAATCAATTGTTGGACCTACTTTAGGGGCGGCGAATATTAATGCTGGAATGTGGTCATTCGTATTTGCATTGTTATTGGTATTAGTTTACATGGTATTCTATTATAACAAAGCTGGTTTAGTTGCAGATGCTGCGCTCGTTATTAATATCTTCCTATTAATTGGAGCCTTAGCTTCATTAAAAGCGATTTTAACTTTACCTGGAATTGCAGGTATTGTATTAACAATAGGTATGTCGGTGGATGCCAACGTACTAATATTTGAACGTATTCGTGAGGAATTACGTCATAAAAAAGGATTAAAGACATCTATTAAAGAAGGATATGCAAAAGCACTATCTGCTATTTTGGATGCCAATATTACAACCTTACTGACAGGTGTTGTATTAGCGATTTTTGGAACGGGACCAATTAAAGGTTTCGCAACAACATTAATCATTGGTATTTTCACATCATTCTTTGCTGCTGTAATCATTACACGTTTGATTATTATGGCATTTGTTGATAAAGACAAGAAGATTTCTTTCTCAACCAAAATGACAGAAAACTGGTTTACTAAATCAAATGTTCCGTTTGTTAAAAGCAGAAAGAAATTCTATATCGTTTCAGGTATAGTTATCATTCTAGGTATGGTTTCTTTCATGTCAAGAGGATTAGATTATGGTGTTGATTTCCAAGGAGGACGTCAATACAAGATTGTATTCGAAGAAGGAAAAGCAGACATTGAAGGCGTTAAAGCAAACTTAACGGATCAATTTGATGGAAATATTCCTGGTGTTAAAATGGTAGACAATAACTATACAGTGTTGGTTACCACTAAATACCTTATGAATGAGAATGTGAATATTGATCAGATTATTGTGATTAGTGATTCCATTGAAACGTTAGTTGAAAACGGAATTTCCGAATTTGGTGTAAGCGATATAATTGAATCAAAAATGATTGCGCCAACTATTTCGAAAGATTTGAAAGCAAATTCATTCTACGCAATTGGTTTCTCACTACTCATCATCTTCCTATACATTGTATTCAGATTTAGAAAATGGCAATATGGATTAGGAGCATTGATTGCAATGGCGCATGATGTACTTGTTGTATTATCACTCTTCTCATTATTCTGGGGAATCTTACCATTCTCCATGGAGATTGATCAGGCCTTTATAGCCGCCATACTGACCGTCGTCGGGTACTCCATCAATGATACGGTGGTTGTATTTGATAGAATTCGTGAGTACTTAGGATTATATCCTAAGAAAGATCGAAAAGAAGTGATCAATATGGCATTGAACTCTACATTAGGTCGTACGGTAAATACATCCGTATCAACATTTATTGTATTGTTAGTAATCTTCTTATTCGGTGGTGCTGCAATTAAAGGATTTGTATTTGCATTAATGATTGGTGTTGTTGTAGGAACCTACTCTTCGCTATTCATTGCAACTCCTGCGGTTATCGATTTCACGAAGGAAGAAGAAAAAAAATAAACGTAAATTAGCATTATATAAAAAGCCTTCCGTAAATTTGTGGAAGGCTTTTTTTATTATATGACATTACTCTTTTTAAATAGCATTGGTACAACTGAAGTCGTCTTTATTCTGATGGCCGTATTAATGTTGTTTGGTTCAAAAAGTCTTCCAAGTATTGCAAAGACATTAGGAAAAGGGATGCGCGAAATAAAAACGGCCTCGAACGAGATCAAACGCGACATTCAAAATTCTGGTCTTGAAATGCGCAAAGAGTTGAACATGGAGAATCCATTGAAAGAGTTTGAAAATCCGTTGAAAGAAATTGATAAAATTATCAAAGAGCCCAGCACACCACAAGATTTCAGAAAAGACAACCCGGAAACAACATTAGAAGCGCCGGAACATTCTAAACCAATTTCAGAAAACCCAACAAACGAAGATAAAGCATGATGTACTTTTGGCTCATACTTGGTTTGATTACCCTCATTGTGGCAGGTGAATTTTTAGTCCGTGGAGCAGTAGGAATTGCTAAACGTTTCCATATTTCAACCTTGGTAATTGGAATGACCGTTATTTCATTTGGAACTTCGGCTCCTGAGTTATTAGTTTGCTTGGATGCTGCTATGACAGGGCATCCAGAAATTGCCATTGGCAATGTTGTAGGTTCTAACATTGCAAACATTGCTTTAGTATTAGGTATAACCGTTCTTATTTTGCCAATCGTTGTAGATCGTAATAGCAAACGCATTGATTGGCCAATGATGATGCTGGCAACAGTCTTATTCGCTTTTTTTGCTTGGGACGGCGAAATACAACGCTATGAAGGAATCATTCTTTTTGTAATACTAGCTGCATTCACCTATTGGTTAATTAGAAATTCAAGAAAGAAAACGAAAAAAGAATTGGCCGCCGCAGCCATTGAAAGTGATGAGGACGAAGATATTGCTAAAGTTAAGGACAAACCTGCTATATCCATTGTATTTCTTTTAATTGGACTAGTTGGATTGTTTTTTGGAGCGGATTGGTTAGTACATGGAGCGATTGACATTGCGACACATTTTGGAATGGAAGAGCGCATTATTGCTGTGACGGTTGTTGCTTTTGGAACATCTGTTCCTGAATTGATTACATCAGGAATGGCAGCATTAAAAGGCGAAACGGATATTTCAATTGGAAACCTTATTGGATCCAATCTTTTTAATATTATGGCCGTAATTGGTTTAACTGCTATGGTGCATCCAATTGGTGTATCAGATGCTATTATTGCTTCCGACATGTGGTGGATGATTGCAATCGCGGTTGCCTTGCTCCCATTAATGGTTATAGGTAAAAAAATTGGTCGCTTTAAAGGAACGCTATTATTAGGAACCTATATTGCTTATATCGCAATTCTTGTGATAAGCATTATTAACGGAAGTGATGCTGACTCCACAGCGCTAAATCTACCTATTGAATAGGGGAATATAAATTCAACTACGATTAGTAGATAGAGCTTGGTCGGAAATAGACGAATTTTTACAAATTAAATAAATTTCGAGAAATATTTTCCGCTATTTTTCTCAAGAGATCCCTAAGCATCAGACCACAAGGGGTAACGAGAAATAGACTCAAAAGGATTGATTTTAATTTTGATATATTTCCGAACAGGCACTAGATAGTAACCAATTAAACTATTTATGAAATCGACTCAACTTATAGGTGCTTTCGCACTCTTATTACTTTTCTCTTTTTCGTCATGCAAAAAAAAAGGATGTACCGATCCTGTTGCAATTAATTACAATGAAAACGCAACACAAGAAGATGGTTCATGTGAATACGAACCTAGTCTTCCAACAATCATTCAGCGAATTTCTTACGGAATAGATGATCGGCAACATTTTGACTTATACATCCCCGGTGTGCATGATGAAAATACCAAAACAGTTTTATTAGTGCACGGTGGCGCATGGGTTTTAGGTCCTTTGCCTGCAGATTCTGTTTTCTTTTTTGGACCTGCTCACCTTGACTTAACAAATAAATTATTAATTGAAGGTTATGCTGTTGCTGTGATGAAATATCGCTTGGCTTGCTATACAGAAGATCCTTTGGCACTTTCAGGCGATCCTAATTTTTATATGGATGATATGATCGAAGATTTAGATTTAGCGATAGCAAAACTCAAGTCCGAAGCAGCAACGTTAGAAATATCTCCCGATAATTTTGCTTTGATTGGTGAAAGTGCGGGTGCACATATTGCTTTAATGTATTCCTTGCAAACTACAGATACTGCGGTTAAAACAGTAGTATCGTTTTTTGGACCAACATTAATGGACGAGGAGGTATTTAAAACAAACGCCAGCTCGCCCCCTTACAATAATTTTAGTGTCAACTCATTTTTTGCTTTAAGAGATGCAGCCGAAGGTTGCGATATGCGTGTAAGTGGATCGGCTAATTTAAGTTGGGGTATTAACTCTTTTGCTGGTACCGAATTAGAAGTTTGTTCTGTGAACTCGGCGTTCTCAGATGCTTTAAGTCCAGCACATCCAAGTAATTTGACGCGAAATTTACCTGTTTTTTTAATGCATGGTTTATCAGACGATTTAGTACCACATGGACACGGAGATTCTTTAATGGCGGCCTTGAATACTGAGTTTGCAACTAGCCCTGCTGCTATAAATGACTTTTCGGCACAACATAAATTATTGAAATATGAGAATTGTGGCCATGGTTGGTCTGGCGGTGGATGCAATAAATCCGCTATTCGGCAAGATGTGGTACAATGGTTAGCAGCACATTTTTAACCTATTTGAATTTTAGGTTAGTCAATAATTATACTGCGATTCCTTTTATATCGTTTTAACCGTTGACTTTTCTCTCCAACTTCCACATACCGTAAGGATTTTCAAAAAACTCATCTCCACTATTGGGTTGATTTTTTTCTTCTGAAATGACAAAAACTGGAGCCTCTTCTTGGGCACTAAAAGTTTGATTATTTTCAATTTCTGGTTTCTCGATTAATAGATAATGTCCAAAAATTGAAATGATATTAACAGCTTCTTGAAATGCCTCATTATAAATGATAATATCTTTTAAGCCTAGATTATGCATGCCGCAGGAATAAGTCCTTCCCTTACCGTCGCTTATTGAATCAAGAACATACATTTGATAAAGGTTTGATTCCTGAAAATCAACAATAAGATCAGACCAAAGTTCTTTCGTAAAAGCTTTTCCTGTTGACTCTATTTTAATCCCAATTCCGCCCGACTTCAAAACAGCTAACCCTGCCTCAGCAATAGTTTTAGCACTTTCAGCATCTCCTGTTTCACCAATTAGATATACGACACTTTTATGTTGATCAATCTTATTTAAAAATTCTTCAGAAACTTGATTGACCCTACCTGCGAACTTAAATGAGTCTTTCATTCGTAAATCTCGTTCACAAATCTCTAATTCATATCCAACCTTTGTCTTCAAGTTTAAAAGTACGTTACCTGCAAATATGAATTCGTTCTCATTGTTCTCAATAATCGCTGCAATTAATTCGCTGCTATCATTCCAAATTCCAGGAATGCAAATAATTGTTCTCGGCTTTTTTAGTAATGGCTTAGTGACTTTATTTTTCTTTTTGAAGCGATTAAACATAGTCTTTTGTAATTACAATTAACAAAATATGCATTTCAATGACATATCTCAATCCATTTAAAACTCAACATCTTCGGCTTGAGGCGTATCCACCGTCTCATGTTTTCCAGTGTGAATTCTCTCTTTATTCTTAGAAAAATGTTTATTGGAATAAATAAGCAATATCAGCCCCCATATTAAAATCGTTGCAGCCGATAAGGCCATAAATAGAAGTATTTCGCTTAAACCACATAGAAAACCTCCACAGTGCAGCACAGGATAAACGATTATTCCCCAAAAAACAACTATTAATATCGCACAGCATCCCAAATGTCCAAAAAAGTGGAGCAGAACACCTTCTTTACTATAATTTATACCTGCCAAAATCCAAGAAATCAGCAAACCACCCACGATCAATAACCCTACTAGTTCTCCCATAATTCTCTTAAACATTTCACTTTTAGTCGTTCGTTCTAATAAGTCGACCAGAATCTAAAAGCTCATCATCTTCATAAATTTCAACAGGTTTATTCTTAAAATAACTCCCTACTAAAAAAGGCCATACTCCTAATATCAGCATTATAACCACAAAAAACAAAATAGTTTCTTGACCGGGGTAATCTTTCTCAATAACAAATTCTGGCCAAATCATAAGATACCAAATTATAGCAACCATAAAAAAGGCGACTAAGCCATGAATGAAAAAAATCAATACACCATCTCCCCCATTTCTCTTGTAAAGTTTAATTGCCATATCAATCCAAAAGATTAGAATGAATAAACTCAAAATTGAAAGAAGTAAGTAATAAAGTTCCATTTTATACGTCTTTTTTAATTTTTCAACGATAATAAATACTCAGTATTATAGGATATATTATTTGTAACAAAGTGCTTATTAAAGCAAAATACATTAAAGATTCTAAGCCCCAATTATCATGTAAAACAATAACCTCAAAAAACAAATAAAACAGAGCTGCACATATTAAAACACCTAAAGCAAGGTGCCCATAAAAACGAGGTATCTCTTTCTTAAATCCGCTCACATAAACGTTTAGTCCAGCATTAACCCAAACGCACAAAATCACAGTTAATAGGAAGATTACAACACCTAATTAAGCTAATAATGTAATTAGGAATAAAATCGTTTGCTATTGCTTCTTCTTATAATCAGCTTTCTTCTTTCTATAATAGAAATGTATAACCACTGGCCAAGTCAAGAAAATTACGCTTGAACCAATTAGAAAAAACACAAACATTTCTAATCCGCATAAAAACCCATTGCATCTATCTGTACCAACAGTAAAATAAAACAATGCAAGTATTATAAAGAGGACAAGTATAAATTGAATTAAAACATGCGTAACATTTGTACCCAATTTTTCTGAATGATTATTTGCGAATTTTCCAACACCAATCCACATTCCCAAGCCTAAAAAACCAAGAAAAATAACGACTATTGCTACAAATATAAGTAATATCAATTGGCTAAGGTTTAGTCAACAACAACCACCAAGTATTTAGATACTTTCCAAAAGGTTTTAGGATCGTTAATTTGAATTGTATGATTTTGACCTTCAGAAATAACCTCGTAAGAACTTGAAGGATGATCGGTAATGAATTTCACCTTTTTTCCGACAATTTCAATTTTGTCCTTTTTAGATAAATCAACTTGCGTGAAATACTCATCATTCAAATCTCCTCTTAATTGTGCTGTTCGCATTAAAAAACGTCCTTCTTTAACAATTACACCGTTTTCAATCAATTCTTTTTCAGAACCATACGCGTAATAAACCGTGTTTAATTCTTGAATAGTTTCTGCAGCAATTTGCGACTGCTCTTGGTATGCTTCTAACAGTTCAACGTATTCCGTATCCAAATCAGCTAATTCAACACGCAGCATTTCAATTTCTTCCTCTTGCACCTCAATCTTATTCATCAAATTGGATACTAAAGTCTTTAATTCAGCAATCTCTACATTTTTATTGGCCAATTGCTTATTCAACTCTCCAACTTTCTTCTGATTTTCTTCACGCAAATAGTTAATGCTTTCAATTTCTTGCAAAATCCATTGCTTTCCATCTTCTGCCAACTCAATGTCATTTGATCTGAATCGAATTTCGTCTTCTTTCAAATTAATTTTCGCCAAGTTTTCCTCAATTTCATTGAACAACATAATCGATTCGTTCAATACAGAATCCTTTTCAACTAATTTAGACTCCATGTCACGCAGTTCAGAACGTAAACGTGCCAATTCTTCACTTTCGCCTGTATTTACACTATCAGTTGTTTCAGGAGAGGTATTACATGCCATGAAAAGCGCTGCAATAAATAGGGAATAGATTAAATGTTTCATTTTCGGTACAATTTGTGATGAGACAAAACTAATTAATATTTAATTCAAATGCTTACTTTTAGGCCAAAATCAATACAAATGAAGAAATCAATTTTTTTACTGTTAGGGTTCATCTATTTTTCGTTAAGTTCTTATGCTGTAAACGTAGATTATACACTTGGAATGTCACACCCCAATTCGCATTATTTTGAGGTTGATATGGAGATTTCTGATCTAAAGGAAAAGTTCATAATAGTAAAAATGCCTGTTTGGGCGCCGGGTTCTTACTTAGTTCGCGAATTTGCTAAAAGTGTGAATCAAGTTAAAGCGGTTGATGGAGCAGGTAATGCTTTAAACGTTAAAAAAATTAATAAAAATTCATGGCGCATTGAAACCAAAAAAATCAAGACTGTTAAAATCAGTTATGAGGTTTATGCCTTTGAACTATCAGTACGCACCAGTTTTCTAGATGATTCGCACGGTTATGTAAACGGCACAAGCATGTTTATGTATTTGAATGAAAACAAAGAAGTTGGAGGTCAGTTAACGATAAAACCACACCAATCGTTCAGTAAAATTTCAACTGCAATGAAATCAAAGGGTGGCAATGTCTATGATTTTAATGATTATGATCATTTGGTAGATTGTCCGATTGAAATTGGTAACCAGTCTGAATTTCATTTTGACGCTGCCGGTGTAGATCATACGGTAGCAATGTATGGTGAAGGTAATTATGACATTCCAACTTTGAAAAAAGATATGGCCAAGATTGTTGAGGCCGAAACTATCATTATGGGTGAAAACCCAAATAAAGAATATCTATTTATTATTCATAATATCACAGTTCCTTCTGGTGGATTAGAACATAAAAACTCAACTACGCTCCAGGTGAATCGTTGGACTTATGAAGGAGACGCTTATTTGGGCTTTATTAGTTTAGTAGCGCATGAATATTTCCATTTATGGAATGTAAAAAGAATGCGCCCTAAAACATTAGGACCATTTGATTATGATTCCGAAAATTATACGGACCTCTTATGGGTAATGGAAGGGTTTACTTCTTATTATGATGAATTGGCCTTACGCCGTGCTGGATTTTACACACAGGAAGAATATTTAGGTAAACTATTTAGTACGATTAACTATGTCGAAAATCAACCGGGAAATCGTGTACAGCCAGTTGCACATGCTAGTTTTGACGCTTGGATTAAAGCCTATCGTTCAAATGAAAATAGTGTTAACACAACTATTTCTTACTATTCTAAAGGGCAAATTTTAGCCGCAATGCTTGACGTATATATCATTCATAAATTCAATGCTGAAAAAACGTTGGACGACTTTATGCGTATGCTATATGCTGACTTTTATAAGAAAAGTGATGTTGGTTATTCTGAAGATGAATTTCAAGCTAGTTTAGAATCCTTTTTAGGTGAAGATATGAATTGGTTTTTCGATAAATACGTATACGGAACGCAACTCGTTAACTATAAAAAATTCTTTAAAGGAGTTGGATTAGACATTGTTGATAAGAGCACTAAACCTTCTCCAACATTAGGGGTTAAAACTAAAAATTCTGGAGGTAAATTGATTATCTCAACAGTTTATGCAGGATCTGCAGCCGAGCAATATGGATTAAGTGTAAATGATGAAATCATTGCCTTTGAAGGTTACCGTGTTGATCAAGGAGATTTTAGTGATTTTGTTCAGACTAAATTAGCGGGTGATAAATTCGATTTATTAATTGCGCGAGACAATATATTAATG
>JBLHOW010000074.1:0-30477 GCA_047623705.1 Crocinitomix sp.
CCAAATTTTCCGATTGGCTGAAATTTACTGCTTCGTTAGACTCGATACTTTCCGCGTCAAATTCGACGTCAATTGCAAAAATATCACCTTCATAATAATCAATATCATATACAAAAAGAGAACTAGTAATTAACAGCTTTAAATTGCTGTCAGTGGTCATATATTCTTTTCTTTTTGACGGATATTCTGGATCAATTGGAACATATGCTGCTCCTGCTTTTAAAACACCTAATATCGAAATCACAACCCATTCACTCCGATCCAATTGGATACCGACTAGATCATTCGGTTTGACATCATATTCTTGTAAAAGATAATGCGCCAACTTATTGGAAAGCTCATCAACTTCTTTAAAGGTTAAGCTATTCCCATTAAATATTAAGGCTGTTTTTCCTGGCGATTTAAGAGCTTGCTCTTCGAAAAGATCAACAATTGTTTTATCTTTTTGAAACGCGGATTCGGTATCGTTAAAGGTGAATAAAAGTTCATGTTTTTCAGCGGTTGTTAAGAACGAGATTTCATCTAGTCCTTTATTTGGCTCACTTAAAACAGCATTCAGTACTTCTTTAAAATGTTCCATCAAGCGCTCGATCATTTCGAGATCATAAACATCTGAATTAAACATTAAAGCGAATGAAATAGAATCGTCCACTTCTTGGAAATGCAACTCAATGTCATTTTTCACTTTAACGTCACCCAAATGATTTAAAGCATTGTCTTTCTCTTCCGCAACCTGTTCCGGATTCGGATTTTTTGGAGCAGTATGATAGGTAATTGAAATATCAAAAATCGGACTTCTACTGGTATCTCTTTTCAAATCTAACTCTTCAATTAATCGATCAAAGGGGTACATTTGATGGTTATAAGATTCGAGTGTATTCTTTTTTAGTCGTGCATAAAACGTATTAAAATTGTCCTCCTCTTTTATTTCGTTTCGCAAAACTAATGTATTGATATAAAAACCAATTTGATCTTCTAAATCGACATGTTCCCTACCTGCTACAGGTGTACCAATTATAACTTCATTTTGTGCAGTATAACGATACATCAATATATTCCATGCGGCAGTCAATCCCATGAAAAGGCTTCCACCATTTTCTTGCGTATATTTTTTTAGCTTATCGGCAATAGTTGAATCCAAGAAAGTATTTATTCCTTGACCATTATGTGTTTTTAAGGTTGGCCGTTGTTTTGTACTCGGCAGGTTGACAATTGGCAATTGTCCAGAAAGTTGCGCTAACCAATAAGATTTATCAGTACTATACGTTCCATCTTCTATTTGTTTTAATTGCCAAGCGGAATAGTCTTTATATTGAATTCGTAAATCCTTTAAATTGTGCTCTTTTCCTTCTTCGAAAGCGGTGTAAAAAGCGAATAAATCTTTCGTCAAAACTTCCATTGACCATTCATCACTAATAATATGATGCATATTATAGTAAAAGACATATTCATCATCATTTACTTGAATTAAACTGACTCTGAATAATGGTCCATTTTCGAAATCAAATAATTTATGCGCATCATTCTCTATATATTCTGCTACAAATTGATTCTTATTTTCCACTGTTCTTTTGTCAAGACATTCCATTTCAAAGTTAAATTCCGAAGCTGGAACTATGTATTGCATTATCTCTCCATCAATTTCACCATCTGCGTCTTCTCGTTTAAAAACGGTCCGTAAAATTTCGTGGCGATTGATTGTTGCTTTGAGTGCCTTTTCAAAGCTATCAATCGACATGTGTTGATTTAAATAAATGCTATTTGAAATATTATATGCGCCAGCACCTTCCTCAAATTGATTTAGAATCCATAAGCGTCGTTGTGCATGAGAAATGGCGTAGGCTTCGTTTTGCGGAATCGCCGGAATACTTTCATATTCATTTTCATAAATTGAATTTATATCCATTCGAATCAAGTATTCTTTGATCTGATCCTTATTGGTTTTGATTTCATTTAGTATTGTAGGGTCAATTTCGTCTTGCTCGGTGAATAATTTTAATTTACCGTCAACAACATCCAATAAAAGCCCTGCTTTACCTGCTCGTTGGAGTAGTTCTTTCATAACTCAATTTCTTTCAAGTTTTTACTTTTCTGTTTAATATTCTTTTGATTCAAGGCAAAATCAATATTTGCGGCTAATTCCTCAATGGTAGGAGTAGTGAATATATTTGTGATTTTCAATCCTGTTTCAAATTCTTTATTCATTTTGGATATGGTTTTTATTGCATTTAGGCTATGTCCTCCTAAAACAAAAAAGTCATCTTTTATTCCAATGTTTTGTCTTTGTAATACATCCTCCCAAATTTGAACCATCATTTTTTCAGTTTCAGTAGTTGGCGCCACAAATTCCGTCCCACTACTCACCCCTAAACCTGCTGGCGACGGAAGTGCTTTCTTATCAACTTTACCATTACTCGTTAATGGCATTTGATCTAACTGAACAAAATGCCCTGGAAGCATATAATCAGGCAATACTTTTTTTAAGAACTCTCTTAAATCACTGCTGTTTTGTAGTTCATTAGAGGTGAGATAAGCCACTAATTCATTTTCATTATTTTCATTTAATTTGGCAATTACGGCAATAGATTCTAGCGCTTTGTATTTCGATAATGCTTGTTCTATTTCCCCTAATTCAACACGGAAACCTCTAATTTTCACTTGGTCATCTATCCTACCAATAAATTCAATGACACCATCTGGTCTCCATTTACCAACATCACCCGTTGTATACATCATTTGATCTGGATTAAACGGATCAACAATGAATTTTTCGTCGGTAGTTTCTTTAAGATTCATGTATCCCTTTGCCAAGCTTATCCCTCCAAAATATATTTCTCCAGCAACGCCTTTTGGGACTAATTTTTTATTTTGATCTAAAATATATGTGCTTGTATTTGAGATTGGGTGCCCAACAGGTGCAGGGCTTTCAATATTGCCAAGTTTAGCGTTCATAATGTGATTTGTCACTACATGGACTTCAGTAGGTCCATATTGATTATACAAATCAATTGACGGATTGTTTTCTAGAAATTCTTTTAAACTATTACTCACATACAATTGCTCACCTGTTGTGATAATGTGCTTAATATTATGTTCTTCTAAGGTATTGAAACCTACCTCTAGAGCGAATGCCGTTAACGCTGAAGTTGGCAGTGATAGTACTTCAATTTTCTTAGCAATAATCGCTGCTTTTAAGGCTTGATAATCCAATCTAAAGGCTTTTTCCACAATGTAGCAACTACCGCCTGAGCTTAATGTAAAATAAATATCATGTAATGACGCATCAAAACTAAAGGATGAATATTGTAAATGTTTTAATCCTAATCCAATTCCACTGTCATTTATTCCCCATTGAATAAGGTTACTCATCATTCTATGGGTTTGAATTACTCCTTTAGGTTTTCCAGTTGAACCTGATGTGTAGATAATAAATGAGGCGTCAGCTAGTACATTCTTATTGGTTGGATTTTCAGTATTGCTCGCCTCCAAGTCAATTGTTCCAATATCAAATAAAACAGCCTCGTCTAAACCGTGTTTTTGTGTTAATTCAGCCCGACTAATAATATGCGTTAAATGAGAATCCTCAGCTATATAATTTACGCGATCCGTCGGGTATTCATGATCAACTGGTAAATAGCAAGCGCCTGTTTTCATTATAGCAATCATTGCGACAACACTTTCTATAGAACGCTCAAGCATTACGCCAATGTTCATTTCATTGTTAATGTTTGAAATGTTATTGCTTAAATAGTTTGCAAGGCGATTACATTTTTCATTCAACTCTTTATACGAAATCTGTTGCTCACCAAACTCCAATGCCAGATTATTTGGCGTTTTAACAGCTTGAATCTCGAATAACTCTATGATTGTTTTGTCGCTATAAGTAACACTTGTATCATTCAAGTCAATCAAAAGATGTGCGCGTTCGGCATCCGATAAATACGATACTGTATTTAAAGGTTCATCTGGACTGCTTAATAAGTTTTCGGTCAAACGTTTGTAATGAGATAAGAATTGCGCGATCATCTCTTTCTCATATACGTCTGTATTATATTCAACAAACAATGAAAATTGCCCGTTGCGCTCTTCTACGGTAATTAACAGATCGAATTTTGTTGTTTTTTTCCCTAAATCTTCAATCGCCTCACTTTGAACAACGCTTTCTTCACCCATTTCAGCAGGACCATTCGCTTCCTCTGCAGCATTATTATGAACGTTTAATATTACGTCGAAAACCGCACTTCTACTTGTGTCTCTTTGTAAATCCAACTCTTCTACTAAGCGATCAAAAGGATAAATTTGATGCGCATAAGCATTGAGTGTATTTTGCTTGACCATACCAAATAAATCATTAAAACTTCCTGATGGGTCAATTTCATTTCTAAGCGCTAATGTATTGGCATAATAACCAATTTGATCTTTTAAATCTGCATGATTTCTTCCAGCGATTGGGGTTCCGATTATAATATCTGTTTGGTTTGTATAGCGATAAAAAATAGCATTCCATGTTGCTAAAACACCCATAAATAAAGTACCACCGTGCTGCTCCAAATATGCTTTAAATTTTGTTGTCGCTTCTTTTGACAAATTAGTTCCGGCTGCACGGCCATTATTTGTTTTTAGTTTTGGTCTTTGCTTGGTAGTTGGCAATGTTAATAAGGGGAGTTCCCCGCTCATTTGGTTGACCCAATAGCTACTATGCGCTTTAACACTTTCGCTATTCAATTGCTCTAATTGCCAAGCCGAATAATCTTTATACTGGATACGAAGTGGTTGGAGTTCTGGTGCTTTTTGATTGCTAAACGCTTCGTAATATTGAAAAACATCTTTCGCCAAAACATCTCCTGACCAACCGTCACTAACAATATGATGCATGTTATAATAAAACACGAATACATCATCCTCTACTTGTAGTAAAGTTGCTCTAATTAAAGGTCCGTTTTCTAAATCGAATGTTTTATAAGCATCCCCTGCAATGAAGGTTTCCACTGCCTCTCCTTGATTTTCGACATTTCTATAATCGAGAAAACCAATTTCAAAATTAAATTCTTCTGAATCAATGATCCACTGTTTTAGTTCACCAGTTGCGTCTTCCTTAAAAACTGTCCTCAATATTTCATGCCGATCGATAGCTGCACGAATTGCTTTTTTAAAACTATCGATATCATATGTCCCATTTAAAACAATATGCAATGGCATATTATAAGCTTGAGAACCATGTTCAAATTGACTGAGCGCCCACAATCTTCTTTGCGAATCAGAAATTAGGTAATTCTCTTGAGAAGCGAGTTTATTAATTTGAGCAAATTCTCCTGCACGTCTACTTTTCTCCAGTTTGAGTATTTTAATAATATCGCCTTTAAAGCGTACAATATTCTCCTTATCTTCTTCTGTTAGTGACTTTACCGCACCTGATACTTTTATTTTAGATTCATCCTCATTTAGAAGAAAGTTTATTTCCTTTTTCAGAATCTCTGTCAAGAATATTTTTACATTTTCCATGCTTGTTATAATAATTTAAAATAGAAGTTCACCTTCATCATTGTCTGTTAGGATTGTTTGCTTACCAATCAACGAAACAGAATCTATATAGCCTGATAAATTTGCGATAGTTGGGTCATTAAATAATTCTACCAAATCTAACTTCACGCCAAATTCATCCTGTATTTTCAGCATGACTTTCATTGCGGTAATACTATGCCCTCCAAGCGTGAAAAAATCATCCATAATTCCAATTCCATCACGCTGTAAGACTTCCTCCCAAATGTCGACCATTCGTTCTTCTGTCTCATTTCGAGGGGTAACGTATGCTGCTCCACTCGATAAACCAATACCATCAGGACTTGGTAAGGCTTTTTTATCAACTTTAGCATTACTCGTTAATGGAAATTCATCCAATTGAACAAAATATGTCGGTAACATATATTCTGGTAATATTTCTTTTAAATACGTCCTTAAACTTGTCAAGTCTTGTTCTACTTTCGAAGTCAAATAGGCTACCAAATCTTTATCTCCTTCAGCATTTTGTGGGGCTAAAATAACTACCGCATCAATGGCATCATGCATTAATAAGGCATGTTCAATTTCACCCAATTCTATCCGATAACCTCGGATTTTAACTTGATCATCTTTTCTACCTACGAACTCCATATTGCCGTCAGGTAGCCATCTGCCTAAATCTCCCGTTTTATAAATCCGCTCTTGTCCTAGTGTAGAACTTGAAACGAATTTTTCAGTCGTCGTTTGTTTTTGATTCAAATAACCACGGGCTAGTCCTTCTCCTGCAATGCAAATTTCTCCAGTGACACCAAAAGGTTGAAGATTACCCAATTCATCTAATATGAATAAGGAAGTATTTGCAATTGATTTACCTATAGGAATACTTCCCTCATTATTTGTCGTTGTATCTAATTGATAAATTGAAGCACTAATCGTACTTTCAGTAGGCCCGTATTTATTGTATACGTTGGCCCGACCTTTTAATAATTCCCAAACGTTTTGATTGAAAGTTTCTCCAGCTGAAACCACTCTTTTAAATGGTATCTCTCCTTCAAGATTCAATTTATTTAAATAAGAAGGAACGGCATGCAAGTGCGTAATGCCGTTTTGGTTGCAATAACCCAAAAACATTTCTGTATCTAAAATCGTTTCCCGTGTTGGAATAAATAGTTGTGCGCCATTTGTTAATGGTAGGAAAATTTGCTCTACAGAAGCGTCAAATGATGGATTTGAAAATAAGACAAATCGATCGTCATCAGCTACTTTAAAATAGTTTGATTGTTGGTAGATGTAGTTGACTAGACTTCGCTGTTCAATCATTACACCTTTTGGCGTTCCTGTTGATCCAGAAGTGTAAATCAAATAAGCCAAATTTGCTGGCATTATAGCAACGCAAGTAGCTTCTGTCGAATAAACAGTTTGATTACTTCTGAACTTTTCCAATTCGCTTTCATCTATGCAAACCACGCAATTAGCATCTTCCTCAATAAATGCTATTCTGGATTCTGGATATTCATGATCAATAGGAACATAAGCTCCACCTGCTTTTAAAACAGCCAATATTGCAACAATCATCCATTCACTTCGTTCCAGTTTGATACTCACTAAATCATTTAAATTGACTTTATAATTTTCTAATAAATAGTGGGCTAGTTGATTTGAACATTCGTTCAGTTCAGCATAAGTTAGCGTCTTATCTTCGAATACTAATGCCAATTTGTTTGGTGCAATTTCTACTTGGGCAGAAAATAAATCTACTACCGTTTTTTCTTTTGGATAATCAACTTCCTCTGGATTAGAAATTGCAAGAATTTCACTTTTTTCTGGAAGGGATAAATAATCAATTTCGGCTAGTTTTTCTTCTGGGTTGACTAAAATCTGGCTTAATAGATATTTAAAATGCTTTATTAATCCTTCTGCCATTTCTCGCTCATACACATCTGGATTATAGACCACTTTTAAGGATAAATAATCCCCCATCTCCTCCATATAGATACTAATGTCGAATTTCGAAACACTTGCTCCGTGATCTACAATTTGGTTGATTTCATCCTGCGTCAACCCATTTTCTGAAGGATCAAATTCGGATCTGTTTTCTTCGATATTTTGAAGCGATAACATAACATCAAACACAGCACTTCGGCTAGTATCTCTTTGCAGATTTAAATCATCTACTAATCGATCAAAAGGATAGGCTTGATGACTATAACTTGTTAAGGTATTCTCTTTTACTGATTGATAAAGCGTGTTGAAACTCGCTTGAGGATCAAGTTTATTTCTTAAAGCCAATGTGTTGATATAAAATCCAATTTGATCTCTTAAATCAGCATGTTCTCTTCCTGCAATTGGGGTTCCAATAACAATATCATTTTGAGAAGTATAGCGGTAAAACAACACATTCCAAGTAGCCAAAAGCCCCATGAAAAGACTTCCTCCATTTTCTTGAGAATGACTTTTTAATTTAAGCGTTAAGTCGGCATCAATAAATGTTCCTAAACTATGCCCATTATTCGTTTTTAAACGCGGACGTTGTTTGCTTGTTGGTAAATTCAATAATGGCAATTCCCCTGATAGTTGCTCAAGCCAGAAAGATTTATGTTGCTTAAAAATTTCCTCTTTTAATTGCGCCAATTGCCATGCAGAATAATCTTTATACTGTATGCGCAATGCATTCAATTGCGGTTCGGTTTTGAATTCGTATCCCTCATAATAGGCAAATACATCTTTCGCCAATACCTCTAAAGACCAACCGTCGCTAATGATATGATGCATATTATAATAAAAGACATAGCTTTTATCTTCAAGTCTTATAAAGGCAGCTCTAAGCAATGGTCCATTTTCTAAGTCAAATGGTTTATAGGCATCCTCATTAATATAAGCGTTTGCTAATTCTTGTCCATTCGGTTCATCTCGAAAATCTTTAAGGGATATTTCAAAATTGAGTTCATCCATATCCAGCACTCTTTGTCGAATTTCGCCCCAACTTTCGCTCTTCTCCCCATTGGATTGGACTGTTTTATCTTCTACAAAAACTGTTCTTAAAATATCATGGCGTTGAATTGTCGCATCAATTGCTTTTTTGAAATTCTCAATGTTATACGCTCCATTTAGTGTAACGGATAAATGCATATTATAGGCCACAGATCCTTGATCAAATTGGCTTAAAACCCACAACCTGCGTTGTGCATCTGATATAGCATAACCTTGTATTGCATTCTCTTCTACTACCGGTATTTGAATAAATTCAGTTTTGTCTAAGGTTTGGATTAGTTCAGCATGTGATGCTGGTGTTGTGTGCAAAAACAAATCATTGATGGACAATTTAATTTCAAATTCTTTTTGATATTCGTTACTCAGACGAATGGCTTTTAAACTGTGTCCTCCGGATTCAAAAAAGTCATCTTTAATTCCTATGTTTTCACGTTGCAGTATTTCTTGCCAAATTTCAATTAATTTTTCTTCGATTTGATTTCTTGGCGCTATATATTCTACGCCGCTCACTATGCCCACCCCTTCAGGGTTTGGCAATGCTTTCTTATCTATTTTTCCGTTTACCGTTAGCGGTAATTCTTCTAGCGGTACAAAATAAGCTGGAATCATATAAGCTGGCAGAATCTGTTTTAGATACTTCCGTAAGTCAGTAAGATTTAGTGAATCATCTGATTCAGACAATCCATCTTTAACGGTGAAATAGGCTACTAATTCTTTCTCAGTATTATTGTCAATTGTTAATACAACCGTTGATTCGATTGCGGAATAGCTTGTTAATACCTGCTCTATTTCTCCTAATTCTATACGATATCCTCGCAGTTTTACCTGATCGTCTTTTCTTCCAATATATTCGATATTTCCATCTGGTAAATACCTGCCTAAATCTCCTGTTTTATAAAGACGTTCACCTTCATTGAATGGATTAGCTACGAATTTTTCTTTAGTCAGTTCGGCCAGATTCAAATACCCTCTTGCCAATCCACTTCCCGCAATACAAATTTCCCCAATTGCACCTGTGGGTTGAAGTTGTTCCGCTTGGTTTAATATATAGGTTTGCACATTGGATATTGGAGTTCCAATTGGCACATTCGTTCTGCCTTTTTCTGCAGATTTATCCCATTTATAAATGGTGCCGCAAATACTTGTCTCGGTAGGGCCGTATGCATTATAATATGTTCCGAAATTGGAATATTCCGCAGCTTTCTCATAATTAGCAGCTTCGCCTGCGGTGATTAATTTTTTAAGTCCTTTTATTTGATTAAAATCAATTTGAGCCAGATATGACGGAGGCAAAGTCGCAATATCAATCTCCTGCTCATTGATGAAACGAATCAAACCTTTAGGATCTTTACGGGCTTGTTCACCGATAATGGATAATCTTCCGCCAGCCATCAAAATAATGAAGCTTTCTGAAATCGAAGCATCAAATGAAAACGAAGCAAATTCAAGTCCGTTTGTTGCATCATTTATACCAAAAGCTTCTATTTGCGCGTGAATTGTATTCACAATCGCTTTATGTTCTACCATCACTCCTTTAGGTTTCCCTGTTGAGCCTGAAGTATAGATTACATAAGCCAAGTTGTTTTCGTTAGTGACAATAGTCGCCTGTTCTTTGGGAAATGTATTTTGCGCGCTTTTGAATTTATTCAACTCATTTTGATCCAAACATACTTTGCATTTTGCATCAGATTCGATATAGGCTATTCGTTCACTCGGATATTCCGGATCAATTGGTACATAAGCACCTCCCGATTTTAAAACACCGAGTATAGAAATAAGCATCCATTCGCTTCTTTCTTGCCGAATTGCAACTAAATCATCTGGTTGAATTTTATAGTTTTCCTTTAAATAATGTGCGAGTTGATTTGATTGCTCATCAAGTTCTTTATAAGTCAAGGTTTTATCCTCAAATACAAGGGCTACTTTATTCGGGGTCATTTGAGCTTGAGCGGCAAATAATTCTCCAATAGTTTTATCCTTTGGATAATCAATTTCGGTTGTATTAAAATCAATCAATTGCTGGGCTTTTTCAGACTTGGACAAATAATCCAATTCTGTCACATTCACATCAGGATTTGCCAAAACTCCTTTGACGATTTGTTTAAAGTGCTTTATAAGCTGATTAATCATATCATCCTCATAAACGTCAGGATTATAGGTTCCCCAAATTGAAAGATAATCTCCTTCTAACTCTTTAAATCCTACTTCCAAATCAAACTTAGTGGGGTTATAATCAAAATCTGATATTCCTTCTAACTCTTGTTTTTTTGTTTCAACAACTTCTTTCTCTACTTCACCTGATTCTGTATCGTTATTACTTCCATTATAAACCAACATGATATCAAAAATGGGACTTCTACTAATGTCTCTTTCTGAGTTCAATTCTTCAACTAACCTGTTAAACGGGTACATTTGATTAGAATAAGATTGCATCATATTTTCCTTTACCCTTTTGAATAGGGTATTGAAAGTATCTTCTGGTTTTATCGTATTCCTTATTGCCAATGTGTTTACATAAAAGCCTATTTGTACTTTTAAATCTACATGTTCCCTACCCGATATTGGCGTTCCTATAATCACATCCGTTTGACCTGTATAACGGTATAATAAAAGATTCCAAGCAGCTGTTAAGCCCATAAATAGACTTCCTCCATTTTCTTCCGAAAAGGTTTTTAACTTTTTCGTTACACTCGCACTAATGAATGAGTTCTTTACATTTTCACCACTGTAGGTTTTAATTCTTGGACGCGGCTTGCTGCTTGGCAGATCCAATTTAGGTAAGTTCCCTCCTAAATTCTTAAACCAGAAATTCCGTTGGGTGTTAAATGAACCGCTTTCAAGTTGATTTATTTGCCAGGCCGAATAATCTTTGTATTGAATTTTTAACTTATCTAATTCTGGGCGTTTTTTCTTTTGATATGCTTCATAAAATAAATAAAGGTCTGAAAAGTAGACGTTCATTGACCAACCATCACTAATAATGTGATGTATATTATAACAATAAACGAAATCGTTTTCCTCTATTTGTAATAATGCAGCAGTAAATAGTGGACCATTTTCCAAATCAAAACGTTTGGAAGCATCTTTTGTTAAAAAGGCTTGAATTATTTGCTGTTTATTCTCTTCGTTTCTTAAATCAATACATTCAACCTCAAAACCCAATTCTTCTCTGGATAAGATGCATTGTCTAATCTCTGTTGATTCATTTTCTCTAAATACAGTTCTTAAGCTCTCATGCCGGTCAACTAAAGATTCAACTGCTCTTTTAAAGCAGTTAATATCCACATTAGAATCCAGGTAAAAATTTCCGGGAATATTATAAGCGTTTGCACTCTCTTCAAATTGACACATGATCCACAACCTTCGTTGCGCATCAGACATGGCATAATCTTCTTGAGTGGCCACTTGTTCAATGGCGCCAAAATTTGACGTTTTCGTCTCGCTTAAAAATGCGATTAAATCTTCTTTTAAAAATTTGATTTTATCAGAAATATCCTTGGTGAGATCTTCTCGCTTAATATCGAGCTTAATCTTCCCATCTACGACATAAATTCTCGCACCAAGATTCTTTAATTCTTTTAATAAATCATAAATATCTTTCATTCTTTTCGGGTCGTGTTTTTTTTATGCTTTAAAAATCGAAGGTTTCTAAGTTATCTTCTTTAATCGCTTCCTCAACTGGTTCGTCCTTAATCCAATTTTTAATTTCAATCAATTCGGCATGTGCGGCAATTTGAGCTTTATCATAAATATCCTGTAGCGAAAGGCCCACATTAAAGCTGTTTTTATATTCTACCACTAATCCCATGGCTCTTAAACTGTGACCACCAATCTCAAAAAAGTCATCAAATACCCCTATTTTTTTTCTTCCCAGAACAAGTTTCCAAACTTCCACTAATGTTTCCTCAATTTCATTTCTAGGAGCCACATATTCTACGGCAGTTTTAAGACCTAAACCTTCGGGACTTGGCAAGGCTTTGCGATCTATTTTACCTTGAATGGTCAATGGAATTTTATCCAATTGCACAAAATAGCTCGGCAACATAAATTCTGGTAGGCGTTCTTTTAAGTAAGCACGTAATCCACTGACATCCTGATCTTCCTCAGCGGTGATATAAGCAACTATTTCCTTTTCTCCATGTAAATCGCTAACCCCAGCTGTTTTTGACTCAAGCGCCATAACAACTACCTCATTAATATCCTCATTCGCAGACAGCACTTGTTCAATTTCTCCTAATTCAATTCGATAACCTCTAATTTTTACCTGATCATCTCTCCTTCCAATAAATTCTAAATTGCCGTCAGGTAACCACCTTCCCAAATCGCCTGTTTTATAAACGCGTTCTCCTTCGAGAAATGGACTTGTCATGAATTTTTCATTCGTCAATTCTTCTTCATTCAAATATCCTCTTGCTACTTTTCTTCCTCCAATTATGATTTGGCCAATAACACCTTTAGGCACTAATTTGTCATGCTCATCAATTACATATACATTGCTATTACCCACAGGCTTTCCTATTGGAACGTTTGTTAGTAATTCTGTATTTTCATCATGTCTATATCCTGTACATGCGATTGTAATTTCGGTTGGTCCATATTTATTATAAAAAGTCACATTTTTACTCCATTGCTCTAGCCTTGAATTAGGAAAAGCCTCTCCACCTGAAACCAAACGTTTCAACGATTCGAATTTTTCTGTGTGAACTGTTTTTAAAAATTTCGGCGTTGCATTCAAATGGGTAATCTTATTCTCCACTATAAATGCATTGAAGAGATCTGGGTCAAGCAAAGTCATTTTTGAAATCACATGAAGACTTGCTCCTGTAATTAGCGACAAGAAAATTTGCTCGGTAGACGGATCAAATGTAAGGTTGGTAAATAGAAGAATGTTTTCATCTTCCTCTACTCCATAATAGTTAACCACATATTGCATGTGTAAACTAATTGATCCATGTTCTACCATCACTCCCTTAGGAATTCCGGTTGAACCAGAAGTATAAATCACATAAGCCAAATTACTTTCGGTTATGTTGGAATTTACTTTTTCTTTTGAATATGCGTTTTGATTTTCTCTAAACTTGGTCAACTCATTTTCATCAATTTTAACCTTTGCATTGGTATCTTTTTCGATATAATCAATCCGCTCTTGGGGTAATTCAGGATCAATAGGAACGTATGCTCCTCCAGCCTTTAAAATGGCCATAATTGCAATGACCATCCATTCGCTGCGGGTCAGTTCCACCAAAATAAGGTCGTCCAATTGGATTGCATGGTTTTTTTGCAGATAATTCGCCAATTGATTGGTGATTTCATCCAAGTTTTGAAAAGTCAATTTCTCATTCTCAAAAACTAATGCCGTTTTTGACGGCGTTTTTACAACTTGATCTTGAAATAAATCCAATAATGTGACATCTGCATAATCCACTTTGGTTTCATTAAAAGAAACTAGCAATTCATGTTTCTCCGTTTCTGATAAATAATCGAGGGTATGTAGTGCTTTATCTGTGTTTTGAACAAATTGATTGATCAAGTTTTCAAGGTGATTTTTAACTTGCTTTATCGCCTCACTGTCGTATCGATTACTATTGTAGGTTAGCATAACGCTTAAAGCGGTATCTCCTGGTGCTACGGTTAAGGTTAAATCGTAATTGGATTGCTCAAAAACTTCCATTGACTCTACAGCTAAGCCTTCCTCTTTTGAGCTATTCATTACCCCTTCATTCTCAATCTCTTTTACTGCATAATTATCGAATATCATGATGTGGTTAATCATGTTCATTCCTATTTCACTTTGCGCTTGAACTTCAGACAGGTTTAAATAATGATGCGGCGTACTTTCAATGGATTGTTCTTGCATTCTTTTCAAGAATGTAATTGGATTATCATCAACTGTACATTGCACTCTTACTGGGATCGTATTAATAAACAAGCCAATCATTTCTTCAACACCTTGCAATTCTGGCGGGCGTCCAGAAACAACAGCGCCAAAAACAACGTCGTTAGTACTGTTATAACGCGATAGCAAATATCCCCATACCGCTTGAATAAAGGTGCTTTGAGTAATCCCAATTTCGCTGCATAAAGTGTCTACTTTGTTATATACATCACAGCTTATTTCGGCGTATTCAGTTGCCTCGGTATAGCTATTTTCTTTCGTTCTTGCTGTGAAAGGGATTCCTGCTACTTCTGAATAATCCACCAAATAATCCTTCCAATAGGTCAAAGATTTCTCTTTATTGATGGTTTTTAACCAATTGATATAATTGGAATACGGTAGCGCCGGTGGAAGACTTAATGCACTGCCTGTAGCTTGTGAATTCAATATTTCATTAAAGTCATTGATTAAGACACTCATGCACCAACCATCCATTAAAATATGATGATGACTCCAGATAAATTCGTATTCACCATCAGACAAATCAATGATATGCATTCTCATTTGAGAAGGGTCAGTCAAATCAAAACCAAGTTCTCGGTCATTTTGTTTTATATGCCGAACATAACCTTCCTTATCTGCGCGATTTTCTGTTTTTTCAAAGGTGAAATTACTCGCTACTTCTTTTCGAACTATTTGCAATGATTTTTTAGCATAATCATTTGTAAAACTCGTCCGTAAGATTCCATGTCGCGCCACTAAAGCATCATAGGCAAGTTTCAGCTTATCTAACTCTAAATCTTTGGCATGTACACGATAGGACATTTGCTCAAAGTACTGCGTCTTGGACTCTTGAAACATCCAATGGTAATAGATTCCCTCTTGCAGTGGTGCCAGTTCGTAAACATCCTCTAATGAATTATCAGAATTAATCCAAGACAACTCTTCTATACTTAACCCTTTAAAAGTTAAATCTGAAGGAGTGAAATAAGTATCCGTTTTACTTGAGAGTTCGTTAATAAGGAATCTTAAATTTTCTTCAAAAGCTGCAATTAAACCCTTAATTGTTGCTTCATCAAATCTCAACGTTGAATATCCTATGGACATGTTGAGTTCGCCCATAACTAGCATTCCTGAAATATCAAGAACGGCATCATTCTCATTTTCCTTAGCAATGGTGGAACCAATAGATTCGCCAGCATATTCGAATAAAGATTCTCCTTTTTTTGAAGTCTCTCCTCCAAAATCACCCAAATAATTAAATACAATTTCTGGTGTAAGTTCCTCTTCAATTTTAGGATCTCTCAAATATTTCAATATGCCGTATCCAATGCCTTTATTGGGCACTTTTCGAATGGATTCTTTAACAGCAACTAACGATTCTACTTTGTTTTTGGCTTCTGAAATATCTAAAACAAAAGGATACATAACTGTAAACCAACCAACAGTTCGGTCAATATCCACCTCCTCAAAAAGATCTTCACGTCCATGTCCTTCCATCTTAAGGACTGATTTATTGATTGAAAAAACGTCCTTAAGTGCTAACCCTAAACTGGTCAAAAGCACATCATTTATTTCAGAATTATAAACCTTATGAACTTGCGTTTGTAATAAATCAGTTGTTGCTTTATCTAATCTAAAAGATTCACCAGCATCAATTGGAGCTGTTGTTAGATTTATATCCGCATCCTGAGGAATTGCAGTAATTACTTGTTGACTTATCTCATTCCAATACTTGCGTTCTTCATCCAATTTATTTGATTGGGCATGCGCGTTGAGTTCGGTTGCCCACGTTTGAAAGGCATCTGTTTTCAGCGGTAATATTGGTTTTTCATTTGCTTGATAACTGGCATATAAACTGGATAAATCTTCCATTAAAATTCTCCATGAAACGCCATCCACCAATAAATGGTGTGCAATAAGTGCTAAACGGTCGCTCCCTTCTAAGCTAAAGTGCGCAATTTTGAATAATGGCCCTTCTGACAAATTGAAACTTGTTTGTAATTCTTCTCCAAGCGTGTTCATTTGTTCCGCTGGGTTTTCCGCTTCGCTTAAGTCATAGGAATTAAATGAATAAGACTTTGAAGTCAAATCTTGGTTGATTTGTTTCCATCCCTTATCAGATGTTTCATAAATCATTCGCAATACGTCATGCTGCTCAACTAAAGCGCTAAAGCATTTTTCAAGTATCGCAACATCAAATTTCGTTTCGCTTTTTAAGAGGATTGATTGGTTAAAATGACTGTGTACTTTAATTTCATCTGTTTCAAAAAACCAGTGTTGAATGGGTGTTAATTCCACTTCACCTGTTACGACAGACTGATCAATGATTCGTGTCGTTTCCTCAATTAATTTTGCCAACTCTTCCAAAATGGGCGTTCTTAAAATATGCTCTACTTTTAAAGCATAGCCTTTTTGTCTTAAGCGTGAAACTATCTGGATTGACTTAATAGAATCTCCTCCTAAATTATAGAAACTGTCCTTGATTCCAATTCCATCTCTTTTCAAAACATCCGTCCATACCTCAACCAAAACGGTTTCTTGAATGGTACTTGGTGCAATAAATTCAACACCAGTTTTCAATCCCAATCCTGTTGGACTAGGCAAGGCTTTTTTATCTATTTTCCCATTTGTTGTAAGCGGCAATTCGTCCAATTGAACAAAATGAGTTGGCAACATATATTCCGGTAAACGTTCTGCCAAAAATGATCTGACAACAGTTACATTTAATTCTTCTTTGGCTGTTAAATAGGCCACCAATTCTTTTTCATTCTGCTCATTATTTATGGCAAGAACAATGCTGTTATTTACGGCTTCAAACTGCTTGAGCGCCAAATCGATTTCAGCTAATTCTATTCGATACCCTTTGATTTTAACTTGTTCATCCTTTCGGCCAACAAAGTCAATATTTCCGTTGGATAACCATTTGGCTAAATCACCCGTTTTATAAATTTGTTCACCTACGTTGTATGGATTATCAACAAACTTTTCGGCTGTTAAACTTTCTTGGTTTAAATAACCTTTTGCAAGCCCTGCACCAGCAATACAGATTTCGCCAACTACACCAAGCGGAGCAATTTGATCGTCCTCATTTAGAATGTAAATTCTGGTATTTGCAATTGGCGCTCCAATATAAATTTCAGTTGCGTTTTCGCCTATCTCTTTCATGATACAGCCTACAGTAGATTCAGTAGGACCGTATTCATTAAAAATTTGCATGTTAGGATTGATGTTCCTTAGAATCTCAATGTGTGATTGCTGCAGCGCATCTCCGCCCAAAATTGCCAATTCAATTGCCGAATCTGTGATTTCAAGATCTTTTAAAACACCAACATGGGCCGGTGTTAGTTTAATACTGTTTAAGCCCGATTCGAAATAAGCTTTTAACACTGCACTAATTTCAGATGTCGCGTCAAATAAGCGCAATTCACCACCACTAATTAATGGCAAGAATAAACTAGTAACCGTCAAATCAAAGGCTGTTGATGTGAACAATCCAAAATTAGTTTGACTTGAACTATTTGGTTGATACGTTGCTTGCGCCCAATTCAAGTAGTTTGCAAGTGCACTATGTGCAATCATTACTCCTTTTGGTTTACCCGTTGAACCAGAAGTATAAATTACATAGGCCAAACTATCTCCAGTTACAGTCACATTAACCTCTGAAGTCGGGTAAAGTTCTTCTTCGAATTCAACATCTACTGCAAATACAGCCCCGTTAAATTCTTCTTCGTCGAATAAATAAGTTGTATCAGTAATTAATAGTTCAATTTCAGATTCTGCAATGATATGTGCCTTTCTTGCTACTGGATATTCAGGATCAATAGGCAAATAAGCCGCACCTGTTTTCAATACAGCCCAAATACTTATGATAATCCATTCACTTTTATCGAGTTTAATCCCTACTAAATCAGTTGGTTTAACAGCATATTTATTGATTAAACAGTGCGCCAATTGATTGGATAATTGATCCAATTCAATATATGACATTGTTTTGGTAACACCTGTCAAAGCAATAGCGTTAGGATTTTTTAGAACTTGCGCTTTAAATAAATCCAAGGTTGTTTTTCCCTGTTCATATGCAACAGCTGTTTTGTTCCCCTCTTCTAATAAATTGACTTGTTCGCTTTCAGACAAAAAGTTAATTTGCCCAATTGGTTCATTTGTATGGATGCATAATTCGCCAATTAATGTTTTATAATGCTTGAGCAATTTCTCTATTGCTACCTGCTCATAACAATCGCTATTAAAGTTTATTTGAATGGAGATATGATTTCCAATCTCTTCAAAATGTACTTCAATATCATATTTAATTAATAGGTCACCTCTATCAGAAACTGCTGTAATTTCTTCCGCATTCAACTGAACATTCTGCACTTGATCCAATGAATTGTGATAATCTAATAGCACATCAAAAATTGGACTTCTACTCGTATCACGTTGTAGATCAAGGTCTATCAATAAGCGATCAAAGGGATACATTTGATGATTGTATGCTTGCAGGGTATCTTCTTTAATGCGTTGATATAAAACATTGAAAGATTCAGTTGGATTCACCTCATTTCTTAGCGCCAATGCATTGACATAAAAACCAATTTGATCCTCAAGCCCTGCCTGATCTCTACCAGCAATTGGCGAACCAATAAGCAAGTCTTTTTGCCCTGTATAACGATACATTAATAGCTTCCATGCGGCCATTAATCCAATAAATAAACTTCCGCCTTGTTCTTGTGCGTAATTTTTAAGTTTTGTTGTTGTGTCTTGATCTAAAAAAGTACCTAAGCCATGCCCATTATTTGTTTTTATTTGCGGACGTTTTAGCGTACTTGGTAAATCCAATAATGGAAGTTCACCTGAAAGTTGATTTAACCAATACTTTTTATGCGCTTGAAAGGCGTCACCTTGCACTTGTGCCAATTGCCAAACAGAATAGTCTTTATACTGAATTTGCAACGCTTCTAAAGCCGGTTCTTGATTCAATTTAAACGCTTCGTAATAGGCGAAAACATCTTTTGACAAAATTTCCATTGACCATCCATCACTAATAATGTGATGCATATTATAATAGAAAAAATAACTGTCGTCCGTCAATTGTAAAAGAGCTGCGCGCAACAGTGGCCCATTTTCTAAATCAAAGGATACAAGCGAATCTGACGCAATGTATTGTTGAACTAATTCTTCTCCATTTGACAGCTGACTATAATCTTCGAGCGTAATTTCAAACCCCAATTCTTCGGTTGTTAAAACCCATTGTTTGACTTCACTTTGTTGATCCGCTTTGAATACTGTTCTTAGAATCTCATGTCTATTCAGCACAGCGTTAACTGCCTTTTTAAAGCATTCAATATCAATACTTTGATTGAGATAAATACTACTTGGAATATTATAGGCCAATGAGCCATTTTCAAATTGACTCAAAATCCACAATCTTCGTTGCGCATCTGAAATAGGGTAACTTTCTTGTAAACTTATTGTTGGAATTACTGCATTTTCTTTTACCTGCCCTCCAGACAGGTAGGCGATCAAATCTATTTTTCTAAGCTTTAATTCGGTTATGATTTCTTTGGTCATAACACCTTTTGGAGCTTTTATATCCAAATCATTATCCGTACAAACAATTCTAATTCCTAAATCTTTTAATCCGTTTATATATTCAACGATAGTAGTTTCGTTCATATTGGGTTCTTTTTATCTTATTAAATCTTAAAGTCTTCCATTTCACTTTCGCTTTCTGAATGGTCCCATGAAAGGACTGAGATGAATTCAGCAATTTGTTCAACTGTTGTCAACTCAAATATTTTTGACATCTCGACTTTTATATCATATTCCTTTTGAATTTTTGAGATGAGTTGCATCACTTTTAAACTATGTCCTCCACGTTCAAAAAAGTCATCCTTAATTCCAATTTTCTCTTGCTGCAGCACCTCTTTCCAAATCTCCACCATCTTTTCTTCAATTTCATTTCTAGGTGCAACATATTCTATCCCTGTCGCGCCCGACTCTATTGCTTGCTTGTATAGTACTCGCTTATCAATTTTACCGTTTGGAGTTTGCGGAAATTCCTTTAATAAATGAATATTTTGAGGCATCATATAAGCTGGTAGCTGCGTTTGCAAATAAGAAATAAGCCCTTTTACAACGCCATTCTCATCCTTAGAATTCGTTATTATGAATGCTTGCAATGTTTTGTCCACATCATCACCAACTGTAATGATGACTGCATTATCAATTGCCTCATAATTACGCATCACGGATTCGATTTCGCCTAACTCAATTCTATGTCCTCTAATTTTTATTTGATCATCTTTTCGACCAAGGAATTCTATATTCCCATCTGTCGTCCATTTTGCCAAATCTCCAGACTTATACATATGTTCATTCTCATTAAATGGACTAACTATGAATTTCTCTGCTGTTAATTCAGGACGATTCAAATAACCTTTACTCACCGAAGCACCTGCAATCATTATTTCACCTATAACGTTATTTGGAACCAAGTTTTGATCAACATCTAGAATATAAACCTTTGTGTTTTGTAAGGGTTTTCCTATTGTATTGGATTCAAAAACATGGATGTCGGTTTGAACAAGGGCATCAATTGTAATTTCGGTTGGGCCGTAATGATTATTCAATTGAACATTCGGCAACAAGTTCTTAATTTTGTCAACCAATGATTTACGTAATGATTCTCCACCGATTGAAATTGTAGCTAAAACTTTATTTAATTCCTGCGCCATGTCTGCGCTTATATCATCTAATAAATGTGCAAAATAGGTTGGTGTACCTTGCAGCATATTCACTTTTCGTTCAATAATTTGCCCCACGGTTAAGAGTGTATCGTTTAGTGTTTTCTGATTTGGAATATTAACACAACCGCCCTCAATTAATGGCAACATTATTTCCAATAAAGAAACATCAAACACATAGTTGGTTAAACAATAACTTGTAATTGGATCCTCAATCGGCAATACTGCTCTTACTTCGCGTAGTTTATTGCGCAAATTATTATGGGTAATCATAACACCTTTAGGATTGCCCGTTGTACCTGAAGTATAAATCACATAGGCCAAATTGTTCAATCCTGTAGCACTATTTACAGGCGCTTTAGAATAACCTTTTTGTGCCTTTTTAAATTGTTCTAATTCATGTTCATCAATACAAACTTTGCATTCTGTGTCTTTCAAAATGAAATCAATGCGTTCTGCCGGATAAGTAGAATCGATTGGCACATAAGCACCACCTGCTTTTAAGATTCCAAGCATTGCAATAACCACCCATTCACTACGTTCCAATTTAATAGCCACTAATTCATCTGGCTGAATATCATACTTCTTTTGAAGGTAATCCGCGAATTGATTTGATTGTGTGTTTAACTGCTCATAACTCATTATCGATTGTTCATGAATTAGCGCATTTGTTAAGGGCGCTGCGCCCGCTTTTTCTTCAAAAAGAGATACGATAGTCTCATTCACATCTTTGATAGACACATTATTACTACACCCATTATTAGACTGTAACAGCAATTGTTCTTTTTCTTTTTTAGATAAATAATCAAGCCTTTTAAGTTCCTGATTTGGTTCATTGACAAAAGCTTTGATTAGCGTTTCAAAATGAACTGCTAAACTGCTAATTGCCCTTGCATCATACTTATTAATATTGAAGATCACATTAATTTGAAGCGCATTACTAGAAGGACTTACCGTAAGTGTAAAATCATAGTTTGTCCGTTCAAAAATCTCAGTTGCTTCAATTGACAATGCTGATGGATTTGAATTCTCCGCCTCATTTTCATCTCTTGCGTCTTTAATGGCGTAATTTTCAAAAACCATGATATGATTAATCAAATTCATGCTCAATTGACCTTGTGCTTGCACCTCAGATAAATTGAGGTAGTGATGTGGCGTACTTTCAATTGCTTCTTCCTGTAGTTTTTTTAATAAGGACGTTGCAGTATCACCTGTTTCATATTTTACTCTAACTGGAATCGCATTAATGAACAATCCAATCATGTCTTCCACGCCATTTAAATCAGCTGGTCTACCAGAAACTACACCACCGAAAACAACATCATTTGTATTATTATAGCGGGACAATAAATATCCCCATACGCCTTGAATAAATGTATTTTGCGTGATTCCAATTTGATTGCACAATGTTGTTAATTGCTCAAATAAATCGCCTTGAATTTCTATTTTCTCACGTGATTCTCCGAATTCTGATTCTGCAATTTGAACTGTAAATGGCACTGCCGCTGCATTGGAATATCCTTTCAAATAATTATCCCAATAGTTTAAGGATTCATTTTTATCAATGTCTTTTAGCCAATTTATATAATTAGCATATGGAATAGCTGGTGCTAATTGCGCTGCTGCTCCAGTAGTCTCTTGAATAAATAGTTGGTTAAAATCATGAATTAAAACACTGAGACACCAACCATCCATTAAGATGTGGTGATGACTCCAAATAAATTCGTAATCGCCGTAATCCAGATCAATTATGTGCAATCGCATTTGAGATGCACCAGTCAAGTCAAATCCTTGTTCTCGATCGCTTTCTTTTAATTCTTGGAGATAATTTTCTCTTTCAACTTGATTTTTAATTTTTGTATAGGTAAAATTACACGCGGCAGACTTCCGTACTATTTGTAATGATTTCCCGGCAAAATTATTAGTGAAACTGGTCCTTAAAACACCATGTCGATCAACCAAATGATCAAAAGCACGTTGTAAAGCATCAATATTTAATTCATTGGCTTTAACGCGATAGGACATTTGTTCGAGGTATTCTGAATTGGCACCTTTTAATAACCAGTGATAATAGATTCCTTCTTGCAAAGGCGAAAGTTCATAAATATCTTCAACAGAATTATCTGAATTAATTTGAGACAAATCTTCAATAGAAAGTCCTTTAAAACTCAAATCAGACGGAGTTAAAACTGTATCGTTTTCATTTGACAAGGTTTGGATCAAAAACTGAACGTTCTGCTCATAGGCTTTTACTAAAGCAATAATAGTTTCAGCATTGAATCGTGTTGAGGCATAACTGATGGTCATTTTTAACTGTCCCATAACTAGCATTCCAGACACATCAAACACCATGTTAACTGCATTGTCTTCTGCCACGTTTAGACCAATACTTTCTCCGCTATATTCAAATAAGGATTCTTCTGAATCACCAGCACTTTCACCAAAATCACCCAAATAGTTGAATAAAATTTCTGGCGTCAATTCGTCATTTACCTTTTCTGGATTAAGGTATTTCAATACACCATAACCAATTCCTTTATTGGGAATGCTTCGCAAATCTTCTTTTACAGCAATCAAGGATTCCACTTCACCACTTGAATTAGAAACATCTAGTACAAATGGATACATGGTCGTAAACCACCCAACTGTTCTGCTAATATCAACGTCATTCATCAAATCTTCGCGGCCATGCCCTTCCATTTTAAGCACCACTTTGTCAACTCCCAATACTTCCTTAATCGCCAAGCCTAAGCCTGTTAATAAAATATCATTTACGTTTGTTGTGTATGTCTGATGTACTTGGGTTTGCAGCAGTTCTGTTGTGTTTTTATCTAATAAAAATGTTTCCCCACGATCAATATTCGCAGCAATGCTTTCTGTCTCATTGTCCTGTGGAAGATTGCTTATTTCTTGCGCGGCTAAATTCTCCCAATAGCTCCGTTCTTTTTCCAACTGTTTGCTTGTTGCATACGTTTTTAACGCTTCGGCCCAAGTCTGGAATGAATCTGTTTTGAGTGGTAAATCAATTTTAGTTCCAGCCTTCAAATTCATATATAATTGCGACAAATCTTCCAAGAGAATTCTCCAAGAAACGCCGTCCACTACTAGGTGATGAATGATGATGCCTAAACGGTCGCCATCTACTAATCTGAAATGGGCTATTTTCAATAATTGACCTGTTGCAAGATCCATTTCTGTCTGCAATTTCCCGCCAATTAATTCCATTTCTTGCACAGCTTCTTTTGATTCAGATAAATCGTAGAAATTTATGGCATATAATTCTGTGCTTGAATCCTGATTTATTTGCGTCCATCCTGCTTCGGTTGGGTCATAAATCATACGCAATGCATCATGATGAGCGACTAGCTCATGAATACATTTTTTCAATATTTCAGCATCAATTGCTGTGCTACTTTTTAAAAGAACAGATTGATTAAAATGATTTAACTCTAGAATCATTTGCCCTTCAAAAAACCAGTGCTGAATTGGAGTTAAATCAACTTTGCCAATTACCTCTGCTTGATCCGAAACACGAACACTCTTTTTCATTACAAGCGCCAATTCTTCTAAAATAGGTGTTCTTAAAATCTGCTCTACTTTTAACGTAAAGCCGTTCTGCTTTAAACGAGAGACAACTTGAATAGACTTAATTGAATCGCCACCTAGATTATAGAAACTCGCCTTAATTCCGAAGCCTTTTCTTTTTAAAACGCTCTCCCAAACTTCTAATAGCACCTTTTCTTCAATCGATTTCGGTACTACATAATTCGCTCCACTCTTTAAGGTTTTACCTTCAATTTTTAGGAGTGCTTTTTTATCAATTTTGCCATTTGCGTTCAAGGGAAAAGCAGGGATTTGAACAAAATTTGCTGGAACCATATACTCCGGCAATTTTGCTTTTAAAGCCGAGCGTGCGCTACTAGCGTTAAATGCTTGTTCATCATTCTCTAAGGTGAAATAAGCTATCAACTCTTTACTCACTTCATTTTTCCTAGCCAAAACTACCACTTGATTAATTGCTTCGTTTTCGGCTAAGGCATGCTCAATTTCTCCTAATTCAATTCGGAAACCTCTAATTTTTACCTGATCGTCTTTTCTTCCTAAATATTCAATATTTCCATCTGGCAACCATTTTCCTAAATCACCTGTTTTATACATTTTCCCGTCTGAATTGAAGGGATTAGTAACAAATTTTTCTTCTGTTAATTCTTTACGGTTTAAATAACCTCTTGCAAGACCAGTACCTGCAATACAAATTTCACCTGCAATGCCTTTCGGTTGCAATTGCAAACCGTCGTTGAGGATATAAATCGTTTTATTATTTGCGGTGCTTCCGATTGGAATTGTTTGATAATTCAACTTTGCATCTACGCGATATAGTGTACTATTTACTGTACATTCAGTTGGGCCATATGCGTTATAAAAGTTAGTTGATTGCGCATAAAATTTAGCATCCATTACGTTAGCAGTTTCCCCGGCGGTAATAATTACGCGCACATTTTCAAACTTGGGTTGGTCAAGCGCTCTTAGGTAAACGGGCGGTAAAGTCATCACGGTGATTTCTTCCTTTTCGATATAAGGAATGAATTGCGTGTGGTCGTTAATAATATCAGTGCTCAAAACAACTAAAGTTCCACCAGCCAACAATGTCATAAATACGTCCAGCGTAGATCCATCAAAGGAAAAGGAAACAAATTGTAAAACATTGTCTTTTTCAGAGAGGTTTAATTTTAAGATATGGTCATGCGCCATATTGACTAAACCATTATGTTCAATCACTACACCTTTAGGAACTCCAGTAGAACCCGAAGTATAAATGACATAGGCCATGGCATCCAAATCAATTTTTTCTTTCAAGTTTTCTGCTGCATAATCCGATTGATTTGCCTTAAAACGAATAAACGCGGCTTCATCTATACAGGTTTTACATGCCGTATCATTTTCGATAAAATCAATTCTATCTTGCGGATTTTCTGGATTGATTGGGACATAAACGGCTCCCATTTTTAGGACAGCCAGAATAGAGATGATCATCCGTTCACTTCTCTCCAATTTGATTCCAATTAAATCTGCCGTAACGATTTGTTGGGTGCTTTTTAAATAATTAGCGAACTGGTTCGCTTGCTCATTTAATTCTTGATAGGTTAATGTGATAGCCTCAAAAACCAAGGCTGAATTCTGTGGTGTTTTAGCCACTTGTTCTTCAAATAAATCTAGAATCGTTTTATCCTTTTGAAAGTCAACGATTGTATTATTGAATGTATTTAATAGTTCAGTCTCTTCAAGAGCAGACAACAAATTAATTTCAGAAATATTAGTACTTGAATTTTCAAGAACCGCAGCTAATAATTGTTTAAAATGATTGACTAATCCTTCAATCATTTCTTTTTCATAAACATCTGGATTAAAGACCAAGTTAAACGACAAATTATTACCTACTTCTTCAAATATTAAATCCAAATCAAATTTAGCAGGAGCACTTCCTTTGTCTCTAATTTCATCCGTTTGATTCTGATTTGAATTGCTGAATTCATTTGCGTTTTCCGAAAAATTCTGGAAAGTGAGCATGACGTCAAACACAGCACTTCTGCTGGTATATCTTTCCAAGTCTAATTCTTCCACCAATCGATCAAACGGATACATTTGATGGTCATATGAATTAAGCGTTTTTTCTTTAACTGTTTGATAAAAACGATCAAAACTTTCTGCTGGATTGATTTGATTCCTTAATGCTAGCGTATTTATGTAGCAACCAATTTGACTTTCTAAATTCGAATGCGCTCTTCCCGCAGTTGGCGTACCAATTATTACATCTGTTTGATTGGTATACCGATAGAATAAAACATTCCAAACGGAGAGCAAGCCCATAAACATACTTCCACCATTTACATGCGCATATTGCTTGAGTTTATTGGTTGTTTCTACATCAATAAAAGTGCTTAATTCATGACCTTTATTGGTTTTTATTTGCGGGCGTTGTTTTGTTGTCGGCAAGTTCAATAATGGTAATTCACCTCTCAAACTTTCTAACCAAAATTTGTTATGTGAGACATACGTTTCGGTTTTCAATTCATCCAATTGCCAAGCTGCGTAATCTTTGTATTGAATGGTCAATGCTTCTACAGCTGGTTCTTTATTTTCTTTGAAGGCATTATAGTATGCAAACACATCTTTTGCTAATACATCCATTGACCAACCATCACTTATAATGTGATGCATATTATAATAAAATATGCATTGCTCGTCTTCTAATTGTAAAAGGGCAGCCTTAAGCAACGGGCCTTTTGTTAGGTCGAATACTTTGTTTGCTTCTTCTTTAAAATAAGCTTGAACTTTATCCTCCCTTTTTGGATCATTTCTAAAATCGAGGTATTCCATTTCAAAGCCTAAATCAGCTTTGTTAAGAATCCATTGACGCACTTCTCCTTTATCGTTTTCTCTGAATACGGTTCTTAAAATTTCATGGCGATCAATTGCTGTTTCTATCGCTCTTTTAAAACTATTATGGTCAAACTCACCGTTCCAAGCAATGCTATTTGGCATGTGGTAAGCCGTGCTATTTTCTTCAAATTGACTTAATACCCACAGTCTGCGTTGTGCATCTGAAATGGTATAACCATTTCTTCCTTGATCCGCGTCATTTACACGAGGGATTTCAACGAAACTTGATATAGCAGCTGTTGCTATCAAATTAGCGTGACTTTCTAAACTTGTATTCAAAAACACATCATTAATCGATAGTTTTACTTCAAGCTTTTTTTGATATTCATTTATCAATCGAATGGCCTTTATACTATGTCCACCGAGGTCGAAGAAATCATCTTTTATTCCAATTTCATTTCGCTGTAGTACGTTCTCCCAAATTTCGACAAGTGCTATTTCTGTAGCGCTACTCGGCGCGACATATTCAACACCCGTTGGGCGTCCCAATGTTTCAGGACTTGGCAATGCTTTTCGATCAACTTTACCACTTGCATTGAGTGGCATTTCATCCAATTGAACAAAATGAGAGGGCACCATATAATGCGGTAAAATTTCTTTTAATTCCGCTTTTAAATCATTAATGTTTTGCTCCTCATCCGCAATAAAATAAGCCACTAACTCATTTTCATTTTGCATCTCGTTCAACACTTCAATTGCTGATACAACTCCTTCTTCTATTCCTTTAATTTGCCCTAAAGCTTGCTCTATTTCTCCTAATTCAATTCGATAACCTCTAATTTTGACTTGGGCATCAATTCTTCCAATAATTACTAGTTTACCATCCGGTAACCAATTACCCAAATCTCCCGTTCTATAAATTCGTTCGCCTTTTATAAAAGGGTTTTCAATAAACTTCTCTTTGGTAAGTTCAACTCTATTCAAATAACCTTGCGCAACACCACTACCTCCAATACAAATCTCCCCAATTACTCCGCTGGGTTGAAGTTCGCAATGCTCATTTAACAAATAGATCTGCTCATTTGCCAAAGGTGTTCCAATACTTAATATTTCACTGTTGCCTATGTTCAATGCTGTACTCCAAATTGTTGTTTCAGTTGGACCATAAACATTGATCGATTCAAAAGACTCGCTTTTTAAGCGTTGATAAAGGTTTTCGTTCAGTTTTTCACCACCAACAAACAATAATTTTACACAGTTTGGAAAACCTAAACCAGTTGTATAGATCTGCGATAAGCGCGAAGGTGTTAATTGTAAACAATCTACATTTGCACTTTCAATTTTTTCTAAATATTTATACGGATCATTGAGTTCATTACTGGACAATAAAACCAGGCGTTTACCTTTACAAAGGCTTCCCCAAATTTCTAACCCTGCAATATCAAATGTAAGATTAGTTGATGCTGCAATCTTTTCAGATTCACTCAAATCAAAGCCTGCTATAAACGCCAACAAATTACTGTGCGCAAGCATTACTCCTTTTGGTTTGCCAGTGGAACCTGAAGTATAGGTTACATAAGCCAAATCGTTTTCAGTGATTTTTGAAATCGGGCTGTCAACTGAATAATTCCCTTGATTCTCTTGGAAATTGAGCAATTCATTATTGTCGATACAAACTTTGCACTTAGCATCCTCTTCAATATAACGGATTCTATCAATCGGAAATTCTGGATCAATTGGGACATATGCCCCACCCGCTTTTAGCACAGCTAACACCGAAATAATCATCCACTCATCTCTCTCTAATTTAATTCCAACTAGATCGTTTGGTGAGATTTTGTATTCATTTTGTAAATAGTTTGCTAACTGGTTGGCCAAGTCATTCAAGTCTGCAAAAGTCCATTCTTTTTGATCAACTTCTAGGGCAACATGGTTTGGCGATTTTAACATTTGTTCATTGAACAATTCAAGCACCGTTTTTTCAATCGGTAAATCAGCTTGCGTTCTGTTAAACGAAATCACTAATTCATTTTGCTCTTCTGCAGAGAGATATGGAATGCTTGCAATATGCATTTCGGGCTTATCCAAAAGGGCATCCAATAAATTTTTGAAGTGTTGCATCAATCCTTCAATCATTTGTTTTTCATAAACATCAGTATTGAAAATAACGTACATTGAAATAACATCTCCAATTGTTTGAAAAGAAACATCTAAATCAAATTTCGAAGCACTAAAACCTTCATCTACTATTTTATTTTCATCTTCCTTTGAGCTATTAAATGAACTTGGCGTTCCCTCATTATTTAAAAGGGTAATCATTACGTCAAATATTGCGTTACGACTTGTTACGCGTTGCAAGTCTAATTCTTCTACTAATCTGTCAAAAGGATACATTTGATGACTGAATCCATTCAATGTGTTTTCTTTAACTCTTTCGAAAAGGGAATTAAAGTTATCCTTAGCTTTTACTTCATTTCTTAAGGCTAGGGTATTTAAATAGAAACCAATTTGATCTTCCAAATCTGCATGATCTCGACCAGCCACGGGCGTTCCCAAAACAATATCAGTTTGCGAAGTATAGCGGTTCATCAAGACATTCCAAGCGGTTAATAAGCCTATGAAAAGGCTACCGCCGTTAGCTTGCGAATACTCCGTTAATCTTTGACTTGCATTTGTGTTTAAATAGGTGCTTAAGCCTTTTCCATTGCTGGTTTTTATAATTGGACGTTTCTTAGAACTTGGTAAATCAATTAAAGATAAATCACCATTTAAATGATTTAACCAATATGTTTTGTGCGTCTTAAATGTTTTGTCTTGTAACTGTTCCAATTGCCAAACGGAGTAATCTTTATATTGGATGCGGAGATTAGTTAATTCTGGCATTTTGTTTTCGGAATAGGCCTTATAATATTCCAATACATCTTTTACCAAGACGTTTTTAGACCAACCATCACTAATGATATGGTGCATATTGAAATAGAACAC
>JBLHOW010000075.1:0-29972 GCA_047623705.1 Crocinitomix sp.
CAAGCGTGCGCGTTCAGCCACTCTGCCACCTCTCCGTGGTATTTGGATCGTTTAGCCTCCCGATAGCTATCGGGACTGCCACCTCTCCGTGGTATTTGGATCGTTTAGCCTCCCGATAACTATCGGGACTGCCACCTCTCCAATTCTTGATAATTACTTAAAAATAATTTTTGAGTAACCCCCGCACTAATTTTTAACCTTTATTACGGGCTGCAAATATAGTGATTTGTTACAATTACAAAAGCCCTGTTGTTGATTAAAATAGTAGAGGTGAAATTTTTCTAATTCGACTATATGGCACACCGAAAATTGCTTTTATGAAACAACTTCCAACCTGTTTGTTAATTACACTTTTGTTATTTATTTTTTTATAAGAATAGGTTTAACTAGTTCAAAAACAAAACTTAAGCTGAGAAATAGTGGCGTGAATTATTATTTTAAATAAACTTTTTTGTTTATATTTAATGCTATAGGGGGATAGCACGATTGAATCGACTTAACTTTGAGAATTAACCTAAAACGCTTAATCATGAAAAAAATACTTTTGGCATTTATGGTGCTAGGACTGATTTTAACATCATGCAATAAAGAAGAGTTGTCAAAACAGAATAAAGTATATACTGATTATGAGTTATTTTATAATCAAAATGAAAATAAGACACATGTTGTGGCACGTTTTAGGATTGGCGGATCAACAGGAACTTTATTAGAATTGGCGGATACATCAGGTGCCTCGGTAGCCTTTAACGGAGACCTATTACCTTATGACGTTTGGTATGGGGGGCACCATAAAGAATATGCGGGACAATTGGCTGGTGGAACTTTCGTTTATACCAATACGCATGGTGTAATGTATAGCAAGGTAGTTCCAACAGGTGAAGCAATTGCTTTCCCAACTGATTTTAATACCATTGCCAAAGATATGACTGAAAATTTAGTTTGGGAAGGCACAGAATTAACCGTGAATCAGGGCGTTGGTGTTTTTATTGGGTCATGGGCATGGAGTGAAGAAGCTGCTTTTTGGACAGATGATGTTGGCGCAAAAAAAATTAAAATGAGCGTTTCGAAAAAAAGTGATTTACCATTAGGAAGTTCAACGGTTTACATGGATCGCACAACAGAGATTGATGTAGCAGAAGGAACACCTAAAGGTGGAAGAATTCGGTATAAATATAGATGCACAAATGTTGAAGTCGAAATTATAAATTAAAATTTTCTTAAACATAAGAGAAGCCTTGGAAATCAAATGATTACAGGGCTTTTTTGTGTTTCTTAACCTGGAGGGAATTAATTTTATTAAGAAAGGCGGTTAGGTTATTTAGAGTTAAGAGTACTCACTATTGAATATAATAATAACCTAAAACTTTTTTAATTATGATTAACAACAATTGGATTTTCGGTAATAATTGTGGGTTAGACTTCACAAATTCACCGGCACCACCAACAGCAACCTCAGGTTTTGCTATTACAACCTTAGAAGGTTGCGCATCAGTTTCTGACAGTAATGGTGATCTATTGCTTTATACTGATGGTAGTACAATTTGGAATGCGGTTCATACACCTATCGCTACAGCTCTAGATGGTAATTCATCCTCAACACAATCGGCAATTATAGTACCTAATCCGGGCAATAATCAAGAGTATTACGTTTTCACTGCTGATGGAGCGAGTGGCACGAATAATCATTTTAATGGTGGGTTGGTAGATGTGAATGCCAATACATTTGTACCATTAGCTAACTTAATGACATTACCAAGTACAGCTGGCTTTTCTCCAGTAGAGAAAGTGACGGCGATTCAACATGCAAATTGTAAAGATTTTTGGGTAATGACCTTGGTGCAGAAAGGATCAATAGGCACTTCAAATGGTGCTGGTTTTTTGCGACTATTTCTAGTGACTGCCTCTGGAGTACAGCACATCTCCGATACATCTTTAAACGTTAATACAACAGATTACGGCTATATGAAAGGTAGTTCAAATGGGGCTAGAATTGGTATTGCAAACTTGTTGGATAATGAGGTTTATGTATTTCCATTCGACAATGCTGCCGGAACAGTTCAAGTAGGAGGTTTGCAAACAATTAATGCAGGAACAAGTAATAATTACGGATTAGAATTTTCTCCTGATAGTAATTTGTTATATTTTTCAGAATACTCAACTGGAAATATTTTTCAAGTAGAACTTTCAGGACTTTTAATTCCCAATTTGGTTGGAAGTATAGTTGGTCAATGTGGTGCTCTTCAAATAGGAAGAGACGGTGTTATCTACATAGCTGAGGCCAGTAAAAGTTCTGTTGGCGCAATTTTAGATCCTAATGTAATTGGTAGTGGTTGTAATGTAACAAATGCATATGTTGCACTCGCTGACGGTTCTACCTGCCTATATGGTTTGCCAAACCTAATTTCAAATGTTTGTGATGATGAATGTGGTTGCGGTTGTAACGGATGTGATAAAGATGCAACTGAAAACAATGACGAATTAATTGAACGTGCAAAAACCAAATTTAATACCGTAAAATCAGGTGCTGATTGTGCTGATCCTTTTGAGGAGAATTGTGACAAAAGCGCAATAGATAGTTCAATTGACTTTGAACCTTGTTTCTATTTTCACTGGGGTGATGGAGCAAAAGACCAAATTGAGTCGCATGATACGGAGGTGTTTTATCTAACGGTTTGCAATAATTATAATGATATTCAATATAACGGATTGAGAATCACAAAGGTCAAACTGGTTCCAAACAATCTTGCATTAGACGAACTTCAAATTGTACCAGACGTTTTAGTCAATTTTGATTGTTTAACACCATGCAGTTGTCAAACAAGAGAATTTGCAATGATCACAAGATCGAAAGATACGGTAGGGAATTATAATCTCGAAGTGGAGTATTGTTATGAGGAAATTGTAATTGCTTCAAGTGGTAACTCGGGCTTAGTTAGTTTTCCTGTTGAAATAACTAAAGATTAGCATTAATTTTTACATACCCAAAACGAAAAAACCCCTGTCAGCATTAGGCGAACAGGGGTTTTGATTTTATAAGAAGATTATTTCTTTCTTAATCCTAATTCAATTAAACGTTCAGTTAAAAATTCTCCTGCAGTCATATCAGTATATCCTTTTGCGCTGGCTTCACTAATACAATCATTCAAACAAGTCAAGTCCATATCTGAACGTGGGTGTAAGAAAAACGGAGTAGAATAACGTGGTTTAGTCCAAGAGGCCTCATCTGGTGTGATTACTTGATGTTGGGTTGATCTTAAACGATCGTTCGTTAAACGCGCCAACATATCCCCAATATTAATAACTATTTCGTCTGGCTCAGGATCAACAGAGATCCATGTTCCGTCCAAAGATTGCGCTTGCAGTCCTTTCGCACTGCCGCCCATTAATAACGTAATCAAGTTTATATCTCCATGTGCAGCTGCTCTCACTGCGCCTTCAGGAATTTGTGATTTATCTGCTACAGGATAGTAATGCAACAAACGTAAGATGCTATTTCCGTTGTGGATTTTAGTATCAAAATAGTTTTCGTCCAATTTCAAATACAAAGCAATGGCGCGCAATAAATTACGTCCCGTGTTTTCAAAAGTATCGTAAACTTCTTGGCCAACAGCTTCAAATTCTACCACTTCTTTTGGCCAAATATTATCTGGATACTCAGCCTTAATAGGATCATTGTCCTTAACCGTTTGCCCGATATGATAAAATTCTTTTAAGTCTGGAACAGATTTGCCTTTTGCACTTTCTTTGTTTTTTGAGATATAACCGCGTTGCCCGTGCAATTTTTCATGCTCGTAACTCGCCTTAATAGCGTCAGGTAGTTCAAAGAATTTTTTAGATACCTCAAAAAGTTTAGTTCTCAATTCAGCAGTAACACCATGATTCTTCACAATGGCAAATCCCATATTCGAGAATGATTCCCCAAACTCGTGTATAAACTTTGCTCTTGTTTCTGGCGTTCCTTCACTATAATCGAGGTAGTCTACATTGGCAATTTTGTTCTTGTCCATAACTATGCAATTTTTAGTTTGGCCATTTTTGATCCAGCAAATTTTGATTCAGCATAGCTCAAGTCCACTCTAAAGTTTTTTATCTCTTTTTGAGAAGGTATATCGAACATAGCATCATTTAAGATTGCTTCACAAATTGACCTTAATCCTCTGGCACCCAATTTATATTCAAGTGCCTTGCCTACGATAAAGTCTAATACTTCTGCATCTAGCTGTAATTTCACACCGTCCAATTCAAATAAATGAACGTATTGTTTAACCAATGCGTTTTTCGGTTCCGTTAAAATTCGGCGCAATGCTTTTTCATCTAAAGGATGCAAATAAGTTAAAACCGGCATCCTTCCAATTAATTCAGGAATTAATCCAAACTCTTTGATATCCGTTGGAATAATATATTCTAACAAGTTTTCCTCATCTGGCTTTTCTTCATCCTTAGATGCAAAACCAATCATGTTTCGATTCACACGGCGTCCAATGATTTTTTCAACGCCATCAAAAGCACCACCCGCAATAAACAAGATATTCTTCGTGTTTACCTTGATCATTTTTTGTTCCGGATGCTTACGTCCACCTTGTGGTGGAACATTCACTTCGGTTCCTTCTAGCAACTTTAGCATAGCTTGTTGCACTCCTTCACCAGAAACATCTCTTGTAATGGATGGATTGTCTGATTTTCGAGCAATTTTATCAATTTCATCAATAAAAACAATGCCCTTTTCAGCTGCTTCCACATTAAAATCGGCCGATTGTAATAGGCGCGACAATATGCTTTCAACATCCTCTCCAACATAACCAGCTTCAGTTAAGACGGTTGCATCTGCAATGCAAAAAGGAACATTTAAAGTTCTAGCAATTGTTTTTGCTAAAAGCGTTTTCCCCGTTCCCGTACGTCCAACTAAAATCACGTTAGATTTGTCGATTTCCATCTCCTCACCTTTGTTTGCAACTGATAATCTTTTATAATGATTATAAACTGCAACTGAAAGTACTTTTTTGGCCTCATCTTGTCCAATAATGTACTCGTCCAACTGTTCTTTAATTTGCGCCGGTTTTAATAAATTGAAATCGGTACTTAATTCACCTGGTTCGTCAAATTTGACTTGCTCATCAACAATTTGATGCGCCTGCTCAATGCAGTTTTCACAAATATGCCCTGTAACACCAGCGATTAAAATCCCTACTTCATTCTTTGGTCTGCCACAAAAAGAACAATTTATCCCCTCATTTTTAGCCATAACTATTTTATCTATTTGTCAGGGTTATGTGTTTCAGCAACAACTGGTGTTCCTAATACTTCATCAACCATTCCGTATTCTTTTGCTTCTTGTGCAATCATCCAATAATCACGATCTGAATCTTTCCAAACAGTTTCATAATCTTTTCCTGAATGCTTCGCGATAATATCGTACAATTCTTTCTTTAATTTTTGAATTTCACGTGCTGTAATTTCAATATCAGATGCCTGACCTTGTGCACCACCTAAAGGTTGGTGAATCATAACGCGTGAATGTGGTAATGCAGACCTTTTACCTTTAGCACCTGCACATAATAATACAGCTCCCATTGATGCAGCCATACCTGTACAAATTGTTGCTACATCTGGAGCAATATATTGCATAGTATCATAGATTCCTAAACCAGCATAAACGCCACCACCTGGTGAATTCAAATAAATTTGAATATCCTTTTTAGGATCAACAGATTCTAAGAATAACAATTGTGCTGTAATTATATTTGCCACGTGATCATCAATCCCCGTACCTAAAAATATAATTCTGTCCATCATTAAACGTGAGAATACATCCATTTGAGCAACATTTAATTGGCGCTCTTCAATGATGTATGGCGTTAAAGATGAGGTAATGTAGTTATCGACTACAGTACCATTAATTCCGTGGTGCTTTGTAGCGTATTTTCTAAATTCGTCTTTTCCAAACATGTAATTAGTTTTCGTTTTAATAAGTGTAATGTAAATACTTTAATCATGCCATTTGTTCTGTGAAAAAAATGATTTTGATTAACAAAATTCAATTGGCAATTGTCTAAACTAAATAGTTAAACATTTTATTGCCATTTTCAGCAGATTTAACGCAAAAAAAATAATACCCATAAATATAGGTATTATTTTTTCGAATAATAAAGTGAATTTGTATTTCTAGGTTAGTTTTTAGCGTAAGCCACCTTGATGAAATCATCATAAGGCATTGACTTTTCGTTCAATTTAACCGTGTTTTTGAAAAAGTTCAACATTTTAACACCGTAAACGTTGTCATAAATTTTGTTGGCTTCTTCTTTATTTTGAAGTACATTTTTAGCTTGATCGATCAATACATCTTCCTCAGGTGCTGGCATACCATACTGAGCAAATTGGTTGATTAATAATCCTTTAGTGTACTCTAGAATTTCTTCGTTTTCTACTTTAATTTCGTTTTCCTTGATCAGTTTATTTTGAATTAACTGCCATTTCAAACTCTTTTTGTAGTTCTCAAAATCTGCGTCAATTTCTTCCTGAGAAACTTTTTTCTCGCTTGAAGCCATAATCCAACGCTTCAAAAATTCGTCAGGTAAATCAAATGAAGTTTTTTCAATTAAAGCATCTGTAATACTTTGGCTAAATAAACGATCTGAATCGTTTCCGAACATACGCTCTAAATCGCCATTGATTTTTTCTCTTAATTCTACTTCAGATTTGATAATGCCTTCGCCAAAAAGTTTGTCAAATAAAGCTTGATCAACTGCAGCAGGCACCATAGTTTTGATTTCCGTAATTTTGAATTCAAACTCACCTTCAAGTATCTCAGCTTCTTCTGGAGCAATAGCAAGCATTGATGCCATATCTTCAGTTCCTTTAGAAACTTTGCGCGGATCAACAGTTAAAGTAGCACCAGATTTTTGACCCACTAACATTTTCTTAGCAGCCTCATCCTCAATAAACTCAAGCGAAATAGTTGATGTGTTTTTGATTTCTCCACCAACTTGTGTGAATTCACCTAAAACCATATCGTTTTCACCAGCTACGTCTGCAGGTACTAACGTTCCGTATCTCTTAGCCAAGTTAGCTATTTCTTTATCTAACATTTCATCTGAAACTTCAACTTTTAAATAGTCAAACTTTTGACTTTTAGATAATTTAACTTCAAACTCAGGTGCAACGCCAATTTCATATGCAAATTCGAATTCAGCAGGATTTGTAAAATCACCTTTTACTTCCTCATCTGCTTTTGGTAGCGGATTTCCGAGTACGTTTAATTTATTAGTTGCAATAAATTCATTGATGGATTCATTCACCACTTTATTAAGCTCCTCTGCTAAAATAGCTTTACCGTATTTCTTTTTAATTATGCTTACAGGAATTTTTCCAGGTCTAAACCCAGGGATATTTGCCTGTTTACGATAATCACTAATGACTTTATTTACCTTCTCTGAGTAATCCTCTGGAGTAACAGTTACCCTAAGAATTGCATTTAAATCGTCAATTTTTTCCTCTACAACATTCATTGTTATCAAATTTTGTTTTAAACAGAAATGGCCTCTCCGCATAAGGCGGACAGACCATTTTTAGTGCGGGTGGAGGGACTCGAACCCACACGCCGTGAAGCACTAGATCCTAAGTCTAGCATGTCTACCAATTTCACCACACCCGCAATAATCTAGTGATGTTTAACTCCCGATAGATATCGGGATAACCACACCCTTTATAAGTCTTCACTTTTGAAGAAGGGTGTGCAAAGATAAGGAGATTTTTTATTCAACCAAAAAAATGATAAAAAAAACGAATATACTAAGCGGTTTTGCCTTATTTCATTACAAATATTATGGCTTAAAATTTAAAGAACCATGAACACATTGGAACAGGGAAAGATAAATTATAGCTCCCCCCTTCGTTAGAAGCCCAGCCAAAAACTGAAATTCCTGCAAGGGATACTTGGAATGCGCGACGTTCATTGTTTTGAAAGCGCATGCCTGGCATTATAAATAATGCGGTCGTTTTACTTTCGTACTGTGTAACAACATGCTGATAATTATTAAAGCCATTTTCTGCAGTTGGAGTAATTTGTGTGCTTGTTCTCTTAGAATCAGTTTGAGAAAAAATGCCAATCATTGAATCAAATACAAAACTCGCTCTCGCTCCTACCTTAGTAATGCCTGCAATTGAAAATATTGGTCCTTTAATTAGGGGACTTTGAATACGTTCGTAATTATAAAAATAGGGATCTTCCGAATAATAGGTTGCTTCTACTTCTATATTGTTTTTAAATCCAGGTTGAAGATAGGCGTATCCTCCAGCAAGGGTAATGTTTTTCATACGTGATCCAAAAGTAACATTTGCAAAATGTAGCCCGCCGTAACCTCTAAAATTGTTTAAATAACCAGATGTTCCCATTAGGGTTCCTAAAGAGAAATTAATCTTTTCATTTTTTGTAGTGATTGTGTATTTCCCTGCAAGCATCATAGGACTAACGATCCAACTGGACATTACGCCCAATGAAAACTTATCGCTCATGGCAAAATGCACCTCTGGACCATATAAATTAATCATGGCATAATTTTCACCTTTCTTTATCGGCAGCGCATTGGTTGTAAAGGTATAGCGTGTTGTAAATGGCCCATCTTGTTGATATTCGCCATTGATAATGTCTTTTTTGTTAATGATTTTAGTAATACTCTTAATCTCTGACTTTGGCAGATATATTTGACCCAAATCTTCCGTTTCAATTAACACTTCTCTGGCATTGTCAAAAAGGATTTTGCCAATATATTCTACCCCGTCATGCCGTTTAATGACATACAGTTGTTCGGTGTTTGAAGAATCAGCAAAGTTAATTTGTGCAGTCGCCGAGTTTGAAAATGCACTTAAGAAAAGAACAAAAAGTGAAAATAGGAGAGTTTTCATAGAACTAAATTAGTTGGTAGGTGTTTCAAAAGTAGGTTATTTTGGATTCAATTGGAAATTCAAACTGTTTATATTGAACAAACCTTATTTTTGTAGTAATGTCAGAAAAGAAAAGGATTGCGCTTTTAGGGTCAACAGGCTCGATTGGAACACAAACATTAGAGGTAGTTAGAAACTATCCAGAAATTTTTGAATTTTCCGTTTTAACGGCTAATCGCAATGCTGATTTATTAATTGAACAAGCCTTAGAGTTTCTGCCAAATGTGGTGGTTATTGTAGATGAAAGTTTATATGAAAAAGTAAGCAATGCTTTATTCGAGGCAGACATAAAAGTATACACGGGTGAAAAAGCCTTGGTAGAAGTCACGCAAATGGACGAAGTTGATATTGTATTAACCGCTTTAGTAGGTTTTTCTGGCTTAAAACCAACAATTGCAGCCATTGAAGCAGGTAAAAATATTGCTTTAGCTAATAAAGAAACCCTGGTTGTAGCTGGAGAAATAATCACAAAACTGGCACTTCAAAAAGGCGTGAATATTTACCCGGTGGACTCTGAACATTCGGCAATATTTCAATGTTTAATAGGAGAATATCAAAACCCAATTGAGAAGATCTATTTAACAGCATCCGGTGGCCCTTTCCGTGGTAAAAAACGAGAAGATTTATTGAATACAACAAAAGAACAAGCGCTTAAGCACCCGAATTGGGAAATGGGCGCTAAAATTACCATTGATTCTGCATCAATGATGAATAAAGGCTTAGAAGTAATTGAGGCAAAGTGGCTATTTGGTTTAAAAAATGAGCAAATAGATGTTATTGTACATCCACAATCCATTGTCCATTCTTTAGTTCAATTTAAAGATGGATCAATGAAAGCACAAATGGGATTGCCCGACATGAAATTGCCAATTCAATACGCCTTGACATATCCCAACCGTTTAGAGACAGATTTTGAACGTTTCAATTTTATGGATTATCCCAACCTCACTTTTGAGCAGCCAGATTTGGAAACGTTTACCAATTTACGTTTGGCGTATGAAGTAATGGAAAAGGGCGGTAATTTAGCCTGTGTCTTAAATGCTGCGAATGAAATTTCTGTAGCGGCTTTTTTAAAGGATCAGATCAAGTTTTTAGAGATTGCGGAAATCAATGAAAAAACCGTGAATGCAATCCAATTCATTAGTAATCCAACATTGGAACAATTATTTGAGACAGACGCGCAAGCCCGCGAATATGCTTCAAACCTAGTCTAACTCAGGTTATAACTTTGATTTAACGGGAATTAACGTTATATTTGGCGGTTGTCTATCATATTGCTAGATCATATGATCTATCGTTTACTGATTGATTTTAGTTAAGATAGCCTTAAAATAATGTACTGCATGAAACAACTTTTACTCTCTTTTATTTTCGCATTTGCTTCAATAGCTTCCATTGCTCAACCAACTTGGAGTGAGGACGCCGCAGAGGTGTTTTTTGACAAATGTGCCAAATGCCATAATCCAGATGGAGTGGCTCCTTTTTCAATATTAGATTATTCAACAGCATACGATTATCGATCTTTAATTCAATCGTATGTTGAGTATAATATTATGCCGCCTTGGTTCGCGGATTCGTCTTTTCAGCATTATTTTGATGAAAGAATTTTAACAGAATACGAAAGAAATACAATTATTGATTGGGCAAATGGCGGAGGTCTAGAAGGCCCTCCAGAATTGGCACCGCCACCACCAGTATTTGATGCTGACCAAATTTTACCAGGCACGCCTGATTTAGTTGTGGAGATGCCCATGTATATGAGTAAGGCTACAGAAGCTTATGATGATTATATCTGTATTACGATTCCAACAGGATTAGCAAATGATAGAAAGGTGAAATCCATTGAAATTATTCCAGGGAATCCTTCAATTGTGCATCACTGTTTAGTCTATGCAGATGATAATAGTGATTATCCAACTGATACTATTGGTGGGAATTGCGGTGGACCATCTGTTGAGCCATTAATGGCTGGTTATACACCTGGAGCACGACCTACTATTTTTCCAAGTTCAGAGGATTTTTCTGCTGGAATGGTTTTGTCAGAAGGATCAAGTATTGTATTTGCGCTGCATTATCCACACGGTAGTTACGGCGAATATGATCAAACTAAAGTTCATTTTTACTTTTATGAAGAGCCAGTAGCTGATTTTAGAGAGATTTTGGCCGGAGCATTTCTACAAAATTGGGATTTTGATTTACCCGCGGATGAGATAACTGCAGTTGACGCAGCTTATGATGATGTCGGATTTGATTTAACAGTATTAAGTACATTCCCACATATGCATCTCTTAGGGAAATCTATTGAGGCTTATGCCTTAGACCCGGGAGGAGATACAATTCCGTTTATTAGAATACCTCAATGGGATTTTGATTGGCAGGATTTTTATTGGTTTGAATACATGCAAAAAATGCCAGCAGGTAGTAACTTGAGAGGGCAAGCTGTATATGATAATACAAGTGCAAATCCGCATAATCCGGAAGATCCACCGATTGATGTGAATCCGGGCTTCAATACTACAGATGAAATGTTCTTGGTGTATTTCCATATTATGGGATATGAAGAAGGAGATGAATTTGTCAATTTAGATAGTTTAAATACAATTTATTTGGAGGATTTGGCCATTCAGGAAGGTGTGCCGCTTGAAAAAGAAATCAATGTTTATCCGAATCCATTTGATGAAACAATTGCCATTGAATACAACTTAACAGAGAAAAGTCATGTCAGTTTATTCGTGTATGACTTAAATGGAAAAGTCGTGCGTAAATTGTATCGTGGAGAACAAGAACAAGGAGCGCAATCCGTTGTTTGGGACGGTAAAACAGAGGCAGGAGCAGAAATAGCTAATGGAGTATACAATTACTCAATGCTAATTGAAGGAAAACATTATTCAGGAAGAATTATAAAGAAATAACCAACCAAACCCCTATGAAAGGTGAGAGGCATTGACGTTCGCGTGAATGCCTCTTTTCTTTTGTTTAATATTTTTATTCTATTACCATAAAATCAGCACTCGTCTGCTTTGTCTCTAGAACTATAACGCTTGCATCCGCCGGATTAATGTCAAATTTTACCCAGCCTAAATCTTCGGATGAACCGTCGTTTAATAAATAACCTACAATGTATGTTTTTGGAACTTCTGAATTTATGGTATACTCCTCATCCCAACGTTCTCCATCCCAGTTTCTTGAAACAATAACGCGGTCATAATCAAATAAACTGATTGCTTCCCCTGGCCTTTTTAGCGTATCTCCTATTGCTAAATTGAACGTTTTACCGCCAATATGGGGTAAAATTAAAGTTGATTCAAGTTCAATAAGATACCCTGAAATTATTGATTCTGAAACAGGTAAATCTTTAGAAGATACTTGCTCAAATCGAAGCTTGAAATCAGCAATACCATTGTCGTTTACATCAAATATTTGTGCATTGCTAGGGTAATCGACTCCTTCGAATTTCTTTAGATTCTCTTTTTTACAAGAGAAAGTCAGTCCAGCCAAAACTGTAATAACGAGTAAGTATTTCATAAGTGCGTTTTTTTATAGTAACGCAACTTGGTTTGAAATAGTTTGTGTGTGATTTATTTAAACCACAATATTCACAATCCTACCAGGAACAACAATTACCTTTTTAGGAGCATTGCCATCTAAGTATTTAGCCGATTGCTCATAAGCTAAAACAGATGCTTCAACATCTTCCTTACCCATATTTGTTGGCAATGAAATTTTGAATCGCATTTTACCATTAAATGAAACAGGGTATTCAAAATTAGCCTCTACTAAAAAGTCAGGATTAAAAGTTGGGAAACTTGCTTTTGTAATACTTTCTGTATTGCCCAATTTAGACCACAATTCTTCTGCAATATGCGGAGCGTAACTCGATACCAAAATGAGTAATTCAGATAAAATAGCTTTGTTATTACATTTTTGCTCCGTCAAATCGTTGGTCGCAATCATGAAGTTAGATACCGCCGTGTTAAAGGAAAAACGTTCTAAATCTTCTTGAATCTTTTTGATGGTTTTGTGCAGTGTTTTTAAAGCAGCTTTGTCCGGTTCAGCATCTGAAACTGTAAAATTATTTTCAGCATCATGAAATAAACGCCAGAACTTACGCAAGAAGTTATGTACACCATTTATTCCTTTAGTGTCCCAAGGTTTTGCTTGCTCTAATGGTCCTAAAAACATTTCGTAACAACGTAGCGTGTCTGCCCCAAATTTCTCTACTAAATCATCTGGTGTTTGAACGTTATAATATGATTTTGACATTTTTTCAATGTCTGATCCACAAATGTAGTCTCCATCCGCATTTAAAACGAACTCAGCATTCGCATATTCTTGTCTCCAATTTTTAAAAGCTTCAATGTCCAATTTGTCATTGTCAACAATATTTACGTCAGCATATAGTCTCGTTGTTTTATATTCTTTTCGAAGATCGTAAGACACAAACTTGCCAGATTCTTTATCACGGTAAACGAAACTACTCCGCCCTAAAATCATCCCTTGATTAATCATTTTCTTAAACGGTTCATTGAAATTAATGAAGCCCATATCGTTTAAAAATTTTGTCCAAAATCTTGAATAAAGCAAATGACCCGTCGCATGTTCTGATCCACCTATATATAAATCAACCTGGTTCCAATACTCGGCTTTTTCTTTTGAAACAAATACTTCCTCATTATTAGGATCCATATATCTCAAAAAATACCATGAAGAACCTGCCCAACCTGGCATAGTATTATACTCCATTCGGTCGCCCATAAATACATTCCAAGCGCTATCTTCTGCTCTTGCCAAAGGCGGCTCCCCATCTTCAGTTGGTAAATATTTATCTACCTTAGGAAGCGTAACTGGCAATTGGGCATCAGGTACTAAATAAGGTGTTCCGTTTTTATAATAAACAGGGAATGGTTCTCCCCAATAACGTTGTCTTGAAAAGACAGCATCACGTAATCTATAGTTCGTTTGGCCTTTTCCAAAGCCACGTTTCTCAATTTCGTATATTGCTAATTTGATTGCTTTTTTTGCTGGCAGATCATTTAAGAAGTCAGAATCAGTAATTACAGCATCTTTTTCGGTATAAGCCGCTTCAGAGATGTCAACGTCCTTAAATATGTTTTTTATGTCAATTCCAAAGTGTCCAGCGAAATCATAATCACGTTGATCACCACAAGGAACAGCCATAACGGCACCACTTCCATAACCTGCTAAGACATAGTCCGCAATCCAAATTTCTATTTTTTCTCCCGTAAATGGGTGCAAGGCATAAGCTCCTGTGAATGCTCCGCTAATTGTTTTCACATCAGCTTGGCGATCACGTTCTGTTTTTAAACTGGTTTGTTTTTGATAGGTTGCAATTGCATCCTGGTGTTTTTCGGTTGTTAATTCAGCAACTAATTCATGTTCTGGTGCTAAAACCATAAATGATACTCCGTAAATAGTATCTGGACGTGTCGTAAACACATCAATCGCGTGGCCACTTTCTGTTTTAAAGGTAACAGTCGCACCAACAGATTTACCAATCCAATTGCGCTGTTGGTCTTTAATAGAATCAGTCCAATCAACGGTATCTAAATCGTTAATTAAACGTTCAGCATAAGCCGTGATTCGCATACTCCATTGGCGCATTAATTTTTGCTCAACAGGATGTCCGCCTCGTTCTGAAACGCCATCTTTAATTTCATCATTGGCCAATACGGTTCCTAATGCAGGACACCAATTCACCCATGAATCTGCCAAAAATGTTAGTCGGTAGTTCATTAAAATTTGCTGACGTTCTTCTTTAGAATAGCCTTTCCAATCTGCTGCTGTAAAATCTGCCGTTTCTGCACAATCAGCATTCAAATTGGCATTTCCGTCATTTTCAAATATGACTTCAAGGTTGTCAATAGTTTCCGCTTTATTGGCGTCTTTATTATACCAAGTATTGTAAAGTTGTTTAAAGATCCACTGTGTCCACTTATAATATGAAGGGTCAGAGGTTCTAACTTCTCGATCCCAATCAAATGAAAAGCCAATCTTATCCAATTGTTTTCTATAGCGATTTAAATTAGTTTCTGTCGTTATAGCCGGGTGCTGTCCTGTTTGAATAGCATATTGTTCCGCAGGAAGACCAAAAGAATCATAACCCATTGGGTGAAGAACATTATGACCTGTTAGTTTTTTATAACGTGCATAAATATCAGAAGCAATATAACCTAAAGGATGTCCAACATGTAAACCAGCGCCAGAAGGGTAGGGAAACATAGATAAACCATAATATTTTGGTTTGTCAGATCCGTCTTCAGCACTAAATGTTTTGTTATCAGCCCAGTATTGTTGCCATTTGGCCTCAATCTCGTTAAAATTATATTCCATGTCCTTGATTCTTGTTAGAAAGGCGCAAAGGTAGTAAATTCAATGTTCAATTGGTCAATTGTGAGTTTTAGTAATTTTTGTTTAGAGAATCTCTTTAAAGTTCAATTCCATCAGCATTATTTTCAGGATGCGTTTTAATAATTGCTGATTATATATTTCGGAAGCGAATGATTTGCGATAGCTTATTATATAATAGTGACTACACTTACGCCATTGCTCTTTTTAGTGACTAATATTTGAGTTGAAATACGCTCTTTTAAGTTTTCGACGTGGGATATAATTCCAATCATTTTGCCTTGTGATTGCAATGTTTCTAAAGTGGAAATTACGGTTTCTAAAGTGTTTTTATCCAACGTTCCAAAACCTTCATCAATGAATAAGGAGTCGATTTTAACATTTTTACTGGCGAGATCTGACAAGCCTAAGGCGAGGGCTAAACTGATGATAAATTTCTCCCCACCGCTTGAAGTATCCACCAATCTAGCTTGATCCGTTTGGTAATGATCAATTAAGTTAAAATTAAGTTCTTCTTTTGGTTTATACGCATCTTCCATTTTTAAGGAATAGCGCTTATTTAATTTGAATAAATGAACATTGGCCAGATCTAATAAATGTTTTAAGGTTAAGCGTTGCACGTAGACATTAAAAGCGTCTTTTGAATTGCCAATTATTCTAAATAGTTCTTTCCAAATGTTACAAATTTCTGTCTGGGAATCAATCTTTTTAGATACCTCTTGATTGCGATCTCTAATTTCTTGATTTTTTCTTAAAGCTTCAGCGATTTTGCCTTTTTCGGCTGAAAAAGTCTTCTTTTTAGCATTCAAATCTTCTAAGGCAGCTTGACTATCGCCTTCGGAGGTTTCAAAGTTTTTCGACTGATTGAGTGCTGTAAGTGCTTTTAGATTGGCCCCTTTTAATGTGTTTACTTTGAGGAAGTCATCCTTTATTCGGGTTTTATTTTCTGTGTACTTTAAGTAAACCTCTTTGCTTAAAATAGCGGTTTCAATATCCTGTCTTAATTCAAAATCACTACTTTTTAATTGGGAATCGAAAGTTGAATTTAAAGTGCTTAGTTCCTGACGGTATTCCTTCAGTTCTTTTTCGTTTTTCGTTTTAAGAGCTACTTTTTGCGTTTTAGTATCTAATAATTTTTGCAATTCTGTTTTACTTAATTCAAACTTTTCAGAACATTGATTCTTTATGGTTTGCAGCTTTTCTCGTTTACTTTCAACCGTAACATCAATTGGTAGTATACGGATACGATCCTTTGTGAGTTGTTCTATTTTTGTTTCACAATTACTAATGGTGTTTTTATAATCCTCTCCCGTTCTTTGATGTCCGTCCAGTTGATGGTTGCCGTTGTCTATTTTAGTGTTAACAAGAGTTATATTACTGGCTAAGGCATCTAAATTTTTCTGTTTTGTATTGAAATTAGTAATCGATTCTTCAATTTGCTGAATAAAGAGGTGGGTTTGCTCAATTTGGGGTAATTCATAATTGAATTGAGCTAATTTCGTTTTTAAATCACTTTCTAAATCCAAACATATTTCGGTTAAATGATCTATTGAATTTTGTTTTGCTTTAATGGAATCCTGTGTGTTTTTGATATTCTCATCAAGTGTGGCAAGTGCCGTTTTAAGAGCGCTTTCCTCTTTTTTCTGTAATAGATTATTGTCTGATAATTGATCCTTGTCAATCTGTAATTGCTGTGCAGCTTTTAAGCGTTCATCAATTAATTCTATCTGCTTACATGCTAAGTTAAATTGAACATCAATTTGGGGGAGGTTGTTTAATTCACAGGCAATGTCAAACTCTTTTCCTGCCGAATGATAGGATTTAATTTCTTCTTTAAATGTTTCGATTTGTTGTGCTGAATGATCAATTGAAGTTGTCAATTTGACTTCTTCCTTATCGCATTCATTTTTAGCTGTTTTGAGTTCTTCTAACTTCTCTTTCCGCAGATCGAGTTCGGATGCTGATTCTGAAACACCAATTGCTGTTAGATGCACTGTAAACGGATGGTCTTTTGAACCGCACAAACCACAGGGGTCGCCCTTTTTTAAGTTTTGGCGATCGCTTTCATATTTAGAAATACTTTTTTCTAATTCTAAAATTTTATTCGCATCTGTCACAGCCTTTTCTTGCTGTTCAATTTTTTTTAGAAGAACGTCACTTTTTTCAGTATTCGCTTTTAAATCAGTAATCAATGATTTTTCTTTTTCTACTAAAGCCAATTGGCGTTTTTCCGCAGTAACAGTAAGTTCGGCTAATTTTTTAAATTGTCTCCAGTCAGATTCTTGATCCCCTAATTTTTCTTTTTGAGCCAATAAATCGGCTAGTTTGTTTTGCGATAATTCTTCCTTAAAGCGTGTTATTTTTGTTTCTATTACTTGAATCTCTGTTGTTCTTTTGTCAAGAAGATCTTGGTCTTCTTTTAGTCGAACATCTGTAGCTAGAAGTTCCTTATTCTTTTCAACGATAAATGCTTTATCAGCGGTAAGGGTTTCTTTATTGGCTTTTAGTGTCGATAGTGAACTGGTCCAATTGGAAAGTTCAGCATCTACTTTTGTCAAGAATTTGTTTTCTGAGACAAAGGCTTCATCAATTTTAAGTTTGGAGTCTGTCTCGCTTAGTTCAAACGTAAATTTCTTTTGAGCTACTTTTAAAGACTCTATTTTTATGGCTAATTCGTTTTGATTCTCCTTCGCTTTTAGTCTATTGCTTGACTCATTCTTTAATTGACCATCTAGAGTAGTGATCATATCAAATTTCGGTAGCCAAGTGTCAAATTCTTTCGAAGCAGTGTCAAATTCTAAGTTTTGACTTTTAGTCAAAACATCTAACGTTTCTATGGTTGGATTTAGCGCTAATAATTCTTTCTCTAAAGTCTGCAGTTGTGCTGATTTTTCAGTCTGATTTTTATCGGTTCTATTTAGATTCTCAATAAGTGACTTAAATGGTTCGGCTTTTTCATTCAAGGTCAATAGTACTGATTCAGGCTTGTGTTTTTCACTATCTTCCTCAACTTGCTTCGCGTCTTGGGTTAATTTTTCCAATCTTTTTGCAAGTAAAGCACCATTAGCATACCAATCAACGATTCCTTGAGCTATTTTTATCTCCTTTTCAGCTGCGATAATTTCATTATCATATACTTTATCCTTTTGCAATAATTCAATTTTATCATCCTCTGATAAAACATCATCCGAATTAATTTTGGCCTGAATATCTCTTAATTTATTGTCCTCATTTGATTTACGATCTAAAATACCTTGACCAATTTTTTTATAAATCTGTTCGCCCGTAATTTGTTCTAGTAATTTTCCTTTTTCTGGTCCTTTCGCTGATAAAAATGAAGCAAATTCACCCTGTGCTAGCATTACAGATCTTAAAAACTGGTTGTAGTCTAATTGCGTTACGCGAATGATCTCTAAGATTAAACTCCTTTTCTGTTCAGATAAAATGGCGCCTGTTGTCAAGTTCTTTAAGCTAACAGCTTCTTGCGGGTTCATTAGTTTTTTCCCTGCCTTAGAAGCAATTCGAATTCCCCAATAGGCTTCGTAATCTACCCCGTCATTTGCAAAAGTAACTCTGCTAAAGGCGTCAATTGCGCTATGACTTATTACGTCAAGCAATGTCCCTTTTGTACCGTTAAAACGTGGTACTCTATGGTATAAGGCAATGGTTATAGCATCTAAAATAGTCGTCTTTCCAGCACCCGTGGAACCAGTGATTGCATACAAACCAACATCTTTGAATTGGTCATTTTCAAAATCTATGACAATTGGTGCGTCAGATTTTAATGAATTTATGTTTTGTAATTCTATTTTTAAAATTCTCATTAGGCGCGGCTCTTATTGATTTTTAACGGATTGTAAAATTTCATTAAAAGCATCCCAAATGGCTGGCTTCTCTTCTAAATCATATCCCATTTCCTCACACTTTAGTTTAAAAACTTCAGTAGGTAAGAGTTCTTTAATCGATTTTGTATTGGCCAATAATTCCTCAATTCCAACACGCTTTCTTTGCTGCTTTAACGCAATTTTTAATATTTCAAAGCCATATTTGTCGGCCGCAATTTTTAATTCATCTGTGTTAATCGTATTGTCTTCATCCAAAACAAGTTCAACCCAAGGTGTTAATCCATAAGCATTAGAAATGACAGTTGGAAACGCCGCAATGCATTCCGTGATCGTACCAACAATTTTATGAAATGCTCTGAAACACGGAATAATTTCCTCCTCAATAGCCGTGATTTTATTGTCATCTACGGATAAAACAAGGACTTTTTTATCATAGCTAATTTCACTAAAACTTAAAATATGTGGCGATCCAGAATATCTTATTTTATTGTTGCTACCAATTATTTGCGGTCTATGTAAATGCCCCAAGGCGATATAATCAAAATAAGTAGGGAAATCTTCCGCACCAATATGTCCTAAACTACCGACATAAATATTTTGCTCACTGTCAGAAACGGAACCGCCTGTTGCAAATAAATGCCCCATTGCAATAACAGGTGCATTGGAGGTGTTTATTAATTCACATTGTTTAGCTGATGCCGCATAATGATTAATTAATGCAGTTTTGTATTTCTCCGTTAACTCATCAAAGGTTTCGCCTGCTACTGCCCGTCTAATATCACCATCACGTAAATATGGCACTGCTCCAATAATTACCTTTTGGTTATTAATGTTAATTTCAAAAACTTCATCTTCAATATTTTCTGCCGCTTTTCCAACTACTTTTATTGATAGTGCGTTTAAAATATGTTTTGGCGCATTTAAAGTTCCTGCTGAATCGTGATTTCCGCCTGTAATAATAATCGATTGACAATTGCTCCTGCTTAACTTCATTAAAAAGCTGTAATACATCTCTAAACTTTGATTCGAAGGCGAACCCGTATCAAATACATCTCCCGAAATTAGAAGTACATCAATTTTTTCGGTAACAATAAAGGCTTCAATCCAACTTAAAAATAAAGTTTGCTCCTCTAATTGAGATTGTTCATGTAATCTATGTCCTAAATGCCAATCGGCTGTGTGAAGTATTTTCATTTAGTTTTTGAATTTTGATTTGAGGATTAAATCCTCATATAAGGGCACAGTGTTTAATTTTTATAACTGTAAAAACTACAAAAATTAAATATATAATGAATCAATAAATTGGGTTTTTAAAACACTATAAAATTAAGAAAAACTATAAGAGATTTAGCAAAGTTTAAATTATCAAAGGATTAACCTTAGTCACGTCAAACTTTTGTATTGCATATAACCTCAGTGTTTTAGAGTTGCTTTTTTGACTATGGCTAAAAAAAATCTAATTCTCCGGATACCCTTGCAAAATCCAACATCTCATAATTTGAATTTGATCGGATGTTAATGAATCGATAGCAAAGTCATTGGGAGAGACAGGCATTGTTTTTTCAATGAGTACTTCATTTTGCCAATTCCCAGAATTAATTTGAGTTCTAACCGAAGAATAATTATCAATCCATGCATCATGGCAACCTGTACCGCCCCCGAGTCCTGTTTTACATGAGGATTCAATAATTGGTCTGACTTCAACTTCGTAGGAGATTATACTATCACAACCAAATGCGACCGTCTTATCTTTTAAGCAAGAGGAAAAGCCAATTAGGGCGAGAATCAAAATTGAGAACGTTAATTTTTTCATGGTTTTAAAACTAAAAACCGTCACTCTTGAGCTATTTTGATTAAAACGCTTTAAGTGACGGTTATTAATTACTTATAAGGAAAACACGATTATTTACCTGCAGCGTATCTATTAGAAACTTCATCCCAATTGATCACATTAAAAAATGCGTTTACATAATCAGGTCTTCTATTTTGATATTTTAAGTAGTAGGCATGTTCCCAAACATCCAATCCTAAAATAGGCGTTCCACCACATCCAATTCCATTCATTAATGGATTGTCTTGGTTTGGTGTTGAACAAACTTCAACTACTCCTCCTGCCTGAACGCAAAGCCAAGCCCATCCTGAACCGAATCGTGTTCCTGCTGCTGTAGCAAATGTACTTTTGAAAGTTGCAAAATCGCCATAAGCCGCGTTAATTGCATCAGCCAATTCTCCTGAAGGTTCTCCACCGCCATTAGGCGACATAACTGTCCAAAATAAAGAGTGATTGTAAAAACCTCCACCGTTATTTCTTACAGCTGGATTATCAGCACAGCCAGCCAAAATGTCCTCGATTGAGCTTCCTGCTAAATCAGTTCCTTCAATTGCTGCGTTTAATTTAGTTGTATATCCATTGTGATGCTTGCCATGATGAATTTCCATGGTTTGCGCATCAATATTTGGCTCTAAAGCGTTGTGTGCATATGGTAATGCGGGTAATTCAAATGCCATTATAGTATAGTTTTAAGTGTTAAAAATTATTCTCTACCAAATTTAACAAGAATCAACCATATTATGTTCTAATATTGAAAAAATTAAAGTTTTTCATACATTTGAGGAAAATTAAAATCAAAGGATGAAAAAATATGTACTTTTTATGATAGTTGCGGCGACAGTAGCCATGACTTCATGCGGGAATGCCGAGCCAACTGTTGAAGATGTAATTGAAACAACTGAAGACGGGAACAATATGTTAAATAACTTAATGGAACAAGGTGTAAACCAAGTTATAAATGAAGCGACTGAGCAATTAGCTGATACTTCATCTGCATTAAGCAACATGTTGGATACATTGAAAGATGTGATGGAAGACAACAAAGATTTAATTGAAGACAAAGTAGGTGAAGGAATTGATGCTTTGAATAATTCGTTCTAATCAAAGTCTAACACATTGTAAGTATTTAACCATTCCTTAATCCGCCTAAGTCGGAAGGGATGGTTTTTTTTTGGTCGATACTAACGAACCAAGGTTGAAAAATACCGTAACCTCACCGTTTTCTTGCACTATTATTACGATATATTGCCGTCTTATAGAAGGCGTTGATTTCTGCAATAAAATATTTTAATAGATGAATCGGGTGAAAAGTGTGTGGAAAACATTAAAAAAGATTGCTTTTTGGATCTTTTTCGTGAGTCTATTTCTTGTTACGGTAACCACTGTAATACTGCATATTTACGAAGATGACATTAAGCAATATGCCATTTCAGAACTGAATAGTCACCTTAAAACTGATGTTGAAGTCAGAAATATGGAGGTTTCCATTTTTCATGATTTTCCAAATGCATCCATTGCTTTTGAAAACGTATTTATTGCAGATGCTTATGAAGGAGTGGAGAGTGATGACACGTTGCTTTTTGCAAGGGAGATGTATTTCCATTTTAATTTATGGGACATTTGGAGTGGAGATTATAAGGTAAAACGCGCAAGTATTCATCAAGGGCAAATTAACCTTAAAACAACGAGTAATGGTGACGTTAATTATGGAATAGTTAAGTCCGTAGAAGATTCGATTCCTACAGAGGGTAATTTTTCGTTTTTGCTGGATTTATTGAAAGTAGAGGATGTTGATTTTGTTTTTCTGAACCGTTCAACTAATCAAGATTATCGCTTAAAAATTCATGAGGCCTTCATTCGAGGAGACTTTGCAGAAGCAAACTATCAATTAAATGCAGAGGGAGATTTGTTGGTGGAAAAATTGAAGAGTGGATCTTTAACGTTGATTTCGGATAAAGAGGCGAATTTAAATTTAGCCTTGGATATTAATACCTTAGATAAATCCTATCGCTTTAAAAAAGGAGACTTAGCGGTGGAGGATATGGCCTTTGATATTACAGGTGTAATAGATTCATTACAAATTAATTTAGATGTAATTGGGAGTCAAATTCAAGTTGCGGAATTAGTGAATAGTATTATTCCAGAAGAATCTGAACATGCAGGAAAATATCAAGGTGAAGGCCTTGTGAACTTTAAAGGAAAAATAAGTGGACCTCTATCGCGAACTTCAATGCCCTCAATTGTTGCCGACTTTTCAGTAGATCAAGGCGCATTACTAGAAGCTGAGCACAAACTAAAAATACATAGCATTAACGTCCTCGGTAACTATCAAAATGCCTTTGAAGACCGAAAAGAAATTCTCGATTTTAAAACGTTTAGTTTCAAATTATTAAACAGTCATTTAAGCGGGACAGGAACCATGGAAGATTTTGCTAAGCCAAAATTGACTACTCAGGCTGTCGGCGATTTAGATTTGGCCGCTTTTCACCGCTTTTTTGATTTTAAAAATGTAGAAGAATTGGCAGGTAATGTAAAGTTGGATCTTTCTTGCGTCATTTTATTTTTCGATCCAGAATACAGGAAAGATCTCTTTGAAATTCAATCTTCTAACGGAAACATTGCTTTAAGCAATGTGGTTTATAAGGGCGAAGGTGAGGCCTTAAGGTATACCAATATTAGCGGTGATATTTTAGTACAAGGAAAAGATGCAGCTGCGAAAAATTTATCGATTAAAACACAAAATTCAGATTTGATATTAAATGGTGCTTTGAAGAACTTTGTTCCTTATGTAGAAGGTTCAGGGAACTTAGGTTTAATAGCTTCACTCGAATCTTCCAACTTTGATTTAAATGAGTTTTTAGGACCAGCCAATAAGGATAAAGAGGGGCCTTTAACCATGTTCGAGCTCCCAGGCAATATTAATGTCAACATTCAAATGCATATTGATCGCTTTTTATGGGATAATCATACGTTTGAAGAAATTACAGGCCAGTTTTTATTGGCCAATCGAAAAGTAACCGTCAATCAAATGCGTTTAAGAACGTTGGGTGGAAATGTAAAAGGAAAATTGATTCTGGAAAACCGCTTAGAGAATGGAAATATCATTGATGGGCAAATATCATTCAATTCAATCAATGTCAAAAATTTATTTACAGAGTGGGATAATTTCCAGCAAGAATCTATAAAGGATGAACATATTTCGGGAACAATCAGTGGTAATGTTGATTTATTATTACTCTTTAATCCATATTTCTCTTTAGTTGAGGAACAAATATTGGCCGTTTCTGATCTTAAAATTATCAATGGAGAGTTGAATAATTTAGAAACCATGAAATCGATTACAGATTATATGCGCTCAAATAATGCGTTAAAAATGATGTTGAATAAACATATCGATCGATTTGAAGAAAAGCTCATGCACTTGAAATTCTCTGAAATGAAGAATACAATTGAAATTAAAGACCGGCGCATAACAATTCCAAAAATGACTATAAAAAGTAATGCTTTAGACGTAGATTTATTTGGATGGCATGACTTTGATAATAATATCGAATATCATTTCAGTTTTAGGTTTAGACAATTGAAAACCAAAGCCGAGTACACCGAATTTGGAAAGGTTGAAGATGATGGTTTAGGAATTACAATTTATATGACCATGGGCGGTACAATTGATGAGCCTACGTTTAGCCTAGATTCAGATGAACGCAAGAATGATATTAAGGAAAACATTCAGTTAGAAAAGTCTAATATGAAGTCTATGCTAAAAACTGAATTTGGATTGTTCCAAAAGGATAGCACAGTGAAAAAAGTTGAGCAAGACAATAAAAAAGAGGTTGAATTTATCTTTTACGAAACAGATATTGAGACAGAGGAAATAGACACTACATCTAAAAAGAAAAATAAAAAACGCGTTGGTAAATTCTTTGATAAGTTAAAAGAAGAAGCCGAAAAAGACAAGGATAAAGTGGAGTACGAGCAAGATTTATAATAAGGAACTCTGATTACAATAATAATAAGTAATTTTCGTTTCTTCAAAGCAATTAGCGTCAGGTCGGAAATAGACGAGTTTTTATAAAAAGATTGATTTTGAGAAATAGTTTTAATGTATTTCAGACAAGCCACTAAATATTAAACATGAATTTATACCACAAAAAACAACGTTGGAAATTGGCGCTTTTAGGAGTGGCAACAGTCATGGTGGCGGCCTCTTTGTGGTTCTCATTTCAAATTGTACGAAAGGTTCAAGATAAAGAGGTGGACCGTGTTCAGCAATGGGCAGATGCCGTGAAAAGAAAATCTGAATTGGTGAATTTAACCAATACAGCTTTTAACGAACTTTCTGCAAGCCTAGAAAAAATGCGTGAGCGGGATCGCCAAAAAGCGGAAATGTGGTCCTTGGCAATTAATGAAATTAATAAACCGTCTGACGATTATTCATTTGTCGTTAAAGTATTGCAGGAGAATGGTGGTATTCCCATGATCTTGACCGATATGGAAGAAAATATTGTGTCTTATCATAATATTGATAAAGTGGTTGATGGCATTAAAAATCAAGTGGAAATTGATGAACCAAATGGAACACCTGAACTGAAAGATTCATTAATAAAACAAATCAGAACCGATAGTTTAAAGTCATTTTTAGACTTTTGGCGGACCAAACGAGAACCGATAGAAATTGATCTTTATGAAGGAGAGAAACAAAAGGTTTTTTACTTTGATTCAACCTATTATAGAACCATCAAGCTGCAAGAGTTGCAACGCAATAGAGATTCGTTAAGCCAAGCATTTACAGATGAATTGATTGAGAATGACAATTTAGTTCCAGTAATGTTCATTGATAAAGGCACGCGCGAGGTGATTGCAACCAATATTCCTGAATACGATTCAACTAACGCACCAAAGATTATACGCGACTTGGCCGCGCAAAATGATTCAATCGAAGTGAAATTGGGCGATCTAAATGAAGGTGTGATCTACTTTGAATATTCAGCAGAAATCACCCAAATGAAATTTTTCCCCTTTGTGCAATTTTTTATTATTGGGCTTTTTGTCTTGATCGGTTATATTGTGTTTAGCACCTTTAGAAAAGCGGAGCAAGATCAAGTTTGGGTTGGGATGGCTAAAGAAACTGCACATCAATTAGGTACGCCAATTTCATCTTTAATGGCCTGGAATCACTTATTAGAGGCGCAAGGTGTAGATGCATCCATCACTAAAGAAATAGATAAAGACATTGATCGCCTGAACATGGTTACCAATCGTTTTTCTAAAATTGGTTCAGAAGCCGTTTTAGAAGAAGAAAATATGGGCCTTATTTTGGAAGAAATTATCAGCTATTTACGCGTGCGAATTTCGGCTAAAATTAATTTAAACTATATAGCGCCTCAACAAATAGTTACGGCTATGGTCAATCGCTCATTAATTGAATGGGTGATTGAGAACATTGCGAAAAACGCGGTGGATGCTATGGAAGGTTCAGGAGACATTACCTTCGAAATTAAACAAATCGACGACCATGTTCAAATTGATATTATCGATTCTGGAAAAGGAATTCCATCCAATAAATTGAAGACCGTTTTTCAACCCGGTTACACCACAAAAAAACGAGGTTGGGGATTAGGACTGTCTTTGGTAAAACGAATCGTTGAAGACTTCCATAAAGGCAAAGTATTTGTTCTAAAATCGGAACCCGGCGTAGGCACAACTTTTAGAATTAATTTGAAGGTTTAGTTTTTTTAGGCAAAAGGCAAGTCGCCACTTGCTATTACGTCGTTTTGCATGACTTAAATATTAGCGAAGATCTACCAAATCTGTGTTGTTTGCATTCTATTAACTAAGCTTCTACTGAAGTCTAAGTCAAAATCCACTAGCCCCTGTCAAATTGGGTCAAATCAATCAATCAATCAATCAATCAATCAATCAATCAATCAAACCTTCTCCTCACAAAGCTCAATCAAAACCCCGTTAGTCGATTTAGGATGCAAAAATGCAATGCGTTTATTATCGGCGCCATCTTTTGCCTCAGTATGTATTAACGTAAATCCACGCTCACTTAAGCGCTTAATTTCAGCATCAATATCGCTTACTTCAAAAGCCATATGATGAATTCCTTCACCCTTCTTTTCAATAAACTTGGCTATCGGACTATCGGCACTTGTAGCTTCTAAAAGTTCGATTTTCGATTCTCCAACCTTAAAAAATGACGTTTTAACCCCTTCAGATTCTACCGACTCCATTTTATAGTGAGGCGCGTCAAACAATGCAGCAAACAATTCATTCGATTTTTCAATATCTTTAACTGCGATTCCAATATGTTCTAATTTCATAAGCGATTTTTTATTCAATAAAAAATCCGTCTTAGCCAAGCCAAAACGGATTCTTAAATATCTTTGAAAGCTGTTTTATAGCTTAATAAATTTCTCGTTTTTATTGTCGTAGTTAATATAATAAGCTCCTTTTTTCAAATTTGAGCAATCAACTTCTGACCCAACACCTTTTTTAACGATATTACCGTAGGCGTCATAAATTTCATATTTCGTTTCAATTGGTGTATTACCAGATGTAAACGTGATTGATTTCCTTACCTTTTTAGGGTTAACTTCAGGTTCAAGAATGCTTGTATTTGTAAACGTTACGGCTTCAGAGGGACGTTTTCTTCCCGTATGATCAGTTTGTACAACACGTACTTTGTTTTCTCCTGAATGGGGTGAAACATTAAAGGTGTAAGCGTTAGATGTTGCCTCTCCAGTTCCGTCAACTTCTCCAACAACAACCCATTTATTCCATCTGTATTGCTCGATAACAAAAGGCAATTTACCAGATTCACCCGTTGTTGACCACGACAATGTGCCGTCAGGGCTACAGGTAATATCTTGAACTTCAAAAGTACTCTTTGGAAGAAGTACTTCCGGATTAAGAACCTTTGGCTTACATCCTAAACCATGTTCTAAAACAATGAATACAGGATCGCCAACTCTTAAACCAAAAGCAGCAAAGTCAATTTCAAACGCACTAGATTGTAATCCGTCTACGATTGGATCTCCGTTTACAGTTGCTTTTGTAACACAGAAACCAAAACCGTCTTCATCCTCAGGATTCTGAACATATAGGTTTTTACCTTGGTAGTGACCTTCAAGTGATAGATCCGCATAAGAAACGAATGTACCGCCAAGAAAAATCAAAAGGAACAATATGTTGTTTTTCAATAACATACAGTAAATAAGCTTTTTTTTATAATCATTATCAGTTGCAATAATAAAGTTTACTTTAATAATAAGCAAGATAAAACACCTATTTATTTTAGCGGTTCCATTTAGTTAAGTGATATTTAATTTCCTATAGATAATTAAGGACTTATAAAAAATTCGTCTATATTTGAAAAGATATAACGCCTAGCGTTTTACCCCTTACCATGACAAAAAACATTTATTTAAGTTTAATTGCAGTCGTTTTTCTCCTATTTAACTGTGGAGGTGAGACAAGTGAAAACCTTGATGAAATCAGCGATACCGAAGATGAAATCCCTATAGGAGGAGTATTTACCATGCCTATTGCTAGCTATAATAAGGAGGTGCAAGTAAATGAAATTCAGAAACTCGAAGAATCGCAAATTTATTGGCAAATATTTGAAGGGTTAGTAAAATATAATGCTAAAACATTAGAAATTGAACCCGCAATTGCCAAAGATTGGTCGATATCTTCTGATGGTTTAGCGTATACTTTTATTTTGCGTGAGGATGTTTACTTTCATGATAATAGTTGTTTTGAAGGTGGTAAGGGAAGAAAAGTTACTCCCGAAGACGTTATGTACTCATTTGAGCAAATTTATGATGATAAGGGGACCAATAGCGGTTATTCTATTTTCAAAAACACAGTTGTAGGTGGAAATGCTTTTCATGATGGTGAGGCAGAAACAATTGAAGGAATCTCAATTGATGGCAACCAAATTATATTAATGTTGGAAGTGCCAAGTTTAGCATTTATTAAAAAATTGGCTAGTATTTTTGGATCAGTTGTTGCGAAAGAGGCTGTTGAAGCTGATGCCTTTGTGCCAGTTGGAACAGGCCCATTTGTATATGATCAAGTAAATTCAAATTCGGAATTAGTCAAATTATCGAAGAACACCAATTATTATGGGGTTGATGAAAAAGGAAATAAATTGCCCTATTTAGATAGTGTCGTTTTTGCTTATTATGATGACAATGATGAGCAAATGGATCTTTTTTGGAATGGTAAGTTAAGTTATATGGGTCGCGTTCCAATCACAAAGATTTCTGAAGTGCTTGAAGAACGCATTGGTGATTTTGAAAGTAAACCGCCTAAATTCATGTTAAACAGTGAGCCTGAATTGACAACTACTTATTTGGAGTTAAACATGACTACACCGGTTTTGAAAAAACTTAAAGTCAGACAAGCACTAAATTATGCTATTAACAGAAAAAAAATATTCGAAAAAATCTTGAAAAATCAAGCATATGAAATTGGTAAATTTGGTATAGTTCCACCACTTCCAAAAGTTTTTGATGATTATGATTTTGAAGGAGTGGAGGATGTGTCTTACGTTTATAATCCACAACGTGCCAAAGAACTATTGGCAGAAGCGGGTTATCCTGAAGGGAAAAATTTCCCATCATTACAAATGCAGTTTAAAGGCGGAAGTATCGATTATTTAGTCGCTTCTGAACTTCAAAGTCAATTGCGCAGTGTCTTGAATATTAATTTAGATATTGAAGCCGTTGAATTCAACCAAATGCTAGAAAATAAAGCAATGGGAAGTGCTGATATTTTTAGAACAAATTGGGTGGGGGATTATGCAACTCCAGAGGCTTTTTTAACAAATGCTTACGGAAAGGTTGTGCCTGAGAAAATATCTGAGCCTTCTTATTTGAATAGTTCGCGCTATCAAAACCCAGCATTTGATGCCCTGTTCGAACAAGGAGCACGGGCGAATGACGCAGTTAAAGCCAATGAGTTTTTTAGTGCTGCGGAAA
>JBLHOW010000076.1:0-29797 GCA_047623705.1 Crocinitomix sp.
TTAAGAAATTACTGTGAAAACTGCGTTGATTTTGACCTATTTGGCGTTGTTAGTTTCAATAGGTTTGTGAATTAATCCCTTAGTTATCAAAATTTAGCGTATGCAAGATTCAATAGTTTCCATAGATTCAATCAGTTCTCAAGGTTCAATCGGTTCAAATGTTAAAATTTCAATTATTGATACGGTTCAAGCCGTGAATTCCACTATTGCTGATGATGTGGCTTTAAATGAATCCTTAGGAGTGTTCGAGAAACTTTATTACGGTAATACAATTGAACAATATTTAATTGCTTTCGGAATTATTTTAGCTGCCATTATTGGCGGTAAATTATTGTATTGGGTTTCAAAACGCTTTATTTCTAAACTTACTGCGCGTTCTAAATCTAAATTGGATGATATAATCGTTGATAAAATTGAGGAACCAGTTGTTTTTGCCCTTGTATTGGGTGTGTCATGGTGGGCGCTAAGTTCTAAGTTGAACTATTCGGATGATGGCGCTTTTATGGGGAATGTTTTCGGTTTTTTAACTGTGATTAATATTACGTGGATGGTGGCGCGCTTGTCTGACGCTTTGATCGAAGAATATATAGTGCCAATGACCGAGAAATCTGAGTCTGACTTAGATGACCAACTATTACCTGTTTTTAGAAAAGGATTACGGGTTATTATTTGGACCTTGGGTATAATTGTTGGATTAAACAATGCAGGTTATGATGTTGGGGCTGTGATTGCAGGACTAGGAATTGGAGGTTTGGCCTTTGCCTTGGCTGCGCAGGATACGGTTAAAAATTTCTTTGGTGGAATTATGATTTTTGCCGATAAGCCATTCCAATTAGGTGATCGGATTCAGATTGGTGATATAGATGGTTTTGTGCGTGAAATTGGAATTAGAAGTACACGTGTTGAAACACTTGCGGGGCGAATAGTTACCGTACCTAACTCCATGTTTTCGGATGATTCTGTCGAAAATGTCGAGCTCGAACCTACTCGAAAAGTAAAGCTTAATTTAGGATTGACCTATGATACAACTGCAGATCAGATGGAAGAGGCAATCGCTCTTTTAAAACAAATTGCGGTCGACCACAAGGATGTTGTGGGTGATGAAGTTTATATTGGGTTTAATGCTTTTGGTGACTTTTCTTTAGGAATAGCGTTCATTTATTTTATTCGTAAAGAAGCGGATATTTTTGAAACGCAAACAAAGATGAACTTGGCAATATTACGCCAGTTTGGCGAACATAATTTGGATATGGCTTTCCCTACACAGACGGTTTATCACCAGCCATTAACTGCGTAATTCATCAACTTAAATCCAATAGCTGTATAGTTTTTGCGTTTTAGGCTTTGCAACACATTAAGATTATTTAATTTAGCGTTTTCATTCAATAACGGTGCATCAGTGATTAAAAATCAGCATAGCTTTAAATCGATTATAACTTGTCTCTTGGCGGTCTGTCTAGCTCTTTATTCTTGCGGTACAGATGAAGATCCTATGCATGATTCTGAGATGCTTTATTTTTGTGATGCTGAGGTGCAAATAGAAACAGAAGATGGAAGATTGGTTTTTGAAAATGGAAACCATCAATTCAAATCAGCAGAAACACAAAGTTCTGATTACGCTTTTTCTGGCGAATATTCCGTAAAACTTGATTCAACTCACAAATACGGCATGTCCTTTATTTTAACAGGGATTAAAAAAGGGGAATTTTTTGAGGCATCTGTTTGGCAAAAAGAAACTGAGACACTAGGAGCATTAATTTGTTCGGTAACGGGTAATGCTAATTTCACCTTAAGTTCATTGGAAAATGGGTTTTATGAGCGTAAGGATGGTTGGATGAAGCATGTGTTGCAATTCAAAGCTATAACAGATTTAGATTCTGCTACGTTTTTCATTTTTGCTGGAGGTGATGGTGAACTGGCTTATTTTGACGATTTGCAAGTTGCTCGTTTTAATAAGAGATCAGATATGGCTTGGGATGCTAGTAATTCCCTTTCAATTCATCTTCCTGACTCTAGTCAAACCACAATCGATAGTTATATCAGTAAAGCAATAAAAGAAGAAATTATTCGCGACAAGTATAAAGGTTATGTAACAGGAAATATTTTAATGGACGGTGATTCAATTCCCGTTGAATTACGCTTAAAAGGAGATTGGACGGATCATTTAATAAGCGGAAATGCCTCATATAGAATTAAAACAGAAAGTGGTACCGCGTTTAGAGGATTGCGAAGTTTTTCAATTCAGCATCCGAAAACGCGAAACTATATGCACGAATGGTTCATGCATAAACTGTGTGACGAGCAAGATTTATTGTCTACTCACTATTCTTTTTTATCCGTCAATTTGAATGAGCAATATCAAGGTACTTATGCCTTAGAAGAACATTTTGATAAACAATTATTAGAAAGTCGAAAAAGGAGAGAGGGGCCAATTTTGAAAATGGACGAAACGGCTTTTTGGGCTTTGGCGGTTTTAGCAAGAGAGCAAGGCTTAGATCGAATTTCGGCGGCGTATTATGAAGCAGCTAGAGCGACCGTATTTAAAGAAAAACGCACCATGAAGTCTGATGCACTAAGGGGGCAGTTTATGAACGGAGCTATTTTATTAAATCACTTTAAAAAGGGATATGAACATCCTGAGTTGATTTTTGATATGGAGCAGATTGCTACTTATTATGCTTTGATGGATTTAGGGAATATTCATCACAGTTTAGCCTGGCACAATCGCCGTTTTTATTATAATCCAATTACTACAAAATTAGAACATGTTGGTTTTGATATGATTCCAATGATCAAACCTTATAATCCACTGATTGCTGCAGCCGAGTTTAATAAACACCTCGATCATGTTTCGGCTGAAGGAGGTTTGAATCATTATTTGTTTTTAAATCAAGACTTTCGTGAAGCATATATTCGCAAATTAACCGAGATTTCTAAAGTGTCTTATTTGGATAGTGCATTTGTCGCCCTGGGCAGTGAAATAGCCAATAATGAATCATTAATAGGTTCAGAATTGCCAAATTATAGCTTTGATCAATCTACCTATTACGAAAAAGCGAAATTAATTAGAACAGAATTAAAAACATTGAACAAACGCTGGGATCTTTTTATGGCTGATGAAACAAAACAGCAAGTTAATTTTGAAGCAAAACCGGATCAATACGATTTAGGTGACCTACCATTTTATTTGGAAGATATAGCCTTAAATGCTTATCGTTCAGAAATTGATTCTGTACATTATTTAATTGATTTGGAAAATTTTCATTTTGATACCGTTGAAGTATTGGGCTATTCAATCAAAGCGAATAAGGATTCGATTATTTACTTAAATGATGCCATTCAATTGGCTGGATTTAGAGGTGCGACATATGTTGATACTACGCATTTAGTTTTAAATGAAAAACCGTCGCGCATCTTTTTTAAACTCAATAATATTCCAGAGAAAATTTGTAAAAAGAAATTTATAAAGTGGAAAAAACCTCAAGGGGAACATCCGCGTTTAAGCTTGCATAATAGTTTTAGCAAAATCTCAAAATATTATTCAGTTAAGGGTCAGCAAGTATTATTTAACGCTGGGAATTATCAAATAAGCGAGTTGGTTTATATCCCAGAAGGTTATGCCGTCAAATTTAAACCTGGAACCAATATAGATTTTGTCCAAAGCGGAGGATTAATTACGAATGGAACGACTAGAATGCTTGGAACAGAAGATGCTAATATAATATTTACATCATCTGATTCGAGTGGGATGGGAATCACCATTTTACAGGCAGATTCTGTTGTTGTTCGTAATGTGATTGTGGAAAACATGAATACCTTGAATTATCAAGGTTGGGTATTAACGGGTGCTTTCAATATTTATGAATCAGGAGTCGATATTGACGGTTTAATGATAAGCGGAAATAATTGTGAGGATGGTTTAAATGTTATTCGATCAAATTTTAAAATTCAAAATTGCTTAATTGAATTTACAAAAAGTGATGGATTTGATGCTGATTTCTGTACGGGTGAATTTTCTAATTCTATCTTTCGTAATACAGGAAATGATTGTATCGATTTTTCTGGGAGTAACGTGACTATAAATGATATTGAAATCTTTAATTCTGGAGATAAGGGCGTTTCGGCCGGAGAACGATCAACCTTGTATTTAAATAATGTAAGTATTGACGGTGCTATAACAGGCCTTGCTTCAAAAGATGATTCACGAATTGAAGGAAATTTTATTATTATTAAAAATGCTGAGGTCGGTTTAGCAGCTTTTCAAAAAAAACCAGAATATGCGGGATCAATCATGTTGTTGACGGATGTGTATTATGGGAATATTGGAACCTTAGGTTTAGTTGAGAAAGGATCTGAAGTTCATATAGGTGCGCAACTATTTAAAGGTTATCAAAAATTTGATATTGATGCCATGTATGCACGGTTCGAGAAAAAGTAGCTTGCAACTGAACCGAGGCTATAGGGCCATTTCATTCATTCTTCCCATAAACAATATCGTGTTCGATTGATTGTCTTTAATGAAATAATAGAAAGGCTTGTCTACTCTAATGTTTAAAATCGGGTCTGGCTTGACCGAAATCGAAGAAGTTACTATCATTCCAATTACCGTTGCGGCAGCAGCTTCTGTACCTTCTTCATTTACAATAATTTTAGCCTTGTGCAAGGCAGTACCAATCATTAAGTCTCTTTCTGTTCTGATTCCTGAAAAATTTGCAGCATCTGTAAACGCCGATATTAAACCCATTTTTTCTAAATAGCCCTTTAGTTTAAAAGTTGGAGTTTCATAGGTGAACTTTGGCAAATCAAGATTCACGCGTTGATTGACCAGTTTAGCATTAAGATCAGAATACACTTTATGGGTCATTTTATAATTTTTGATTTTATTTGGTAAAATGATTACCATTGATGTTTTATCGTCGTCATAAGGCAGCTCAATCACTTTCTCGTTTCTTCCTTCTAAGGCGTTATAATGATCCGAGGCGTGCATCATGTCAACTTCAATTTTGATTCCATCTGCATTCGTGAAATCAGCTTTTATCGTCGCATCTTTTTCAAATGGTTTTTTCCAATTTTGTTTGAAATAAATGGCGTTTACAATGGCGAGTTTAAACTCGGCGACATCTGCTGCACTCAGCATTTTTTTAATCATGCCATTTGTGCTTACTTCAATCCAATCGTTAATTTTTTTGGCGCTACCTTTTGGATCCTTCCCGAAATCTGTACGATACGGTTCCGAATCGAAATTGTTTTTAAGTACTTTAATAAAGCTGTCTAATATTTTATAATTGTCCTGTACCCAAATCGAATTGCTTATTTGAGCAACTTTCTTTAATTGCTTAATTTCTGCTAAAAAGTCTGCGTTGTTCTCAGTGAAATTGAAGACCTTTTCAAATTCTTTTTGCGTGCTGCCGTTTGTTCCTTCATAAGCCATTGCAAAGGCCGTTTTTATACTTGTAGGGGAAAATAAAATATTTTCTTGATCCTCAATTGTATTAAAAAAATCGAATGTAAATTCATTTTGAGAGAACCCAAGTGTTGAAAGAAGAAGAGCGGATGAAAGAAGTGCTATTTTAAACATAAAATTAATTAATAAGTACGTGTTTCATCCTGTACAATTTTCAGACCATTAGGTTCAAGTTTCTTTCGTCGTTAATAAATTTTGAAACAAAAAAAACGTCCTGACGATAAATGTCAGGACGTTTTTAATTTTATAATTGGATATAATCTATTTCTTTTTTCCTTTGATAAATTGCTCAATAGCCATAGTCATACTTGGCGCTTGTGGCAACGGTGCGTGAATATCAAGCCTTAGGTTATTTTGTTTAACCGCATTTGCCGTTGTAGGGCCAAAAGCTGCAATCATAGTTGCATTTTGCTTAAATCCAGGGAAGTTTTTTAATAAAGATTCAATTCCAGAAGGACTAAAGAAAACTAAAACATCATATTTAACATCTTCTAAATCTGACAAGTCAGAAGCTACAGTTCTATAAAGAATCAATTTAGAATAGTTGATATTGTTTTCTTCCAATGTGTTTGGAATAGTCGCTCTTAAGATATCTGAACAAGGCAATAAGTATTTTTCACCTTTGTGCTTTTTCAGCACTTCCATCAAGTCTATGATGTTTGTTCTTCCGTAAAAAATCTTACGTTTTCTATAAACTACATATTTTTGAAGGTAATAAGCAACCGCCTCAGACATACAAAAATATTTCATTGCGTCAGGCACTTTAAATCTTGTTTCTTCTGCAATTCTGAAAAAATGATCTACCGCAGTTTTACTAGTTAAAATAACCGCAGTCATTTTTGATAGTTCAACTTTTTGTTCTCTAAATTCACGTGTTGTTAAACCTTCAATATTAATGAAAGGTCTAAAGTCAATTTTCAATTTATATTTCTCTGCCAGATCGAAATATGGTGATTTTTCAGTTTCCGGTTTTGGTTGAGAAACTAATATCGTTTTAACGCTCATAAATCCTACCTCATTTTTTAGTTCAATACCCCAGTGTATAGGATGAAAACTCGAATTCCAACTACTAACGGAAGTAATTCGAGCGTGCAAAGGTACAAAATAATATAGAAATATGAAATTTTATGCTGGATTGCTCGTGTCAAACTTTGAAATTCCCTAATTATGATGATGAGCGCCAGTAGTATTAAGATTGAAATCAAGGTGATTTCACGGTAACTCGCAGGTATATATTGAGTGAAAATTAAAATGGGTGTCAAAATAATACCACCAATCTGAAAAAATAAGAGATGATTGATGAAATGCTCTTGCAATCCAATTTTGGAAGTGGTGAAAAATATCAATAATTGAATGGTAATTAATTTAATGAATGCCCCAATAAGAGCAGCGCCAAGTAGAATTAAAATAAGATCATGAACATCTGAGTGGGTCGTTTTCCAGGCGATTATACCTACACTTGTGAAGTACGTTAGATTTAATAGAAGTGATGTGATTCCTCGCAAATTTAAATCCTCACGAATGTTGTTAATCAATTGCCGATTATTAAAAGCAGTTCTAAATAAAAGACGCAAATAGCCAGGGTTGAACGTCCGCACAAGTGCAAAAACAATTAAGTTAAAAGCCATTAACGCCCAAAAAATCAAATTGAATCGATTGGTCAATTCAATAGGTTCACCTAGTTGGCTAATTTCATTTATAAAATCTTGTGGTTCCACAACACAAAAATAGTTGAATTCGGATTGAATTGAATTTCAAAGCTAGAATAATATAACATCTTTGGGTATTTGATGTTAAATTATTTACTTTTGTAGGCATAATAAAAATTAGATAAATGGCGACAGATTTATATACACATCCAGATTATTTTAATATGGATGATTTGTTAACGGAAGAGCACAAATTAATTCGTGATGCAACGCGCGCTTGGGTTAAGCAAAATGTATCCCCAATAATTGAGGATTATTATGAAAGAGCTGCATTTCCAGTGCACTTAGTAAAACAATTAGGCGAGATTGGGGCTTTTGGACCTTATATTCCTGAAGAATACGGTGGTCCTGGTTTGGATCAAATATCGTACGGGTTAATAATGCAAGAACTAGAGCGTTGTGATTCTGGTTTACGTTCAACATCATCTGTTCAAAGTTCTCTCGTAATGTATCCAATTTGGAAATATGGAAACGAAGAACAAAAACAAAAATATTTACCAAAATTGGCTTCTGGCGAATTTCTTGGCTGCTTTGGATTAACGGAACCCGATCATGGGTCAAATCCGAGTGGAATGATCTCGAATTTTAAAGATATGGGCGATCATTATTTGCTGAATGGAGCAAAAATGTGGATTTCAAACGCACCACTAGCGGATGTTGCTGTGATTTGGGCAAAAAATGAAGAAGGAAGAATCCATGGCTTAATCCTTGAAAAAGGAATGGAAGGATTTTCAGCTCCTGAGATGCATGGTAAACATTCATTACGTGCTTCAATTACAGGTGAACTAATTTTTGATAATGTTAAAGTACCAAAAGCGAATCTTTTACCAAATAAAAGTGGTTTAGGTGCACCGCTGGGTTGTTTGGATTCTGCAAGATTTGGAATTGCATGGGGCGCCTTAGGTGCTGCAATGGATTGTTATGATCAGGCATTAAGATATTCAAAAGAAAGAATTCAATTTGGTGTTCCAATTGGTTCTTTCCAATTAACGCAAAAGAAATTGGCTGAAATGGTGACTGAAATCACAAAAGCTCAATTACTTACATTACGTCTTGGTCAGTTAAGAAACGAGGGGAAAGTAACTTCTGCTCAGATCTCTATGGCTAAACGAAATAATGTGGAAATTGCATTAAATATAGCGCGTGAGGCGAGACAAATATTAGGCGCTATGGGAATTACGAATGAATTTTCTGTAATGAGACATATGGCAAATTTAGAGTCTGTTGTTACCTATGAAGGAACCCATGATATTCACCTCCTAATTACAGGAATGGATATTACTGGAATACCTGCATTTGAACGAAATGCTCCAGATTTGAGCAAAATGTAATTAATTTTTTTTAGAATAGAAAAGCCCAGACCGTCAACTGACGGATCTGGGCTTTTTGTTTTAAATTGTGTTTATACTTATTCAAGCATAAAGATTGCATCTGCACCGCCGAGTATATTTCCTTGCTCGTCTTCTTGATAAACCGAGTAATGGATTTTTTTACCGCGTGCTTTACGATCAGCTGCAAATGTTATGCCTAAGGCGTAAATTGATTCTGGTGTTATTTCCATTTCGATTCGTGCATAATTTTCACGTAATTCTACAAATCGTCCTTTTTCGTTTTTAACCAGTTTTCCGCCTTTAATATCAAGAACATTTAATTCACGGCCATCTTTGCAAAGCAGGTCAATTTTTGATCCTTTTTCCATAGTGAACAATGCGTCGCAATTTCCAAGTCTGGCGCGTATTTCTCCACGAGATTCAAAGTAAATTGTATTGCCTTTATCTTCTGCAATTCTTGGATTTGTGAAATCAACTTCTGGAAAAGCTTTTTCATTATTATCTAATTTAAGTGCAGCTATCACTCCTTTAGGAGCTTCATGTGTTACTACAACCAAGTTCATTTTTCTGGCTTTGCTAAACTTGCTTCCTGCTACAAAAGGGAATGTTGTTTTTCCACCGCCAAGAACGTAGTCAACAACCGTCAAGTTTCTTTGTGCAAAATTACTTTTACGCAGTACCACGTTTCCAAATGAAAGATCTGAAGTTTGTCGTGCATAGTCATTGTCAGAATCTACTTCTGCCAATAAACATGGATGCCATGGGTTAGCCGTTTGCCATCCCCAAAGAGTTTCAACTTGAGCAGCCGTAACCGAGAATTTAGCAATAACTTCTCCTCCAGCAGGAATCAGTGCAAAATTATTCACGAGTGAAGTTGGTGCTACGTGCATAGCATCAATCAATGTCCAATCTTGTGGATAAACGAATTGGGCGCCAACATATGGTGTAATACGGAAATTGACATTTACCGTAGAGGCAGGTCGCGGGCCATTATTTGTAACTTTTACATAAATATAATTGGTTTGTCCCCTTTCAACCTGTCGTGCTAAATTGGTATTGTACGGTAGGAAAATTGAATCGTCCTGTGGGCGCACAACAATATCAGAAAACGTCCAAAAATTACCGCCTGGAGGAGTAGAAGGTTCAGTACCATCATCACTCGCCCAATCTTTAATCATTACGTCGGCAAAATTAAGAGCTTTAAAAGCATTAATTCTTCCATAGCCCATTTCTTGATTTCTAGTGCTAGCTTGGAATCCAGCTTGATCAGCATAAGGGAGGACGCCAACTTTATCAGCTGTGCGTTCTATGATGTTTCGTATTTCAAGATTTGAAAGTGCAGGATACTCACTTCTTATTAAACCTGCTAGCCCTGCAACATGCGGCGTAGCGGCTGAAGTTCCATTAAATATAAATAAGTAATTTCCATCAGCACTTCCAGGAACGGGGTAGTTTACGCAGGACCAATTAAGTGGGCCAACGCCGTTATAATAACCTCCTGCAGCTTGTATATCTGTAGTAGGAATAATTACACAAGGCGCAACTACTGAAACACCTGTTGCAACTCCATTGTACACATCTTGTCCAAAATTGGCACCCCAACATTCGCCATCTGGGCTTGCGGCGGACTTACGGTTGTCCGCTTGATCAGACCCTCCGATAGCCATTACCAAATTGTGGCGACCTGGGTAACGGTTGGTTGTTCCAATGTCTTCGTTTCCAGTGGCGGCGCAAAGCACCAAGTCATTGGTGAATGCATTATTGATAGCTGGGTCAATTACGGCGTAATTCCATCCCCACCCGTTATAAACTCCAAAACTCATACTAATGACATCTGCACCATTGGCTACTGCATAATTAATGCCGGCCGCAATTTCAGCATCTGTTGAGTTTTGCATGGCAACAGGTAGTATTAAACAGCTGCCAGCAAGCCCTGCAACACCTTGAGCATTGTTAATTGTAGCAGCGGCAATTCCTGCGCAAGCAGTGCCATGAGGACCAGTTGGACTTCCAGGAGGAAGCATTGTCCCTAAATTTATTCCTGGCGAAGAAAATTGCAAATCGGGGTGTGTTTGGTCACATCCTTGATCTATTACGCAAACAACAACAGAATTATCGCCAGTGCTAATGTCCCATGCGTTTGGCGCTTGGATTTGTGTCATGTTCCATTGATTCGCATAAAATGTGTCGTTAGGAATAGCCGTGAATGGTTTCATCATTGGCATGTTCTCGTAAAAAATCTTTCCTTTTAACTCAAGGTTGCTTTCCAATTCAGCCATGATTGCGTATGCTGTTGTGTCCGAACCTTCTTTTACTTCGTAATAAAGAAAGCCGTTCAAATATTCCGTTTTTTCTTTATTCATTAACATCCCCATTTTACGCGCTAAAGCTTGAACTTTACGCTCATTTTTTGGAGTTATTTTGAATAATAAGGCATGTGGGAGTTTGGAATACCTGATATTTTGAGCTGCACCTTCATCTTGGAACACTAGACCAATCCATTCAAGTTGTTTGTCAAGTGCTTTTTTAAGAGCAAAAATTTCCTCTGTATTAATTGCGCCAGCGTCAGATTGTACCCAGTATCGGCGCGAATTATTGTTAATTGCGATCCAATGCTTATTTGACTTTTCATAATTTTCGTTCATAATGACACGAAGTCCAAATTTGGCAATCAGTTTCGTGACAGCTCCAACCTGTATATCATCTTTGAAAGACAACAAAAGTTTACTTCGATCCACAGTGGATCCTGAGGGAGTTTTTCCCTCATTTTTTCTTAATTCCATAAAATTGTTATTAATTGGGTTAATAAAATGTTCGACAAATTTATGACTTAATGTGCCTGATGTACAAGCGTATAAGTACGTTAGTTGGAAAAGGGTGGCGAAAAAAGTCCTCAAAATTGGGATTAAAAAGGCTTCTCAAACGCAAGGGGATAAAGGGATATATTAAGCTTGATAATTACCGTAAATTTTTTTGATAAAAAGGTAAAATAATGTCATTTTACGAAAAAAAGCATCCGCATTCTGGAGATAATTTTACCGTTAAAATATATTTTCACCCTTCATTTTAATTTTGTATTTACTTTTGTAATGCATGAAAGTCATATTCGCAACTATATTCTTTTTAAGCGCCTTTTCTGTTTTTTCTCAGCGAAAGGATGTCGCAATTCAGCGAATTACTGAAAAAGTGGACCTAGATGGCGAATTAAATGAGTCATTTTGGAAGGATTGCCAAGTGCTATCAGACTTTATTCAGCATATACCTTTAGCGGGTTCACCAGCTTCAAGAAAAACAGATGTGCGTTTGGCTTATGACAATACTGCGGTTTATATTTCTGCAGAGCTGTTTGACGTACGGGATAGTATGTCTTTAACTTTATCCGAAAGAGATGAATTTGGGAATGCAGATTATTTCGGGTTAATTTTCGACCCATATGACGCAGGTACAATTGGGTTTGCGTTTTTGGTGACAAGTGCCGGCGTTCAAATTGATGAATTACACGAGGTGAATAATATTGATCCGAATTGGAATGCTGTTTGGCAGAGTAAAGTCTCTGTGAAGGCTGATCGGTGGATTGCAGAAATAAAAATTCCTTTTTCGGCTATTCGATTTCCTAAAAAGGCGAATCAAACTTGGGGCTTGAATTTTGTGCGCAATATTCGACGGGACAGAGAGCAAAGTTTTTGGAATTTCTTCGACCCAAAAGGTTTGAATTTGCTTAGTCAATTAGGGGTGATGAATGGGGTTAAGGATGTTGACCCGCCATTGCGCTTGTCTTTTACTCCTTACGTTTCTGGCTATATTGAAAACTTTGATGGCAATACGGGATATACGCTAAACGGTGGCATGGATCTTAAATTTGGAATTAATAATGCCTTTACATTAGATATGACCTTGGTGCCAGATTTTGGACAAGTTCAATTCGATAATCAGGTACTTAATTTATCTCCATTTGAGGTGCGATTTAATGAAAATAGGCAGTTTTTTACGGAAGGAACGGAGTTGTTTAATAAGCAAGGCTTGTTTTATTCTCGGCGGGTTGGAGGTTTGCCTGTGAATTATGATGTAGCCAATGCTTCGTTAGATTCTTCCGAAACAGTCGTGAATAATCCGCCTAAAACGCAATTAATTAATGCGAGCAAATTGTCAGGTCGCACGAAAAACGGGACAGGTATTGGAGTGTTTAATGCCATTACGCGTAATATGGAAGCGGAAATATTTGATAGTGAATCTGAAGAGACACGAATGGTGGAAACGGGACCTGTTTCAAATTATAACGTATTTGTAATTGATCAAAATTTAAAAAATAATTCAAGCGTCACACTCACCAATACAAATGTCTTGCGAAATGGAGAAACCTATGATGCAAATGTCACGGCACTAGGAGGGAATCTATATACTTCGGAGCAAAGATATTTCACTGGAGCTTCAGTAGCTGTATCGCAAATTTTTGCAGATGGTGATGTAGAATTGGGCTATAAGACTAATGCAAGTGTAGGTAAATCAAGTGGTAATTTCCTGTGGCGTTTGAACTATAACGAATCCAACGAAACTTATAACCAGAATGATTTAGGTTTTCAATCGAACAATAATACGCGTTCATTCTTTGGCCAAATTGATTACAATGTTTTCGAATCATTTTGGAAATTTTATCGTGTTCGTTCGAATTTTTCAGTCAATTATGAGCAATTAGTTTATCCAAACTCTTATTCTAGATTCGGAATGAATTTGCAGGCAAATGGTACATTTAGGAATTTTACAACGAGTGGGTTTTGGTTAGACTTAAATCCAATTAAAAATCACGATTGGTTTGAGCCGCGGACAAGTGGTCGTTTTTATGAAACGGATGAAATCTTTGGAGGAGGAGCTTTTATTTCTACAGATTATAGTAAACGATTTGCATTGGATTTTAATGGTTCCTTTTATAATTTTAATGAAGCTGAACGTTATGAGTTGAACGTGGATTTGAGTCCTAGATTCCGTGTAAATGATCATTTTAATTTGGTTTATAATTATTCGATTGGTTATGCCAATAATGATGAAGGTGTGGCCTTAACGAGGTCTTTTGAAGTGCCCTATATTGTTGAAGATCCGGTATTTGCACAGCGTAATAGATTAACGCTGGTGAATCGACTCTCGGCGGCATATATTTTTACAAATAGAATGGGCGTAACTTTTGGTTTGCGTCATTATTGGTCTAAAGTAGATTATAACGAATTTTTTATTCTCAATAAACTTGGACAATTTAATGAAACAACCTATACAGGTTTAGGTGAAGATGAAGTTTCGCTCCATAATAATAGTTTCAATGCATTTACCATTGACATGGTTTATAGATGGGTTTTTGCACCGGGCAGCGAACTCAGTGTGGTATGGAAAAATTCAATTTTTAGTTCCTCAGAAATAGTCACGACAACTTATTTGGAGAATCTTTCTGGCCTAGGTGATTTTCCCGCTACCAATAGTTTTTCTTTGAAATTACTGTATTATATTGATACTTGGGAGTTGAAGAATAAGCTTAGTCGCTAATCGCATAGTGTTTTGTATCTAGTATTAAGTGGGGAAACTCAGAAACGGTTACCCTTGGTTTGACGAGGGGCAAAATTCCAAAATCAAGTGTCAAATAGCAAAAAAGAGAGAATGTCAGTTCAACTTAAATTGTGTCGAAAAGAAGTGGGTATGGCTAAGTACTAACAGCTAGTGACTAAATTCTAACAACTATCGATTTAGAAAATTTTTCCAATTCAACGCGAATTATGATAGCGCCTTTTATATGGTCAGGAATTCTAGGTTGATTTAAGTCTAATGTTGCCAATATCTTGCCATCCATGGTGTAAATAGAGATGTTTTTTGCCGCTTGTTCAATAATTACTTCGCGGTTAATAACCCTTATTTCAAACTTCGAATCCACTTCGCTCAAGTCGCCAATTACTGGATCATAGGTTAATAAGTAGACTTTTCTTGAAACGTATTGACCTGCTTCTATACCGCCACATATAATCCATTCAGTTGGACTAATTTGAGCAATGCCGCGCAAATCCATAACTCCATATGGCGCACCTTCGCCTTGGTTCCAATTTCCGTTCGTATTATCATAACGCATAATCTGATTGAGGGGAGGAACACCTCCGCTACCATTATAAGCCACGCCATTATAATTATATGAAATTGCAGATCCGCCAGCCCAAAAAACATAAGTTTCATAAGTTAAAGCGGCTGATCGGTACAAGGTTGTTGGGCCATCTTCCAATAAAGTCCACTCAACTTCTGTTGGACTGTCCGCATTAATTACACCTTTTCGTAAAAATTTTTGCGCTGGAAAATTAATCCCTGTAGATGCTCCGCCGTAATAATAAATAGTGTCGCCAATTATTTCTCCTGATGCTCCAAAGGCTTTGTAGTCGTTGTTGTTTGGTGTTTCGGTACCTGTTAGCCATGTGTCCAACTCGGCATCATAAATTTGCACATTGGGTACATTTCCTGTATTACTCCAACCTGTCACAACATAAATTAAACTGTCACGCCATACGCATTGCACATGGTCATCAATTGGGGTTGGAATGGTTGCGCCATTTGTGAGGTAGGCGTTTGTTTCTGGATTATAACGAATTACTTCATTACTCGAGACTTCACTGCCACCGGGGTTGACATGATAACCTCCAATAATGTAAATCATATCCTTAACATTACTTGCGCCAGATGCAATGTTTGTTTGACCAAATGGTAATGGTGCAATTTCATCCCAACTGTCCGTGCCAATTGTATATCTGAAAGCACGATTATTAACGCCTGTGTGAATTTTGGTAGAATCTATTCCGCCAAATGAAAATACATAATCATAAACATCATCTGTTCCATAAGCCACGGCATTATTTGCGGCACGCTCTGGCATAGAATCTAGAAGCTCCCATGTCCAAGCTGTTTGGCTGAAAGGTGTGAGGCAAAAAAGTGAGAATAAAAAGAGAGCGACCATTTTCATTGTGTATAGTTTCAGTAAAGATAAAGGTTTATTCAATGATTAGAATAGGCTGGTCTTGGAACCAATGGAAACCGCTTACTAATTCTTTAGCCTTTTCATGTGTGATTTTTTTCTTTTCATTCCCATCTTCATCATAGAGGTACCATTGACCTCCTCTTACTATGCGTTCATCTTGTAATTCATCATCATGGTAAGTGGCGCTAATAATATCGCATCCTTTATTGACAATATAATGACCAATAGAAATCTCCTTAATATAGTCTTGTTCAATTGGAATGACTTCATTGTTCAATTGATCTACCACACCAATTTTAACATTTAAAGCTTTATAGGCAAAGTCATATCGCTCGATTTTCATAAAATCTGAGAGCTCAATTTTCACTCGATCGGGATAACCAGGGTAGCGATTGTACACAATAGTTCGATTTGTACTGTTGCTAAATTCAACAAACCCTTGTTCAATTGGACATAAAACATTGTTGTTATAGTCAATTATGCCATACTTGGATTTTTCCCCGATTCGAACCGAAACTCTAAGCGATTCAGAGTTGTAGGTTTCGATCTTAAAAAATTGTTCAAAATCAAATGGAAATGTAGATAATTTACCCGTTGAAATTTCTAAACCGTAATATTGATAATCTTTTTTTACAAAGGCGAATTTTTTGCCCTTTTGATAAATTAGTTCGGAATAATTTGGTTTAATTATCCACTTCCCTTCATTATCTATGATGCCATATAACCGAGCTTCTCCATGTGCGGCAATTAAATAGGTATAGAGGTCGATAACTTTAGAGAGTGTGAATTTTTCCGGAAGTGGTTTAATCGCCACGATCTGCGTCGGATAATTTATAAAACCGACTGGAGGTAAAGCACGTCGGTGTGTTTTGAGATTCTTTTCTTGATTGATCAGTCGTCCATTTGTGTCAAAATAGTAAATATCATAACGTGGATTAGGGAATGGATGGACTTCCATACTGCAAACAAATATGTTAAAAGTTTTTCTAAATGAAATGTGGTAGAAAAAAGGGTAGATTATTTGTCTATGTTTTCCCATCTGCGAGAGCGCAACTACTCCTTTTTTTAATTTGCTCTTTTCGAACGGCATCATAGAAATAATCCTGTATTCTGTCAGAGCCATTCCATCATTATCGTCACTATTAATAAAGTAGTGAGTTTTTAATTTGTGCAATTCATTGAATTGGTAAAGACTCTGTTCTTCGGGTTTAAAACTTTCTCTTATTTCCTCCATGTTTTCAGGAGGTTCAGATAATACATGCATATAATCAATGGCGGGAATCTTATACAGACGTTTCCCATAATTCCGAATATCCCGGCTTGCTATGTAATCTTCAAAATTCAATAAAAAACGTTTTAAAACCAGCTAAGAATTACAGCAACTATAATCAAAATGAAGATTAAAATTGCAAGGAGTATCAATAGAAGAATAATCAAGACAATTTTCGCCCCAGCATCTAGATCTGAATTATCATCATCTGACTGAAGAACTGTATTTGTTTCAACATTATTATTCTCTTCAAATTCTGTCACAGGTTCCTTTGTGTCAGTAATCGGTGCGTCCGTTTCTATTAAATTTTCTTCAAAAATGCTTGAGCCACTGTTAGGTTCTATGCTATTCTCAGTTTCGCTTTCAAACTCAACTGATTCTGCAGGTGTTTGGTAAGTTTCGACAGGTTCTTTATTCGATTCCGTTTCAACAATTTGATTTCCTTCTTCGAAGTCCTCAGTTGCTTCAAAATCACGATCAATTACTTTGTTTTTTCCTTGACGATTACTTAAAAATCCACCATTGTTAAATGTGTTGCAACTTGATGTGAATAAGATTAGTAAGACGATTAAATAGGCATGTTTACGTTTCATTTCTTTTTATTTTTTTTAGGGATATATATTTTGGGCTCATTATAGTCTTTCCAATTAAACCAATGTTTCCAACCAACTGATATTGTCGTTGCAGGAATACCTGGAGTAAAGCTAAACGAGAGTTGGTTTATGTCTGAAAAGCTATAGTCATATTCAAACTCAAAACCATAAGGTATTATTTTCCATTGTAACTCACCCAGTCTTTGTGAATTATACTCATTGAAAAAACCAGAAGAAGTATAGGCATCACCAAATCGATTCCAAGATTTGCGCACAATCAATGTAGGGCCAATTCCGAAATGAACGCGGTGTTTCTTTGTCTTCATAAGTAGTACGCGCAATCCGAGATGGGTGACATTGGTAAATCCAAAAGAACAATCAGATGTGATACCTTGTATGACCTTTACTGAGAATATATCCTTGTATAAATACTTTTCATATCCAACAAAAAGACCTGCATTAAATACGAATCGGGCTTTTTTATCCAATTTTAAAGGTTGCAAGTGCGCTGTGGGGTCTCCAAACGGATGAATCGCTAATCCAAAATACTTAACTGTTAACGTTTCTTGCGCTTTTGCTTGAAACGTAAAGGATAAGAAAATAACTATTATGCATAAGAACCGCATCTTCTTATTTAAAAAACGGTTTTAAGATAAATACAAACACATTTAAACCGCCTCTCACAATAGTATGCAACCACTTTTTTGATTGATGTTTAGCAACAAAACCTGGTGAATGACGATAGTACCATTGAATAAAAGCGCGACCCCATCCATATTTTTGTAAAAACTGATCTCTAAATCGCCTTAGTGTCATTACTTGTGGTGCATCATACGATCCATATGCCATTGTTGCAACATAGCAGCCAGAATCTGAAACACTTTCAGCTGAAGCAAATATCAACAAAACAGTGCCCCCAACAACTACTGCAGCGATCAATAGAATGATTGAGAATATTGCAATGATAGATAAGCCTGCTGCGCCTACTGTGCCATTGTTTTCTTTACCTGCAAGGCTTACTTTGTCAACGTTATTCTCGTCTAAAGTAATTTGATCTACAAGATTTATCTCAGTGCCTTCAGCTGCATTGTCCAAGTAAATGTGAATATCATCTTGTTCGCCAGGTCGCAATGCGCCTGTGGTGTCAACATTTGTCTTTCTTTCACGATCTTTAGATTGTAGCGTTTGAATTTGACCAGAAATCCGACCGGAATCAAGTGCTACTGGGTCAACTAATTCGTAAACCGAATCGGCTTGATGGATATACACATCATAACGGTCAATATTTTTAATCACCTTATTACGGCCGTAAAATTCACCACCGGTTAAGGAAACGCGTTTATAGGAGTCACATCCTATTAAAACTAATAAGGAACAAATAATTAGAAGTAGGGTTTTATTTTTCATAGCTATGTTAAAGATATGAAATTAAGTAAATTAAAAAAGCGAAAGATTTTAATATTCAATTTCTACATTATAACCAGTGTGTTTTCGAATGTTCAATACGCGGTCGCCATCAAGTAATAGATATTGACCTTTAATGCCATTGAGCATCCCTTCAATAACAGCCATTTTATCAAAGCCAACACTTTTTACCTTTTCTGGAAATTCGAGAACAGGATAGTTAATTTCAATGATTTCATCATCCTCCGTCATATATTGGGCCAAGTCTGCCGGTAGCAATTCTTCAATTTGCCATTTTTCCTCTTCTAAATCAAAATCACCAATCTCATTTTTCAGCATGCGTCTCCAATTCGTTTTATCTGAGAAGTGACTTTTTAATGCAACCTCAATATCTCCAGCTAATTTACGGTGAGGTGTTTCTGCCACACGAATGGCAAATGTTGCGCCTTGGTCAATCCAACGAGTTGGTACTTGTGTGTTTCTTGTAACACCAACCTTTAAACCTGATGCCACAGCCAAATAAACAAAATGAGGTTGAACATGATGATCTTGTTCCCATTGCACATCTCTTCCTTTTCCAAGATGTCCTTCACAAAGTTCAGGGTTAATAATGCAGGGGCTAGATGCTGGAGAATTCATAAAACAGTCATAACAAAAGCCTTGGGCAAATAATTTTTTCAGTTTTGCACAAGAAGAGCATTTTGTAACCCCATCAAAGCTTAGCTTAATCGGTTTACCGATCAAATCGTTCATTAGAATTTTTTCAGTTTCAGACACAAGTGTATATTGCACTGTGTCACCTAATTCTACCTTCATTTTATTTAAAAACATATCGACTTGCTATTGTTGAGTTTTGATTTTTTTGCTAGATCTAAAAACGGATACGAAGGTAGGAAAATTAAGCGTTTTTATAAAGGCATTTTTTTAATTCGCAATCGTTGCCGTAGATGCAAGGCTATGAACAAAATATTAATTATTTTAGCAGCTTAAATGAATCTATTCGAACATATAGGACGCTATTTTGTGATGTTGAAATCGGTCTTTTCACGTCCAGAAAAAGGGAAAGTTTTCCGTAAAATGTTTTTTTCGGAAGTAGATTCAATCGTGATTAATTCCATTCCATTAGTAGCATTCTTGTCCATCTTTATGGGAGGTGTAATATCATTACAAACTGCGGCCAATATGGGCTCGCCATTACTACCCGAATATACGATTGGATACATAACAAGGTCGTCCACTATTCTAGAATTTTCTCCAACCATTATATCACTAATTTTAGCCGGTAAAATTGGGTCAAACATTGCTTCTGAGGTAGGTACAATGCGCGTTACTGAACAAATTGATGCCCTTGAAATTATGGGTGTAAATTCTATTGGTTATTTAATGTTTCCAAAAATTTTAGCAACAACTTTATTCTTACCATTTGTAGTCGTAATTTCTATGGCACTTTGTTTGTTTGGAGGTTGGCTTGCCGGAGTTCAATCTGGATTATATTCAACTGAGACTTATTTGATCGGTATCAAAGCATTTTGGTATGAAGATCAATTTTACCTTTATTATGCTTTGTGTAAAACAATGATTTTCGGATTCTTGATTACGTCGATTCCTGGCTATTTTGGCTATTATACCAAAGGAGGATCATTAGAAGTTGGACGTTCTAGTACATCAGCAGTTGTCGCTTCTTCAGTTGCGATTTTGGTTGCAAACTATATTTTAACGCAATTAATACTCGTTTAGTGATTGAGGTTAAAAACATATCAAAATCATTTGGGGACACGCAAATATTATTTGACGTGGACGCTCAATTTACCGAGGGTCAGGTTAATTTAATTATTGGCGCCTCAGGGCAAGGGAAGTCCGTATTAACTAAATGTATTGTCGGATTGCATGAAGTAGATGAAGGTCAGGTTTTATATGATGGCCGCGATTTTTCAGGCATGAATCGGAATGAACGAATTGAAATCAGAAAAGAAATTGGAATGTTGTTCCAAGGCAGTGCGCTCTTTGATTCTTTAACGGTTGAAGAAAACGTGATGTTTCCATTAAAAATGTTTACAAACATGTCTGTTGAAGAAATGCGCGAAAGAGCTAATTTCTGTTTAAACAGGGTTGACATTATTAATAAAAATGAATTATTACCGGCTGAATGTAGTGGGGGAATGCAAAAGCGTATTGCAATTGCCCGGGCCATTTCAATGAATCCAAAATATTTATTTTGTGATGAACCAAATTCAGGATTAGATCCTAAAACATCTATCTTAATTGATAACTTGATCAAAGAAATCACGTATGAGTATAATATCACTACGGTTGTAATTACGCATGATATGAACTCAGTAATGGAAATTGGAGACCATATTATTTTTATCAATCAAGGTAGGAAATGGTGGCAAGGAGACAATAAAGAAATAATTAGAACCGACAATAATGAGGTGGTTGAATTCGTTTATGCATCATCATTCATGAAGAATTTAAGAGAGAAATTAATTAACGGTTAAAAACTGAATATTATGAGCGAAGAAGAAGGAAAAACAGTTATCGACACATCAGCAAGAGATAATAAGCCAGCAAAACCGGCGAATGATGGCGGTAAAAAGCGTGATGGGATTTATATTATTATCATTATTCTTTTGCTTTTAGGCGGGGGATATATGGGTTATTTATTGACGCAGAAGAATACAGAAATTAACCAATGTGGAAACGAAAAAATTGAGTTGGAAAATGAAATGGTTTCGTTAAACGAAATGATGTATGACCAAGGCTTAGATATGGGGAATGATGTGAAGCAAAATTTGCAGAATATGTTAACCATGTATGATAAAATGGGGTCCGACAACAATGAGATGAACGACAGTATTTCGGCGCAAAAACTGAAAATTGAAACCTTAATTTTAGAATTGGATGATGCGAAAGGTGACAAGCAGCATTATATGAGTAAAGTCTACAAATTGGAAAAGGAAACGGAAACGTTACGTTCAATCATGAAAGATTATATTCGAACAATTGATTCATTGAACACCGTAAATGGTGTATTAACTGAAAGTTTAAATTCGACATTGCTAGATTTGGATGATATGACTGAATCTCGTGATATATTCCAAACCGAAGCTGCAGAATTGTCGGATAAAGTCAATAAAGGATCTAAATTAACGGCGTTTGGATTTGCGAGTGAAGGAATTAAGGAAAAAGGATCAGGTTCTTATAAAGAAACAGAACGCGCATCTAGATGTACACATGTTCGATCTTGTTTTACGTTGGGTGAGAATTCTATTGCCACAGCTGGCAATAAAACGGTGTATATGCGTGTCATAACTCCTGGTGGTTCTGTGCTTAACTCAAGCAATGCAAATACACTTACAAATGAGGCCGGACAATCATTACTCTATTCGGACAAGAAAACGGTCAACTATCAAAACAAGGCGGTTGACTTGTGTATTTTCCATGAGTTAGCAACTACGCTGGACGAAGGAAACTATATTACAGAAATCTACTGTGAGGGCGTGAAAATTGGTTCAGACAGTTTCGTACTTAAATAAGAGTATATGAATATCTTACGTAAGTTTGAAAGTTTAAAAGGTTTTCTTTTATTAGGGATCACGCTATTTTCATTTATTGGTTTTGGTCAACTTGAATCTGCAAAAGACACTGAGTTATACGAAGAAATTCAGAAATTCCAGACGGAGCAAGATGAACACTATATCAACAAAAAAACATCTCCACTTCCTAGAAAAGAACGTCGTAAATTCAAAGGGCACAATTTTTTTACCATTGATTTAAGCTATGTGGTAGAAGCGAAATTTAATAGGATTGCAGAGGAAGATACAGTTGAGTTAATGAGTTCGTCGGGGAATATTAAATATTACCGACCATATGCAATCTTAACGTTTAAAATTGGTGGTGTTGAATGTGAATTAATGGCCTATCAAAGCATGCGTTTACGTGAAATAAAAGAGTACGAGAACTATTTATTATTGCCTTTTAGAGACGCCACAAGCGGATCAAGTTCTTATGGTGGTGGACGTTATTTAGATATTGAAATTCCGAGTGCAAATACGATTACGTTAAATTTTAACTTGGCGTATAACCCTTATTGTGCGTATACAAGCGGTTATAATTGCACCGTTCCTCCAAAAGAAAACACATTGGGTGTTGCGATAAAAGCAGGGTTAAAAGCCCCGGCTGATCATTAGTATTTTGTTTTCTCGATACGCGGTACGCTACCCAAAGTGACGCTTTTCAGTATGTTGTATTACTCGAAGTCTCACTTCTATTCTTGGAAGCCTATTTGAACTTCTTTTATGGTTTTAACAAAAGATTAACATCTTATCGGATCTTTTTTTCGTTTCTTTATAGAGTTGGTTTGATTTTTGCCAACACAAGAACAAAATTAAATACTTTATTAGAAAGCAAAAATATATGAAATTCATTTTTTTTATCGCCTTTTTGGCAACAATGGGCGCAGCACAAGCCACAACTACAACCGAAGTTGCAGGTTTAAAATGGTATACAGATTTAGAAGAGGCGCATAGTGAGTCTGAAAAAACGAAGAAACCAATATTTGGTTTTTTTACAGGAAGTGATTGGTGTGGTTGGTGCATTAAATTGCAAAAAGAAGTGTTTGCGAAACAAGCATTTATTGATTGGGCGAAAGATAAAGTGGTTTTATTAGAACTCGATTTCCCAAAAAGAACGTCGCAATCAGCTGAATTGAAACAACAAAATCAAAATTTACAACGTGCTTTAGGCGTAAGAGGATACCCAACAGTTTGGTTATTTAATTCTAAAAAAACAGATGCAGGTGGATTTAACTTAACGCGAATCGGAAAATTAGGTTATCCAAGTGGTGCTGAAAAAGGTAAGGAAGAAGTTAAATTCTTGTCTGAAGCGAATAAACTATTGGCCGCAATGCCTAAATAGTATCAGTTCGGAAATACAAAGAAATTGAAAGCACTGTCCGCCTTAGGCGGATCAGTGCTTTTTTATTCCCAATGGTTGTAAGAATATAACCAAGTATCAGTAGTGTCCTACCAAGCGATCATTATTCTTTCTTTCATTTTGTTCCTACTAATTTTTTCATTTAATTTGAAATAAAAAAAATATGTTGGTTAATTATACTTTATGGATCACGCTTGCAATTATTGGATGTCTAATCCTAATTATTGGATTGGCATTACTTTGGAAAAAATTTAAGAAAAAGATGGTCGCGGGAGGTACAATTGGTTTCTTTCTATCATTTATACTCTTTGCAGTAATGTTTGTGATGCCGACTAATGTTTATGTAGTAGATGGTGATAAAGAATTTACGAGATATGCTATGTTAGGTGATGCAACTTATACATGCAATAGCGGATCAGAAATTAAGCTCAAGGGTGTTCTTGCCGAATGCGATATAATCAATGATTCTGATGAAGGCGTTGTTGTGGAACAAGTGATTTATGGTTTTGCTTTAGCAGATAACCAACTTATTGATATAGAAGAGAACATGCATTTTGAGAGTACATCAATCGAATTCTTTTTTGATAATGAACCGCCAGAAACAATTGAAACGTCATCTACCGCTAGTGGTGTTTATAAAAACTGGATTCAAATGGAATCTGATTTTTCTGGAGATTTAGGTGGATTTGATTTTGAAACAATGCATGATCTATTAGATGACGAATAAATCTAAAAAGTAGTAGTGAAATTTTTTCTGCAGTAAATTTAATTGATGCTATCGCAAAGCTTGATTTGATGCGTTTCTATTATAACAATTAACTAAGTTTATCGCTCAGTATTCTAATTTCAATAACAGGAGAAATGCGTTCGTAAATGATGTTGTTCACCGCCTCTAAAATCGGCATTTCAACGCCGTATTCCTTATTGATTTCCACTAAACATTTGGTGGCGTAATAACCTTCGGCAATCATATCCATTTCCATTTGTGCAATCTTAACAGAATAGCCTTTTCCGATCATATAACCAAAAGTTCTATTTCTTGAGAATTTTGAATAAGCCGTAACGAGTAAATCACCCAAATATGCAGACGAATTTACGTCACGGTGAATAGGATGAACTTCATCAATGAAATTTTCAATTTCTTGAATAGCATTTGATATTAATACTGCTTGATAATTATCTCCATAGCCAAGCCCAGCACAAATGCCACTAGCTATTGCATAAACATTTTTCAATACTGCTGAATATTCAGCGCCGAAAATATCGTCCGAAACGGTGGTCTTGATATAACGGGATTGTAAACGCTCTGCTACATATTCCGCCATATCTTCATCTTGTGAGGCAATGGTTAAATAAGATAAACGCTCAAGCGCAACTTCTTCTGCATGACAAGGTCCACAAATAATGCCGATATTATCATATGGTACACCAAGGTATGAATGGTAAAATTCGCCAGGAATCTCATTCAATTCGGGTATAATTCCCTTCACCGCAGAAAACACAAACTTATCTTTCAATAGTTCTTTCGGAAATTTTTCAAATAAACCGTGCAAAAAAGCTGAAGGAGTAGCAATGATGATAATTGAGGAAGGTTCAATGATTTCTCTCAAATCAGTGCTTACATTGATCCGCTCCAAATCAAATTCAACCGATTGCAAATATTTAGGGTTATGGCGGTATTTGATTATGTGGGCGGCTGATGACTCGTTGTTCATCCACCAATTGATAACGTGTTTTTGACTTGTCAAAATTTTGACTAAAGCTGTAGCCCAACTTCCCCCACCTATCACCGCTATTTTATGATCTCCCTTTACCATTTGAATAATCTGTAATTCAGCAAAAACTCTTTTATAAATTCCTCTTTTTGCTTCCTTCCGAATTAAACAAAAATATAAAATTCTGTGAATAAGAAGGTGCATTCTGTGTAATAAAGCGTGATTAGTTGAGAATCACATTTGATTCAAGTAGTTGAAGTAGTAAATTGTTGAGTGAGGGGAGTCTGAAATTGAGCGGTATAGATGTTATAGCGCGATTGAAATTGCTGATTACATGGCGTGGATTAAATGTCAATCTGTTGAATTAGGATTGGCTTGGGAATTTAGAAGCCTAAAATTACATTTCATCCTAATAATCCCACAATTCAGTTAAATAAAACGGTCAAAATGAATTTCTACTATTACTTTTACGGGACAAAAGCATAATCCAAATGAAATACGTATTCATAATCCTTCTTTTTTTGACTTCAACCACTTACGGTCAAGGAATAACAAAAACGATACGCGGTACCGTAACAGATAAAGAAACATTCGCGCCACTAATTGGTGCAAAAATTTTATTACTCGATAGCGACCCCTTGATTGGAGCCGTAACGGATGATGAAGGTAATTTTAGATTGGAGAATGTTCCCGTTGGACGACAATCTGTTCGTGTTACCTATTTAGGTTATGAACCTTTTTTATTGCAAAACATTGACCTAACGTCAAAAGCTATTGTTTTAACGGTGCAAATGGTGGAGGCCGTTAACATCATTGATAAAGTAGATGTTACGGCAACTAAAAAAGGGGAGACAATTAATAAAATGGCGACCGTGAGTGCCCGCTCTTTTTCTGTTGAAGAATCTAACCGTTATGCAGGTAGTAAAAATGATGTAGCTCGAATGGCACAAAATTTTGCTGGCGTTCAAGGTTCTGATGATTCAAGAAATGATATCGTAATTCGAGGGAATTCTCCATCTGGAGTTTTATTTCGAATGGAGGGGATAGACATTCCAAATCCAAATCACTTTGCACGTTTCGGAACTACAGGTGGTCCAATTAGTATGCTTAACAATAATGTTATGGCAAATTCTGATTTTATGACAGGGGCCTTTCCTGCGGAATATGGAAATGCAATTGCTGGAGTTTTTGATTTGAATATGCGCTCTGGAAATAATGAGGAGCATGATTTTATGTTTCAAATTGGATTTAATGGGGCAGAATTTATGGCAGAAGGACCAATTTCTAAAAAAAGACGTTCGTCTTATTTAGTGAATTATCGCTATTCCACCTTGGGCTTATTTAAATTGATCGGAATTAATTTTGGTTCCACAGCTGTACCAAATTATCAGGACGGTAGTTTTAAATTAAACTTTCCTTCAAAAAAAGGTTTAACGACTGTGTTTGGAATCGGCGGATTAAGCTCGATTAACATTATTGCAGCCGAGACGGATAGTTCTGATCTGTTTTCAATTGACTATAGCAATACTTCTTTCCGATCTAATGTAGGGGTTATTGGGGCTTCGCATAGGCAACGAATTGGAAAGAAATCATATATAAATATTTCAATAGGTTTACAAACAGCAATTAACCGCGTTATAAACGATACAGTTGATTTTGATTTCGAGAATGCTTTCACAACCTACGCAAGTAATTCTGCCATTTCTAAACAAACTACAGACGTTTTCTATAATCGAAAAATAAATGCCAAACATTTATTTAAAATTGGGCTACATACTGATTTGTATTTTCTCAATTTGAACGATTCAACGTATGATCGTGGCTTAGCCGCATATAGAGATCTAAGAGATTTTAAAGGGAATACATTTTTATTTCAACCTTATGCGCAATATCAGTTTCGCCCAACAGAAAACATTACGCTAAATGCTGGTTTACACCTGCAAAGTTTAACATTGAATAATCGCCTTGCAACAGAGCCACGTATGGGTGCGGCATGGAATTTCACAAATACAGATAAACTCAGTTTTGGATATGGTTTGCATAGTCAAATGCAACCGATAGAACTTTATTTTGTACAAACAACATCTGACGGTATAGTGAGTCAGCCAAATGAAAACCTTGATTTTAGTAAAAGCCACCATTTTGTGTTGGGATATGAACATAGGTTTCCTTATGGTATCACGGCAAAACTTGAAACGTATTATCAATATTTGTTCGATATTCCTGTGCAAAATGTTAGTTCTTCTTATTCGATATTGAATTTTGGGGCAGATTATTTAACAATCATTCCTAGCAATTTAGAATCAACGGGAACGGGGGAAAATTACGGTGCAGAATTAACGTTAGAGAAATTTTTGGACAAAGGGTTTTACTTTTTGGTGACCGCATCTGTTTATGAGTCTTTTTATAGCTCAAGTGATGGTGAGAAGTACAATACAGCCTTCAATGGAAACTTTACAACTAATGCCCTTGCAGGTTATGAAATTAGATTCGGTGGAGGGAAATCGGCATTAACGTTTGATGCTAACTTTACAATGAATGGTGGACGCAGGTATACACCAATTTTATTAGAAGAAAGTATTCTCGCTGGTCAAGAGGTGAGAGATTTGAACAATGTATTTAACAGTCAATATGATAAATACTTACGTTTTGATTTTAGAATCGCATTTAAAACAATTGGAGAAAAAGTAACGCAGGAGTGGGCCGTAGACATGCAGAATGTTACCAATCGACGTAATGTGTTTTACAACCAATACAGCCCCACATCTGAAATAGTACGTACGACTTATCAAACTGGGTTTTTACCAATTGGGCAATACCGTATTTACTTTTAGCCTGAGTTCAATTTTTTATTATTTTATTGGAATTAATGCAACATGGCAAACAAATAAATATCTTTGATGCATGGCAAGAGTTTACACGGCGCATTGGAAAGATTATGAATTGATTGATGCAGGTAATAATCAAAAGTTAGAACGTTGGGGTAATATTATTACCATTCGCCCTGAAAGAAATGCTTATTTCAAGCCTGTGTTGAGTGCTGAAGAATGGCGAAGTAAGGCGCATTTTAGATTTAATGAATCCTCCAAAACCAAAGGGGATTGGGAGCAGTTGAAAGGTGATCAACCCATGAATTGGCAAATTGGATGTAGAGAACTTGTCTTTAACCTAAAGTTGACACAGTTTAAACACCTTGGGATTTTTCCAGAACAAAAAACCAATTGGGATTATATTTCAGCAAATTTAAAACCAGGGGATAAATTTTTAAATCTTTTTGGATATACCGGCGGATCTTCAATTGCTGCTAAGTCTGTTGGGGCTGATGTTTATCATTGCGATTCTGTTAAACAAATTAACGCTTGGGCTAAAGAGAATATGGAAAGCTCAAAGTTATCCGATATTAGATGGGTGCATGATGATGCTCTCAAATTTGCACAGCGCGAACTAAAACGAGGAAATCGATATAAAGGAATTATAATGGATCCACCAGCTTTTGGTATTGGAGCAAAAAAAGAACGGTGGAAAATTGAAAATAAATTTCAAGAATTGCTTGCTACTACTATAGGTTTACTTGAAAAGGATGGTTTTCTTATTGCGAATACTTATTCACCACGTTTAAATGCAAAAAGAATTAAGGAGATTACAAAAGACCTTGTTCAAAATAAAAACGTGGAAATATCAACACTTTCTATTAAAACAACAACTGGTAAAATTTTGGAATACGGAGAGTTGACGCGAATTTCTTAGATAATCGTTAATTAGTAACGATTACTTTATCTGAAGTAGATAAGCCACCCGATAGCACTTCCAGGATATAAACACCATTGCTATACTTATCAAGATCTAAGGATAAGTTAATTTCTTGATTCGCTTCTGCTTCTTGATGCAAGAATACTTGAACTAATTGACCTGTTGGGCTGTAAATTCTGACATCTGCATAATCATCAAATGGTAGTTTAATAACAATATTTCCTTCTTGATTGAAAGGATTAACTATTACACGGATTGAAATATCTTCCTCAGCAATTTCAGCAAGAATTTCTATTGTTTCACTTGTTTCGCAGCCATTATTATCTGTTACTTCAACTGTGTAGAATCCAGGACAAAGATGAGTTTTAACACTACTTGTCGTTCCATCTTCCCATTCATAGGTATAGGGTGCAGTTCCACCATTAGGAATAATGTTAACGGAGGCTTTACAAATTTTATTATTTACGGTGTATGGAGAAATTTCTAAGTCTTCTGGTTGAACGACTGTAATTTCCTCACTGAATATGCAACCATTAAAGTCAATCACATTTATGGCATAAGTTCCTGCCAAAAGTTCGCCTTTGGCTGGGCCATATGAACCATCTGGCCATGTATATGTATAGGGTGGAGTT
>JBLHOW010000077.1:0-29688 GCA_047623705.1 Crocinitomix sp.
CAAAAAACATTATGTTGAAGGACATTTAAATGTTCTGAAATAGTAAAGATTCTCGAAAAACGAAAACCCCGTTTCCAAGTTTAACTGGAACGGGGTTTTTTATTTTAAATCAGTAATGTTTTAAGCCATAGTATGGAAAACCTGCTGAACGTCATCTTCATCTTCTAAACGATCAATAAGCTTGTTTACAATCTCTTCTTCCTCTTCGGTCAGTTCTTTAGTCTCTAATGGAATGCGCTCCAAATTTGCTTCCTTAATTTCTAATCCTTTTTCTTCTAAGGCTCCTTGTATGTTTCCGAAATCTGCAAATTGTCCATAAATAACAATTGCATTCTCTTCATCATCTTTATCAATTTCCTCAGCGCCATGATCAATCATTTCAAATTCAAATTCTTCTACGTCAATATCAGTCGCATCAACTTTGAACATGCACTTTCTTTCAAAAGCAAAATCTAAACTACCTGTTGTGCCTAAAGTACCATCACACTTATTAAAGCATGCTCTTACATTGGCAACAGTTCTTACAGGGTTATCTGTTAAGGTCTCAACAAGGAGGGCAATTCCGAATTGCGCATATCCTTCATAAACGCGTTCTTCCCAACTCTCCGTGTCTTTAGCAGATGCCTTTTTAATCGCGCGTTCAACATTATCCTTAGGCATATTTGCAGCCTTCGCATTTTGAATGATAACACGCAAACGTGAATTTGTTTCAGGATTTGGCCCTGCATCTTTCACTGCTTTGGAAATTTCTCTCCCAATTTTTGTAAAGGTTTTGGACATAGCGCCCCACCTTTTCATTTTTCGTGCTTTTCTAAATTCAAATGCTCTTCCCATAGTAAATAATGATAATTACCAAATATAATAAGAATAGCGCACGAAAAAAAGGGGGCTGAGGTTTGAATTTCAGATTATTTAAGAATGCTGATTAAAAGGTTCATATTGTGTTGTTTGTTTTGAAAGTCTCAAAATAGATCATGGATCGACACGGCATTATAATTTAAAAAATTGTTGAGACCTAGAAAATGAACCACGTAAATCTCGTCTGACAAGTTTGATATATCAATTTCTGTGTTATTGTTTGTTGCAATATTTGATTCGTCTTTTGGAATAATTGTATCTGCTTTACTAAGTGTGTAATTTATTTTCGGATAAATAAAATCCATACTTCTATTTTTTGAGCGTCAGTTGCTTGTTCTAATAATTCACCTTTGACTAAATAGGGTTGATTATTTTTAATTTGAATAAATGTCTTAGATTCTCTAAAAGTAATACCTAGCTATCTATTGTCTGATGGCAATCCTTTTTGGTTTTGCAAAGGCGCTAATACAATTTTGTGAAAAAATTTTGAATTTGTTGATAATGAAAACAAGACAAATCAATTGTGAGTTAAAGAAATCTCAAATTCTTCATTGCTTATTTTGTCTTTAACCTTTAGTTTTCTTGTGTCTTGGTCTGTTGGTTCATCTGGTTTTTCATAGCGGGAAAAAAAGTCCAATCTATAAATTAGAAACTAAATCTAAACATTGGCCAGAATGATACTTCATTTTATAATATTTAGAATCGTAAACTTCTATTAAAGCATTGTTGATGGTCTCACCTTGAAATCAGTTTACCAGTTTTGGCTAGTCAATCTGAAATTACATTTGCTTTCCGTTATCTAGTTCCTTCTGTTTTCTTGGTGATGCCTGACCAGTTTCAACATAAATTGCTAAATCATCAAGTAATCCTGGATATAGTTTTTTTAATGCTTTTTTCATAGGGATTTGTATGATGGTTCCTATGATAGGCATTACTTCGATTCTTGGTCCCATAGTAATCTCCGTTTGTGCGTTTGAGATTTTACGTAATTTCCATGTTGCTAAAACAGACCTAACAAAAAACGGTAAGCCCTTAACAGAAAATTGAAGCGTGTGATTTACTTCATCTATTTTTGTTATCGTATCAAATAATTTTCCTGATTCAGTATCACAAACTCTGTCAAAATCTTCGGTCGCATTGCCCTTTCGGCAACTGGGTGTTCCGGTGGCCCATTTATGTGCGTTTGGGAATTCCTCAATAACAAATTTCCACACTTCATTAATTGGTTTGTTAATTACTTTTTTCGCGTTAATTTCAATCATTTCATTTATTTTTAATACTTCGAGTAATTTATATCCCTTGACTTCTTGGGAGATTTAGGCGTATTCTTTAAATATTTTATCGTAGTTACCTTCGTCTACAGTCTTTCCGGTTTCAATGTAATACTTCATCCCAAATAGATGCTTGAGTAATGAATTCCCCATTTGACCTCTCATCAAATATTTCATAAAACCAGGAAAGAAAGTACTTGTTGAAGTCATCTTTAATTCAGTTGCCCCATTTTCTAATGATGAAAGTTCATATGTAGCGGACATTTTTTTTACCATAGGTAAATTATGATTAGTGACTACCACAGTCATATTTTTATTTTCAGAAGCTGCGCTAATTTTCTCATCTATAAAATACTTAGGTCCAAATTCGGTATGCCTCACACAATTTAATTCACCTTGAGTCGCTTTATTCATGTAGTTGGAAGACGACATAGTAGGATTGTGCGTTTGGATGTGGCCATATTGGTTAAACAATACGTCCCACGTTTTTTCTTTTGAGGCATTGATCACCTCTTTGAATACTGATTTGTTCATTTTTTTTGTCTTTTTGATTAATTAATTGTTAATTTTACTTTCAATTCGAAAGCAAATATATAAATTACTTTCAATATGAAAGCAAAAAAAGAAAAAAGTATTTTTAGATCAGACTGTCCTATAAGTTCAGCCTTGGATTTATTTGGTGATAAATGGTCTTTATTAATTATCCGAGATTTGGTATATTTTGGAGAAAGAACATTTAAAGATTTCTCAAATGCTGCAGAGAAAATCTCATCTGCGCGTTTAGCTGATCGCTTATGCAAACTTGAGGCATTAGAGTTGCTTATAAAATCTAATCATCCAACAAATAGAAAAGTCTATTTATACACACTTACGCCAAAAGGAATGGACCTATTTCCTGCTATTGCCGAATACGTTAATTGGAGTAATAAGTATTTGAACGATCATATTGCTGAACCTGCGAAAGAATTTGCCCAAAATCTTGAAAGAGATAGAGAAGGGACATTAAATCAGTTTATGAAGAAGTAATTACCGCCAACCGTTATTATAAAAAAACGTTTTAGTGCTTTTATACTTGTCAAATTTTGCATGAGTTGAAGTGAAACTTCACTAAAGATGAATTCAAATTGTTAAGATCAGGCAAGTTTTTCTTGGCAATTTACTCATACGCTATGCGAGAGTATTTATACCTGTCTTAAAAATTGCCGTATTTGTGCGCTAAAGCGTATTCCAATATTATTAGATATTTGAAACAGCTTCAATAAAACTATTACAAATGAGAAGTAACGGTTAGTTTTTGATTGCAATGAGAAAACCCAAATAACCTGTTTAAAGCGAGTAGGTATTTAATTTAAAAAAATCGATAATATGGATACGAATGAAAAAAAGAGAGCTGTCGTTGTAATTCGACATGGTCAAAAAGGGCCTAAAGACAGTGATATTATTCAAGATAAAAACCCGGCATTACCCTTTCCCCCCAATCGCCCATCTTATTTTGATACAACGATAGATAAACCTATTTTAGGTCACAATGTGGGAAAACGGCTTTACTTTTGTAATTTATCATTAACTGGATATGAAGAAGGAACATCTTTTGCGACCACAGTTCCCTTCGTAATGAAGGATTTTCAACCCATAACTCGTGCAATCATTCTGGATCCTTCTGTTAATGGAAACACGTACGTAACTGCATATCCGCTCTTGGCAGACTTAGTTAAGAGTGGCTCTCTCAAAGAATTACACTTTTACAGTAATGCTGAGGAAATTAAGGATATATTAATTCCGACTGACAGTGACGGATCAATACTCGTTGCGGGTGATGCTAAGGTTTTAAAACAAAACAACGTTTCTATTCTATCCCTACTTAAAGATCATTATGGCAAAGATGCTGATGTCCCTCAAAGAGGTAGATACATTTATGTATATAATGACGATCCTAAGACACTAACAAAATACACCCAGGACCCAGATAGTGAGACGGTTAGTTCTGTTTCGAGTTTGTTGGAGGAAATTTAGTTATTAGATATAGAAACTAAAAGCGTGATCCGTCAGAGTGCTTTTTTTAATTGTAATGAGTTTGTTGACATTGATCGTGTAGGCCTTCATGTCTAGTTTTTTAATCACATGAAAGTCTCAAAATAGATAATGGAGCAACATTGCATTAGAATTTTAAGAACTTTTGAGACTGGTTGATACCTGGAATATTAACCACGTAAACCCCGTCTGAAAAGTTTGATATATCAATTTCTGTGTTATTGTTTGTTGCAATATATTGACCTATTAAACGACCGGTGGCATCAAAAATCATAATAGTATCACTTGCCCGCTTAGGATTAAAACTTAGTCGGATTGATTGACCATCTGTCGCTTGAGTGAGGAGAAAATAATCTTTATCGATCTCTTCAATAGTAACCGTTTCGCAGGCAAATTCGGAATCAATGTAATTTGGAAACCAAATGGCATTCAGCCAATACGGTAAACCGTGCATTAATTGATTATGGACATAATTACAGGCTAATCCTGGTTCATTGGCCAAATTGATAACGCCAAAAGAACTATGTTCTAAACGCGCGACATATATTTTACAATTTGGTCCTAATTGCATGCCTCCAAATTCGTAAACTGGTTCGTCTGACGCGTGATAAACAAGTATTCTACTTGCCAATAGATCGGGGGAACTACAATCATACTGGTATAAGTTATGTGCATCAACCGTATAGAGAAAACGAGAGTCTGGAGAAAAGCTAGAGGAAACTAGATTTATATCTAAATTTATCGGACTTGAAATTACGCCTGACGCTTTATCAAAAGTGTAGAATTCATTTCCATAAGTCATGTGTTTTCCATTCGGAGAAATTTCAATTTTACCCTCTATAGTAGAACCAATAGTTTGCACAATGGGAGGTGAAACGCCACTCTCATTAAACAAAAAAACGTAAAACGTATCAGAAAGAGGATAATTATAGCCATGCATAATTATCCAGTAATCTACACCATTGGCATGACGTGTCGCTCCAATACCCTCGTCAAATTTATGCGAAGAATCACCATAAATGGGAACACCTTTTTCAAGTACATCTCCTAAACCTCCGTCTAAAGACATATCAATTTTTGTAGATCGCAAACCAATATGTTGCTCAGGAGCGAGGGTGTGGGTCTCGGAACAATCTGAAGTAAAAACCCAGAAAATATTATCATCTGTAAAGTCTGGAATAACAATCCCGCCATTCGAGGAACTTTGACAACCCATTGTGTCCACTAAGATTCCATTGGGCATTACTTCATGATTTCGATTCCATAGATAACCTCCAGATGCTTCATAAGTTGGAATAGCTCCTCCATTACTATAAAAAAGTAGCTCTCCGTCTGTATTTGAGTAAGAAATTGAGCTCTCAAACGTATTCAATTCCGATAGAGTGTCAACAAAAGGGCCGCCTAAAGAGAAATCAACATGCATATTATGATTAATATGCCAGTGATTAGCGAATCCATTTTGACCCACAGCAATAAAACTATTGAATACACAATAAATCACCATTGATATACTGATTAAGGTATGTTGATTTCTGCTTTTCATAGTTACTGAGTTTAATACTAATATACTGTCATAAATACCATTGTAACACTATTTTTTTTTAAAACTAATACAGGTTCTATACCAGTCTAAATTAAAATTCAGGTAATATTCGTTTGTTTATGGGATGAAGTATGACGGCCAACTTTGCGAATTGTCGGAACCGCATGTTGGAATTGCAGAATATTACACACGCAAATGAGCAACAAGAATGATAGTAAAAAGGGTGGGGATGTTGTTTAATATGTTCGGCAGTTTTTCATTCCCTGATTCAATAAATCAGCAAATTTTCCGAATTTCTGGTGAAAGACTTCATCTCCATTAACGAGAAGATGTAAATCAGGGTTTTCGCCAGTTCCAAGTTCAAAATAATAAAATGAGTAACCGTGATGTTCGAGAATGAAAACGAGTGCGTCTTTTGGTTCTTTACCCAGAGCATCTTTAAAGTTCCCTTTTCCGCATTCATTTATATAATTGAATTTAGATAGTGTTATGTTGTCTCCGCAAAATAAGTGACCATGATCCTTTCCGCAAATCATTAAGAATTCCTTAAACGCTTTTGGGAAAATTAAATTCTGTTCGGATTCCTTTGCTTCAATTTCTGTTTCAGAACAACCAGAGCAATTGATATCCAAATTTTTTATTTCTGTTGATTGTTTAGTTAAATACATGATTTGCGTAATGGAACCTGACGTTTCTCAGTTCAGTCGGCTTAATGACTTTTTACCAAAATTTTGTTTAAATATAAGAATAGATTTCCACCAAAGATTATCTGACGAAGCATAAGTTTCTTATGCTTTTTAGGTGATGTTATGTGCAGATTACTGTCCTAAAAAGACTGTGCTGTTATTACGTGAAAATCAGTCTATTCTTTAATTCGAAACTTGTTGATTTCAGCTTCTAATACTTGTTCATCTCCCGGGACGTAGCCGGCACGCATGTAGACTATTTTTCCTTTTGCATCCAATAATATTGTATAAGGGAGCGTACTAAAACCAAGTTCTTTAAAAGCAGAATTATCTGGGTTACAGAGAATATCAAACTTCCATTCCCTCGCCTCCATAATCTCTTTTACTCTACCTGTTGTGCGTTCGTCGTCCATGCTGACCGCAATTAGTTGAATATCATACTTGTTCTGCCAGTCTTCAAGGTAATTATTGTTAATGCTAATTATTTCTTTTTGGTTTGGTTTACTCCAAGATACCCAGAAAATAATGATAGTTACTTTACTTTTATCGGCAACATAATCTTTCAAGTTAATCTTTTTGCCATTTAATGTTTCCATTGTTAATGAGTCTGGCAAAAACTCTTGGGCAAATGTCGAAAAGCTTAATAACACTGATAACAAGCCTAAAATAATACGCGCTGATAATGTCATGAAGTTTGATTTATCATCTATAATTCAATAATGGCTTCTGAGTTACAATTTATTGCACATAACATTTAGTATATAGTAAGTAGGGCAGTAGAAAGCGATAAACATTCGAATTTGCGCTGAGGCAAAACGTTGTTTTTAATTTATTCATTCTTAAAAGCCAAATCAACGATTTGGCGGTGTTGGTATAAAGGATTTTATTTTCCTAAACCACCGAACGCCCTATTTGCTATATACAGTGTTTTTTGCTGGCTTTTTATTTTGAATTAAGTCATTAATTGAATCCCAAAGATTAATTCTTTTTTCTAATGATTGCTTTGCTACTGTGAGTGTTTCATTCCACTTCTGATCGTCATTCCCACAAAGTTCTGAAATCATTTTAAGGGATAGTGGTCCGTGTTCATCTCCATCTAATTCTATATGTCTTTCAAGATAATATGTCAATTTGTTATATAACTTGTTTCCAGAATCAGAGTTTTTCAAAATTTCAATAAACATATCAGGGATAAGATCTTCTCGTCCAAATGTAAAGGCAGAAGCAACAAGGTGAGGTTTATTTGTTTCTATAATTGAGAATGAGAATTTCACAAAATCAGCAACTCTTATATCAATATTGATTTCATTCAATGAATATTCAACAGTATTGTCAGATTCAAGAATACTTATGAAATTATTAATCTCAGTTGTATTTGCTTTTACTTGTCTCATTGCGTCCAAATACATTTCAAAATGACTTTTAGGCTCTCCTAATTCATTAATGTCACTTTCTTCCCCGTGAACAATTTCATTTATGAATCTCGAAAGTGTCGCATTTTTAGATGGTACCCAAGGTGTTTGAACATTTGTCAGTTTTATTTGAAGGGATTTTAATAGTGACATAAAGTCCCAAACAGCAAATACGTGATTCTCCATAAAAACTTTAATGTCATTTACATTCTTTAGGTTTTCATAAATTTTATGATTTTGCAATTGATTTCTTAACTCGGAAATCTCATTTTCTATATGTTGTATTCTATTCATACTGTTTTTACTGCTTGTATATAACGGTTTGGCTAAACTGCGTTTTAATGCAGTTTAGGTTTGTTAGTGATTTTTGTATTTTTAGTTTCCGAGTTTTACTCATTAAGGCTATGAAATAGTGGTAAGTAGTAATTCTCTATCCCATCAGGGGGGCTATTAAATTGGAGTTTTAATCTTTGAGCATATTTAATTGTTTCTGCATTATCCCTTTTTCTTGCCTTTTCATATTTGTTCAAGGCAGATTGTAAAGGCTCAGTGGAATTCAAGACTTGAGCAAGTTTAATCGCAGATGATATACCGGAACTTACCCCAGAACTGGTCAGTGATATTGAACCGTGAGCGGCGTCCCCAATTAGACAGACATTAGCTTTATAAAAAGAGGGAAGTAATTTTAATTCTTGATTTTTCCATAAGTGGGCTTTTTTTAAATCACTACTCTCAATGAGTTCACTTACTTTCTTAGGTAATTCAGATAGGAATTGAGAGGTCATATCATTTTCAATTTCGCTACTTTTTTGAAAAATGGAGCCATATAATCTGCTGTCAAATTGAAGGAACCAGACATGTTCATTATTGGAAATTGGAATGAAGCCGAATGCCATACCTTTTTTTATTGACAAGTATTTTCTGAAGGTACTGTCATTAATGTTCTCATCTTTATGTTGTGTAATACATACAAGTTCATTTATTTCGTTCGGAAAAAAATGTGCTTCGCATACTAAATTCCGAATCTTAGAGTTAATACCATCCGCACCAATAAATAAATCTCCGTATTCAATAGAACCATCTTTAAAAACAGCAGCAATAGCCTTATCTTCTTTATATTGGAGATGTGAAAAATCGGAATTATCGTAATATTCATCATGAGTTAACTGACTTTGAAGAAACTTGAGAAGTTTGATGCGTTTAACTACGTACCACCCATTTAATTTAATACTGTTCTGTGTGTTTCCACTGCATTCTAAAACAAAGTTATTTATCTTAGAACTTTTCAAGTCTAACTCGCACTCAAGTACGGAGTTAATGTCATCTATTGTTTTTGAATGAATCATGAAAGCCATTCCTAAATTATTGCGAACAGAGTTTTTTTCCCTAACAACAACTTTGTTTTTATTTCTTTTAAATGCTATTGCAGCTGCTAATCCAGCAATGCCCCCGCCAATAATTACAATCTTCAAATCAAACATTTTTTAATTCGTGATATACTTTCTAATAAAATAGCTTCAGAAGTTGAGAAGCAAATTCTTATGTAGCCTTCTGCACCCTTTCCAAACCATTTTTCTAATCCTGGCACCACTGCTACTTTTGCTTCATTTAGTAAGATTTCGTAAATCTGTTGGCTCGTTTTATTTGTTTTTTTAATATTGACAAATGCAACATAGCACCCATCTGGGGCAATACAACTTAAGTTTGGAATGGTATTAATTTCACGTACTAAAAGATCTCTCATTTTTTTTGTGTGATTGACAAATCCAGCTAACCAATAATCACATTTTTCTAGTGCAGCTATTGCCGCGATTTGTGATAAAACATTGGCTCCATGAATAGTGTATTTATGCATTGAGTAATCCACTATGCTATTGTAATGTTGTTCATTATGCGCTATAATAACGCCCATACGGAGACCTGCCATTCCAAATGACTTACTGAAACCTGTAACGGTTATTGTTTTATTTCTTATTTCTTCATTTAATGATGCTATACTAACAAATTCGGCAGGATGATATACAATATCACTCCATATTTCATCTGATAAAATGTTCAAATCATATTTTACTGCAATTGAACCTAGCATGAGTAGTTCATCTCTAGTAAATACTTTACCTGTTGGATTGAGTGGATTACAGAGACAAATTAATTTTGTTTTATTTGTTATTAGATGTTCTAGCTTTTGAAAGTCAACTTTCTTAGTGTTTGGTGGAATCGAAAATGGAACTGCTTTTCCACCTACCTTTTCAATAGAATACCTAAACAAAAAGTCAACAGGGTCAAAAATAATTGCTTCGTCTCCAGTATTTAATAATGTTTTGCAAGTCAAATAAATACCAAAAGCGGCACTGTCAATAGGTAGAACAAAATTAGATTTAACAGGAACATTTCGTTTTGAAATAAAAAAAGATGCTACACTTTTTTTTAATTCAATGAGCCCTTCAGAAGGGCCATATGAAAAGTATTGGCCCTTACAATAATCTATAATAGCCTCTGATATTTCTGGAGCACTTTTAAAATCAGGATCAGCTGCAGTAAGAGGAATCACATCATCTGGATGTTCAGCCCACCTCAGATTAAAAGCCCTACTCCTGAGTAGATCAAAATTCACTTTATTAGAATTAAATAAATGCATAATTGAATCTTTTACTTCATTGTTACTAACGTTTGAATAAATATAAGCGTTAGCGACCCGCAGGGTTATTTTTAGGTGTTGTTGTAGTGACGTTTTAATTAATCATTGTCTTAAGTAATTGATTCCATTCTTTTTTGTGTTTTGGATCCAATTGATACCAGTCTTTTAGGAATTCATTATCACTCTTTATGACATGGAATATATCATATCCACCAGCAATAAATTGTATTATTACTTTTTCATCCTCTTTAAATTCTACCGTCACGTATATTGAAGCACCTTTTGGGAAATAAGCCTCACACTTTTTAGCGGATTTCAAATAGTTTGACATTAATTCAACATCTATATTTTGTCCTGTTTTTATGGTGTCTTCAACATTTGGATTTGTAAATCCATTAAAGATCACTTTTTCAATTCCATTCCAATCCTGTCCGTATGAAAAGGAAACGCTAGTGAGTATTGATATTATTATAATTAAGTTTTTCATATTGAATGCACTACAACGTTTAGTATATGGCAAGTAGGGCAGTAAAAAGCGATAAACTTTCAAGTTTGCACTTAGCCAAAACGTTGTATTTTGTTTTTATCTTATTCATTTTAAAAGCCAAATCAACGATTTGGCGGTGATTGTAAATAGCACTGAACTTTCGTAAACCACTGAACGCCCTATTTGCTATATATAGTGTTGTATAAAGTGTTTTTTCTATTGATAGAAGTCTAGTCGTTTCATTTTTCGCTTGTCTTTCGTTGATACTTTCATCACTATAATGCTCCCTGTAGTACAATGACAAGCTCTACAGAACTGTTCTTTCGTTGAATCAAATTCAAATTCTATATTTTCAATACTTACATTTTGATCTGATAAATAATTCTCAATTTTCGCTTTTTTTTCCTCTTCAGTATCATTATTATCCAGTTCCCAGGGGTTAGAGCAACCAGTTTCGTTCCAGTAGAATATGGTTGTTTCATTGTCTTTTTCACAAGATGAAAAGGCTATAAAAATCGCAAATACTATTAAAAAAATATGTGATTTTTCCATTTTAGTTTATTTTGTACAACATCCGAATAAAACACATATGTGTTTTATTCCTTTTTTCAATAACCGAAGCATTGCGCAGGTTATTATAGGTATTGTGCACCTAAAATAACGAATTAAATAGACTTTTCAAATTTTTAATGCCCTGTTTATCGCGCGAATAAAAGAACACTTAGGCTTGAATTTAGGAATATTAATGTCTAGAAAATAAATGCTGTGTTTCGCACTGATCATTTCATCATAAACAGGTAATAATATAAGTTCTCTGAAGTTCATTTTATACTTATCCTTTTAATCTTAATGCTCTTTCAGCTAAATCTAAATAGTATTTATAATCCGCTTCAATATTCGTCAAAGTTTTATTTAGGGTATCCCTTTTATTAGTCGTATTATCCAATTCAGCTGCTTGGAATATTAATTTGTATTTTTTCTTCTTTACGTTTATTTGCCTTTTTTCGATTTCGTTTAATAATTGCTCTCGAAACTCCATTCCAAGCCATTCATTTTCCAATAATAATCGGCATGCTCCCTTAATTTCATCATCATAAATACTGCTGCAAATAACTTCTATTGTATCAGGCACGGACAGATAGGGAAAATGTCGAATTCCTTTCGGGTATGGTTCTCGATAAGTGTTAAAATCGTCATATTCATAGACTTCCCATTTTTGACCTGTTAACTTGTCGACATAAAGTTTGCCATCAATATCATCATCTTGAACATCACAAAGAACGAATGATTCCAGTAAGCGTTTAATGAAGTTCTGATTTTCGCAGAACTTAAAATCTTGAATGCTTCTATGTTTACTATTTAATCTAAACACTTTTGGGTAATTACCTACAACGGTTTGTATAAATATAGGCATTTCTACTGTCGGCGCGTATTGCTGATAATTACTTACGTGTTATCTGCTTTTTTCATTCTGGGTAATTACAACTTCTTCCGCCACACTTCAACTTTTACAATTTCCCCCTCCTTAAATCTATAGTTCTTCAACCATTTTCCGACTAATCTTTATTTCAGGCATACTGACCCATCTATAATATTCTCATGGCTGAGCTTTTGAGATTATTTTAAGCAACTTCTAATTGTCATTAAAAAGAAGTGAAAAATCGGTATATTACCCATTCAAGCATTGATAAATAATGACTGTACTCAAGAAAATAGAAAAGCTATTAGGTATAAAATTAGAAGAACAGAGGTTCGGAAAAAATTATGACTCTGATCAAAAAAATCACTACTCAGGAACGGAGGAGCACATTGATAGATTGCAATTGGATGATGTTGTGATAAAAGATTTATCAGCTTTATTTGTCTATACGGGAGATTTAAGTGCATTGACCATTAATAATTCAACAATCCCTAATTTTTCTGATCTGCTCGCATTCAATGCTTACTATATGACATTGGATGGTGTTACGCTCAAAGGCAATGATTGTAAAACCAAAGGGAAAGTTCCAGGACACTTGAAGCTCTTAAACATGAATTTGGATGCTAAGGCATTAAGATGTTTTGAGAAAAGTAAGATTGGAGGTTTTAGACAAGTCGAGTTTCGGAATTGTCACATTGATAATATTCAAAGTATCAATTCGATTCAGCAGATTTCGTATTTGATCTTAGATAAGATAACATTTACCTATAAACCGCTCAAAAATGAGACGAAAAGTGGTGTTTACCGCATAAGTGTATATAATTCTAAACTGGATCATGTCTCATTTTTACCGTTCAAAAAATCTCTGTCTCATATTGAATTTGGGAGTTGCAAGATAGGTAGTTTATCTGGGCTTGAAGAGTTCCCCAAACTAGGAGGGATTTCCATAAGTACCGATACAAGAGTGAAGGATAAAACTATTCTCAAAAATAAGAATGGAAGAAACATAAATTGTAATATATATAAAGCGAAAAGGCCGTTTGATCTGGAGCAAATAATGCCAATCAAAAAGTACATCACCCGTCTTGATTTGGTTTCTTTTACAGGTGATGTTGTTCCTCATCTCAAGAAATTAAAGAGAGTTAGTCATCTAACTTTTGGCGGTGGAAAAGTGAACATAGCGGCTTTTTTACCCATTGCTCAACAAATCAAGTCTATTGCTATTAACCGTGGTATTTTCTTTAATCACGAATGTTTTGATCAATTCAAAAAACTTACATCTTTCAAACTGTCCAACTTCTCAAATAAAAAGAAGGGATTACAGTCATATGAGCGGATTCTACCACTTAAAAATCAACTGAAAGAGCTAGAGATCTATGATGTGAAAAGAATCAAAGATGCGCACTTATTAGAAAAATTTAAAGTACTGGAGAGTCTTAAGTTAAATGATATGCCAGTAAAGGACGCGCAACATGTTCTTCAACTCCAAAGCTTAAAAAAGCTTTTATTATCGGTTGATTACAAGAAGAAAGTTGTATTAAATTTAAAGAAACTCACAAAGTTAGAATACTTGAGACTGGAGACTGATATGCGATTCAAAGGTTTTGAACACTTGCATAGGTTGAAGTCTCTCCAACTCGGATCCGATTTCAGTGAGCCCGATATTGATATCAGTGCTCTTCCGAAGATGGAACAACTCGAGCGTTTGAATATTACGAATTACAATCAAAGAATTAAGGACCTCTCCCAATTTCCAAATCTGAAATATTTGAGAATAAAAGGCTGTCAAAAATTGAAGCTGAAGACTATGAAAAAGTTGGAGGTCCTCGATTTAGATAATTCAGCCATCAATGATTTTAGCAAGTTTGAGAAACAACCCCGTTTGAAAAGACTCGACCTTTCTGCTCAGTTTAATGATATCAATTTGAAAGGGCTCGACAAATTCCCAAATCTGAGAATGTTAGATTTGATGGAAACCTATATTAAAGATATTTCGGCTTTAAAATCTTTGAAAAAATTAGAATACTTGGACCTATATTCAACAGACGTTTCAGATGTTAGTGTGATTAATACGCTTCTTAAAATGAAAGAAGTAAACCTGGCTACAAGTTCTAAAGTTGATTTAGAAAGTCAATTAGATCGTCCTGAGATAGCTGTTTACGTTGGACTGCCTACAATGTGGCTCTCTGTATGGGAGAAGGATGAGTTTGGGGTTTGACGATAATGTTTGGCTATGCGTAGTTCGGGATTTGAAAAGTGGATTTTTCAAATTTACATGTAGCCAAGAGTTTATATTTTGTTTGTAATTTTTTCACTTTAAATACCAAATTAAAGTATTGGCGGACTTGATTATATGCACTGACCTTTGATTTAGCAGAAACCCCGCATCACGTATAGCCATTGTTGTGCTTTCGTTATTTATTTTCAGACTTTTCCATTAATTTTTGCATTAGAATTGCAGATGCATTCAGTAGACCACCGCCAGTTGGGTCACTCCCCATTACGTCCATTGGAGCCTCTCCAAAATGCAGTCCTTTAGACGTTAACAAATTAAGTCGAACCATACCTTTTCTAATAGGGTTTGGTCGGGCCTGTTCCCATGGGCCTATATTATTCATCACTTCTTTTCCAAGTTCAAGAACAGTATTGATTTCATTTTCAATTGAATTATTCGGGTTTTCCCAAACAATTCCAGCACCAGTATAGTTATAATATCGTGCAGAAAAGTCCGAGTAAGCAGCTAATAAATCATATTCATTTTTTTTCATGCCAACCTCAATGACAACACCAAATAGTTCGGTTGGCTTATCATTTTTCAATCCTAATTGTTTAAGGAAATGATAGGCTTGCACGTAATGGCGAGATTCAATATTTTGCATTTGAGTTATTTTGGTTAATAATTCAACTGCCTGTTCATTTTGGTTATTCTCGATTAGCTCTTTCGCAAGATCAAACGATTTTCAAGGCTCTTCTGCTACATTCTTATCCGTCCATTTTTCAATTGACAAATCACCAAACAGAGTTTCTCTTATTTCGTCATTCGGTGATGGTTTTGTTTTCTTATTCCAAAACATTCGTTCTGTTTTTAATGAATGCAACCATCCGAATAAAGCACATATGTGTTTTATTCGGATGGTTGTGTGCACCTAAAATAACGAATTAAATAGAATTTTCAAATTTTGAATGTCCTGTTTAACGCGCGAATAAAAGAACACTTAGGCTTGAATTTAGCAATATTAATGTCTATAAAATAATCGCTACGTTTCGCATTATTCATTTCACCACAAACTTCCCCTTTTCACTTGAACCGTCAAAATCTATTGGATAGAAATAAACTCCAGCCGCGTAATTCTCTACACCGACCTTATAAAGCAATGTCGGATTCGTTTCTCTTAGAATGAATTACGCCAATGCTATTATAAATAATAATTCACTCGGGAGTTTTATTCAACTTCATAAAGAGAAACGATTGCTTGGGTTTTCGTAAATAGCTAGAACTAGCAATAAATTAGATATAGTGTAATGCACTGGTGTTATTTCATAATACGGCCCAAATGCTCTACTTTATGCAGCCACTGTTCTCTTTTTGTTTTTGTAGATGATTTAATAGGACTAAAGGAGGTTATTTTTACAGGTTTTATTCCGCAAAAATGGAGTGTCCCTTTTTTCATGGCATTATGACCTGGACTTTTAAAGATAAATCGATAATACCACAAAGGTGTATCCATTGTGACAATTAATCGTGCTGATTTTCCAGCCAATAACTTATCCCAAAAAAAAGTACTTTTCCCGTACTTGAATGCGAAATTGGGTAAAAACACTCTATCTATGAATCCTTTTAACAAGGCAGGTGCTGTTCCCCACCAATTTGGATAGACAAATACAAGGTGCTCAGATTCTTTTATCAAATCCCAAGCTATAAGTAAATCGGATTCTAACTCTGTTCTTTTCCTATATCCATGTGTCAAGATTGGATTAAATTTTAAGTCAGCTAAATGGATTAGTTTACAATCAGCCCCAGATGATTCAGCTCCTGACTTATATTGTTCTGCTAAAGCTGTGCAAAAACTCTCTTGATCTGGATGCCCATTTATCACTACTATTTTCTTCATATTTTATTTTTTACAGAATGGCTTTAAAATCATTTTGTTACTTCATAATTCCCTGCTGTAGACCCGAAGGTTCTCATTAATCTCGTCCAAGTATTTATTTGAGAAATAGCCAGCGCTAGGTTACAAATTTCTGCCGTAGTAAAAAACGTAGTTAATCCATGATAAATTTCCTCTGAAATATCATTCTTACTTATTTCTGTTAATGCTTCTGTAAATAGAAGGATAGCTTTTTCTTTTTCGGTAAAAAAAGAAGTTTCTTTCCAAACGCTTAATGTTGAAATACGTAACTCAGTTTCTCCAGAATGTTTTAATTCCTTGTAGTGCATATCAATGCAATAAGCGCATTTGTTAATCTGTGCAATTCGTAAACGTACGAGTTCTAAAAGTTGATAACCTAAAGATGAATTATTAATATAATTCTCAGTGGCCATCATATTTTCCATCATTCCTTTTGGAATTTGATTAAATGTAATTCGTTCCATAATTTTATTGTTTTTACATTGTTTATGAGACAAATTTATTGGAAAATTGTGTTTTAAAAATTAAGATATCTTAAGAAATAGAAGCTATCTATTTTTTCTTAGTTCACTTAAATATTCAGGTGTTATTTTTAAGTAAGAGGCTATCATATATTGAGGAACTCTTTGAATAAAACTTGGGTAAAGTTTTATAAAACCATCATACCTATCTTTACTTTTTAATTGTAAATAAACGTCATTTCTACGTTGAATCGCAATCAACATATACTCGGTAATAATTCTGAATAATCTTTCAAGTTTAGGTATAGAAATATATAGTTTTTCTAATGCATCTTTATTAATTAGCAGTATTTCAGTTTTTTCTATCGCTTGAATAGATAAGCGGGAGGGAGTATTCTTAATAAAACTCTCAACGTTTGTTATCCACCAATTTCCAAGCGCAAATTGAGTTATATTTTCCTTGCCTTTTTGGTCAATATAAAAAGAACGAACTAATCCACTTATTATAAAATAATTGTGCTTGCATATTTGTCCTTCATGAAGAATGTATTCCTGTTTTTGAAATGTTTTTGCTTCTAATTTGGAGAAAATTTCATCAATTTCAGAATCACTAAATGTCACATATCGATTAAAATATAATTTGATTTGTTCTTTCATCAGGGTTTAATTTCGTTCGCGTGAAATTTTTTTATATTTTTTTTGCAATTCTGATTGTCATTTTAATCTTTAAAAAAATCAAAATTAAGAGGTGTATGCTAACCTGTACGTAGCTTCAGCAGAGGCGCTATTCCTTTTATAGTTATCGCGCATCTAAAATAACGAATTAAATAGAATTTTAAAACTTTGAATGTGCTGTTTAACGGGCGTATAAAAGAACACTTAGGCTTGAATTCAGGAACATTAATCACTATAAACTACTAATAATGAAATCGCTAGACTTTGCCCGAGTATGTTATGATAATATGGGACGCACACTTCTCACCTCACAACAAACTTTCCTTGTTGATTTGAATTTTCAAAATTTATTTGATAAAAATAAATTCCAGCAGCGTAATTTTCTACATCTACCTTATAAAGCAATGTCGGATTCGTTTCTCTTAGAATGATTTCGCCAATGCTGTTATAAATAATAATCCCTTCAGGAATTTTATTCAGCTCCATAAAGAGAAAACTACTGCTTGGATTGGGATAGATAGATAATACATTATTGACCTCTAAATTTCCGATTGTTGCAAAGCTATCACTACACCCAGTTGCATTCAAATTCGCTTCCGACCATAAATTACTACGAGCTGCCATGTGCAAAGCTGCGGTCATTCGATCAACCTGTCCTTGCGTAAACATCTTTTTGCAGTCATGGTTATAGTCCATATAATTTTCGCCATTCGTACTTTCGCCACAACTTTCGTCATTATTATAACAACCTTCTATCTCAATGCCTCCACCTGTTGTTGGCGGGGTATCATCTACATAATCTCCCGGAACCGAACAACCATTTTCAAACGTATGTCTTAAATCAAGCCAATGCCCAACCTCATGCGTAACCACAGATGCCCACTCTTGTCCATCTTCTAACTCAGAATGTTCGCCATATCCCCAGCGAATGGAAGAATAAAAAACGCCGTCAATATTAGCTTCGACTCTCGCCAAACTGGGGTAATAAGCATATGCCGTAAAGAGCGACCATTCTCCACCTGTATATTTGGGAATGTAAATATTGAAGTATTTGAAATTATCCCAAGCATGTGCAAAAAGATCTCCTTCATTCAACATTTTTAGGGAATCATCATAATAGTTTACACCAGTAGTTGGGTTTCCGTCTGGATCAAGTGATGCTAAACAAAATTGAACATCTAATGGGGCTTTAACTTCTTCAAATGCAGGATCAACATCATCCCAATCAATATTTAACCCTTGCATATCTGCGTTTAGAACATCTAAACCAGATTGCGCTTGCTCCAAACTAATCATCCCGTCTTCACCATTATGGAAAACATGTAAAACAACAGGGATTATATATTGCGCGGTACTATCATGACTACGGTTGTTTGAACCTTCCAATTTTAAATTTTGAATGAAATTTCTTATGAATAATTCATTCGCAGTCATTTCTTGCAAGGCAGTTGGATTTCCGTCTAGCTGCCTTTTCAATATTTCATCATTAGAGCAGGGGATAGGTTCTGTACTTGTTTGGCCAATTCCGTTTACGGAAAAAAGAAGAACGAATAATGCTAGAAAGGAAAGATGTCTCATAATAGTAGGATAAGTAGCTGGTTTCAAATTACGCAATTATGTGCTGTTTTACACTACTTAAACTATTATTTCGGAACAATATTATATGGGTCGGATCAGTTGAGTACTTTGTAATTCTGCAAAAGGTTAAAGTGAGAATCAGTTAATGGAATGCTGATGATGCGAATGTTCATTAATTTTTTTGATTGGAACTTTGCTATTCAGGATTTTAAACCCTGCAATCATACGATAATTTAAACCTTTTGAACAGTGATTCTATGAGAAATGGGAAATCTGCATCACTTTTGTTCTATAAATTGTAGCGTTAATAATGGGCTCCGTAGGATTTTCGTTTACTATTTAGTATCTCGAATCGTTCCCAAAATTTCTTGGCGAATAGTTTCCAAATCTGCCGCTAAATTATTGCGATCAATTTTACGACCAGCGAGCATGGTGAATGTGGCTTTTATGCCAAGGGTTTTATTGAATTTTCCATCATTGTCAATCTTGCCCGTATTTTTTATTGCAATTGGGACCACGTTAATATTTGGAATTACTTCAAGTATCGCGTCAATTCCAGAGGACTTAAATACTTTTACTTTTCCATCTCTACTTCGCGTTCCTTCCGGATAGATGCAGATGGCGAATTTATTTTCTGCAATAAATCCAGCAAACTGCTTGATTTTTTCAATAGAACCAGCTGGATCATTTCGGTCAATGGATACAGATCCGCCATATTTCAAGTTATAAGAAATACTAGGAATGAATTTAGCCAATGATGCTTTAGCAATATATTTTGTGCGTTTTTTTCTTAGTTTCCAAATTATAGGAGAAATGTCCCACATGCTTTGATGATTGCTAATGATAAGGACCGGCTCATCAATTGCGAGTTTTCTAAAATTTTGAAAACGGAGTTTGGTTCCTAAAATAAGTAGACATTTGGATAAGCAAAAATTAAGCGCGCCAACGGTTTTGTCATGAGCCTTTGCGCCAAATATGTATCTGGTAACAACCTGTATCGGTTGAAATATAACCAAAGTAAGACCGAAAAATAGAAAGAAAATTGGTGTTAGTATGTAGGAGATAACCATTTTCATGTTGCAAACTTAAGAATTAGATATACTGTGTGACTATTAAATCCATTAAAACGCACTTTTAAGCGTCAAGAGGACTTCTAGAGTTGATCAAGAATCAATTCATGAACAGTATTTACCCATTTCTCAGAATCGTTCAAACTTTCAACCAATTGGATTTTTTCACCGCCGTGTTCTTCAAAAATTTCTTGATATTCAACTCCAATTTCAATAGAGGTTTCAAGGCAATCGGAAACAAATGCTGCTGAAAATGCTAAAACTTTTTTCTTTCCTGCTTTCGCCAAGTCTTCAACAACTTTGTCAGAGTAGGGTTGGAGCCATGGTGTTTTTCCAAGCCTTGATTGAAAGGCAACCGTATATTCGTTTTCTGAAAGTCCTAAGCTGTTTGCTATTAAACGTGTTGTTTCATAACAAGCATTGCGATAACACAAACGTTGATCCGTTTTATAAACCTTATCACAGTTGCAGGTATTGCAAGCCATTGTTGGATGTACCTTATCAATTTGACGTTCAGGTAATCCATGATAGCTAAACAAAACATGATCGTAATCTGCTAAATTGTGTTGTTTAGCTTTGTCAACAAAAGCTGCAATATATCCGGGATGATCATAAAAACTTTGAATGACCTTAAGCTCGGGAATTACCCACCACTTTCGAATAATATTGAGCGTTTTTTCAATTGCCGACCCTGTTGATGAGCTTGCGTAATGCGGAAATAATGGCATTACCACTATCCGATCATAACCTTCTGCTTCTATTCTTTTTAAAACCGAATTAAGCGACGGGTTTTTATAACGCATGGCAAATTCAACCTTAACGTTTGTCGTTGGATCAAACTTGGCTTGAACCAATTCTCGCAATTTTTTACCAAATGTTAAAAGGGGAGATTCACCATCCCATAAATCCCATAACTCTTGGTATATTTTTGCAGATTTAGGTGCGCGTAAAGGAACGATTATGCCATTTACAAGTGCCGCTCTACCAACTGCATTTATATCAATGACCCTTGGATCATTTAAAAATTCAGTTAAATAGGTACGAACATCCCTTGTTTTAGGACTGTCAGGTGTACCTAAATTAATTAGTAAAACACAGGTTTTTTTTTGATTCATACTTTAATATGCTAGGTTCTCTTCTCTTAACAAGTAAGAAAGGATTCTGTTCTAGATTAATTAAATATGTATAGCACGATCTGATGTTGCAGCCATAGCTGCTTCTTTAGTCGCTTCGGTATAAGTTGGATGTGGATGACATATCCGCGCCATGTCTTCTGCTGATGCACGGAACTCCATTGCAGTAACGGCTTCCATAATCATGTCTGCAGCTCTGGCAGAAACCATATGTACGCCTAAAACTTCATCCGTTTCGGCATCTGCTAAAATTTTCACCATTCCCATGATGTCCATACTCGCACGCGCTCTACCTAATGCTTTAATAGGAAATGAACCCGCTTTATAGTTGACGCCAGCCGCAATTAATTCTTCTTCAGTTTTTCCAACCGCCGCAACCTCAGGCCATGTGTATACAACACCAGGAATAAGGTTATAATTAATATGTGGTTTTTGTCCAGCCAATAATTCAGCAACATAAACACCTTCTTCTTCTGCTTTATGCGCAAGCATTGCTCCTCTAACAACATCACCAATGGCATAAATTCCAGGAACGTTTGTTTCTAAATGGTCATTTACTTCAACCATTCCACGTTCTCCCATTTTTATTCCAGCGTTTTCTAAACCAAGTCCATCTGTAAATGGTTTACGTCCGACAGCTACTAGGCAATAATCACCTTCAAAAACAACTTCTTCGTCTTTTTTATTAAGTGCAGTTACTTTAACACCAGTTCCTGTATTTTCAACTTTTTGAACCTTGTGATTCATGTTGAACTTGAAACCTTCTTTCTTTAATACTTTCGTTAATTCTTTCGAAACAGCTTTATCCATTGTTGGCAAAATTCTATCTGCAAACTCAAGTACATTTACTTTTCCGCCAAGTCGTGCATGAACACTACCGAGTTCTAATCCAATTACACCGCCACCAATTACAATCAAGTTTTCTGCAACCTTTTCAAGATCCAACATTTCTGTTGAAGTAATAATACGATCCTTATCAGGTTCCATTCCTGGGAAATAATTTGGTTTAGATCCTGTTGCAATAATGGTGTTCTTGGTTTCTAGTAAAGTTTCCTTCCCTTCACTATCCACTACTTTAATAGTGTTTTTATCAATAAAAGAACCCAATCCCGTATGAACATCAATTTTGTTTTTGTCCATTAAGAATTGCACGCCATCACATGTTTGTTTCACCACAGAATTTTTACGGGCAATCATTTGCGCCATATTTACTTTAGGCGAATTAATTTCAATGCCGTGTTTTTCAAAATTATGCGCTGCATTATGAAAATGCTCAGATGAATCCAACAAAGCTTTTGAAGGAATACAACCAACATTCAAACAGGTTCCACCTAATGTATTATACTTTTCTACAATGGCAGTTTTTAATCCCAATTGTGCACATCTAATCGCACCAACATATCCTCCAGGTCCTGAACCTATAACAACAACATCATACTTCATAATTGTTCAATTTTGTTTTAAAAAAGCTGTGACTATGTCAAATCAGCTAATTTTTCAGTTAATATTTGAATCTTATTCAAGGCATCTGCCTCTTTTTGACGTTCGCTTGCAACAACCTGCTCTGGAGCATTATTAACAAAGCGTTCGTTGGTTAGTTTCTTCCGAACGATATTGAGTGATCCTTCAGCATATTCTAACTCGACTTTAATTTTCTTTATTTCTTCTTCAACATCTACAGATTCTCCAAATGGAATGTAGTATTCATTGTTTTTTACAATAAATGAAAAAGCATTGGCAACTTTGTCTTCGGAATATTCCAATTTTGCAAGGTTCCCCATCTTCTGGATAACAGAGTCTAACTCTGGATTTGAATCTGCATTAATCTTTACGGATAAATCCAATTGAACCTTATAAGCAATATTGTTTTCTTTTCTAATTTTTCGAATATTAGAAATCGCCTCAAATGCTGCGTCAAATTTCCGTAACAAAGGTTCATTAACTTCCCCTTGTTCTGGCCAAGTACTGATAATGATATCTTCCCCTTCTTGTCTTTCTCGTAACCAGTGCCAAATTTCTTCAGTTATAAAAGGAGTGAACGGATGCATGATTTTTAAGATGCGTTCGAATAAAGTCTTAGCAGACTCTAAAGTGTCAGCGTCAATTGGTTGTTGATATCCTGGCTTGATCATCTCTAAAAACCATCCACAGAAATCATCATAAACCAACTTATAAGTCGTCATTAATGAATCAGACAATCTGAATTTATCAAAATTGTCGTTAATTGAAATAAGCGCTTGGTTTAATTTACTTTCAAACCAGTCAATCGCCATCTTACTCGATTCTGGTTGTGGAATATCTCTTACTTCCCACATGTTAACCAATCGGAAAGCATTCCATATCTTATTAACAAAGGCTTTACCCTGCTCACATTGTGAACTGTCAAATGGCAAATCATTTCCGGCAGGCGACGAGATTAAAATTCCCAGTCGAATTCCATCTGCACCATATTCATTAATCAATTCAATGGGATCAGGAGAATTTCCAAGAGATTTAGACATTTTACGGCCTAATTTATCCCGAACAATTCCTGTATAGTATACATTTTTAAAAGGAATGTCATCCATGTATTCAATCCCTGCGATAATCATACGTGCCACCCAAAAGAACATAATCTCTGGAGCAGTTACGATATCATTAGTTGGATAATAGTAGTTGATTTCAGCATTCCCTTTGTCCGTCAATCCATCAAAAACAGATATTGGCCATAACCAAGATGAAAACCATGTATCCAATACATCCTCGTCTTGTTTTAAATCAGCAGCTGTTAACGTTTTTCCCGATTTTTCAGACGCTTTTATAACCGCCTCTTCAATTGTTTTAGCAACAACAAATTCAGTTGTATCCTTACCATAATAATAGGCTGGAATTTGATGTCCCCACCACAATTGTCTTGAAATGCACCAATCTTTGATGTTCTCCATCCAATGGCGATAGGTATTTTTTTGATTGTCAGGGTGAAATTTAATTTCACCACTCATAACCGCATCCAATGCAGGTTTGGACAATTGCTTCATGTCAACAAACCACTGCAAAGATAGTTTAGGTTCAATTACGGCATCAGTACGTTCAGAATAACCTACTTTATTAATGTGGTCTTCAACTTTTACCAAATAACCTAATTCATCTAGCTCTTTGGCAATCAATTCTCTTACTTCAAATCTGTCTTTACCCTCATACTGTAAACCATGTGCATTTAAAGATCCGTCATCATTCAAAATGTCGACAGTCTCTAAATCATGCTTTTTACCAAGGTTATAATCATTTTCATCATGGGCAGGAGTCACTTTTAGACAACCCGTTCCAAACTCCATTTCAACATATTCATCTTGGATAATTGGAATAACACGATTTGCAATTGGAACAATCGCTTTTTTACCATGCAAATGCAAAAAACGACCGTCATTAGGATTGACACAAATAGCAGTATCACCCAATATCGTTTCCGGTCGGGTAGTGGCAATGGTTAACCATTCATCTTCCGTTCCTTCAATTTTATAACGAACGTTATATAATTTGGAATTCACTTCCTTATGCAAAACTTCTTCATCAGAAAGCGCTGTTTGTGCAGCAGGATCCCAATTTACCATTCTTACACCACGGTATATCTTCCCTTTTTCAAATAAATCCAAAAAAGTATCAATTACACTTTCCGAGTAGTCAGGATTCATGGTGAAATCAGTCCGTTCCCAGTCGCAAGAAGCGCCTAGTTTTTTCAATTGATCTAAAATCACACCGCCATACTTCTCTTTCCACTCCATTGCGTGTCCAAGAAATTCGGTCCGAGTTAAATCAGATTTTTTAATCCCTTCATCTCTCAATTTGCGAACAACTTTAGCCTCTGTTGCAATAGACGCGTGATCCGTACCAGGAACCCAACATGCATTTTTGCCCTGCATTCTTGCACGGCGAATTAGCACATCTTGAATTGTGTTGTTTAGCATATGTCCCATATGCAAAACCCCCGTAACATTGGGCGGTGGTATTACAATTGTATAGGGTTCGCGGTCATCAGGCTCAGAATGAAAATAATTTTGTTTCATCCAGTGCGCGTACCACTTGTCTTCAGCCTTATTAGGCTCGTATATCTTAGGTATTTCCATTTAACTCAAAATCTGTATTAAATCAAGCTACAAATTTAGTTAATTGTATCGGATATAGCCCCTTTTTAAGCTAGGATTTATGGTGGTTTTTACGGTAAGTTTTTATTCGGGCTTTCGCTTTTGGACGCGGTGAACCTTAGTTCGATTATACCAAATTTATACAGAAGTATAGAAGATGGTGAGATTTAGAGTGAAAAAACTAAATCAACTGAGAACATTTGCTTTAGCCGAACTCAAGTTTTAAAGTTTATTGGACTTATAATTTTTCTCGAAGTGCAATAGCTTCTTGGGTATAGAAACCACCGTGCGCTATTATTTCTTCTAGGATTGCTTTTGCTTCAACTTTCTTTTTCAGTTTTATCAAAGCCTTTGCCTTATACCATAGTGCTTCTTCGCTAAATACATAAAGTTCACCATTTATAATTTTGTCAAAAAAGACAATCGCCTCTGTGTTTTTGCCAAGGTTATGGTAAGACAATGCACCATAGAATAAAGCGTTCAAATCGTCCGGATATTGATCTAGAATAAGTAAGTATCGATTCAATGCTTTTTTATAACGTCCCTCTGCGAAAAACGACATACTTTTTCTTAAATAATCGTAATACGGAACTTTGACTTCTCTTTCAATTAAATCATCCTCATTTTTCACTCCATCTTCCTGATCAGCAGACACACCGCTCAATTCAAAACGTTTGTAAGTTATTTTTTCATTTTCTCGCGTGATCTTTCTATAATCAACCACCATTAAATCAAATAAATAGCTCGTTTCTGTGGTGATTTGACCATGCTTGTGCCAATGGGCTGATTCATCTTGAATACTCAAGTCTTCTTCATGACTAAAATCTTCATTAATTATAATAGGTTCTTCTTGTTCATTTATAATTTCAGCAACCAACTCTTGGTGGTTTACAACCTCATTTGGTGTAACAATATCTGCTTGTGCAATAACGCTTAAAGTTTCAATTGCGGCTGGAATCATTTCGAATTCAAGCACCTCTTCGGCTAATAATTCTGGGTTGAATTGTGTCGTGTCAATACCGATTAATGAGTCCGTATCGTTTTGTGCAAGATGTTCATTATCTATCCCGTCGTATTTTTTTATTAAGGCTGTTACTACAAATAAGGCAATTATTATACCAACTGCCGTAAGAACAGTATAGCTCTTCTTGCTTCTGAATTTACCTTTATTGGCTTCATAAAATTGGTTAAAACTACCTGGGTTTTCATCAAAACCATCCATGGCATCCTTTAAGAATGGATCATTTAAAGCCTGCTTTTCAAGTTCATGTCTTGCCGTATCAGAAAGTTCGTTATTATAATAACGTCTTAATAACTCAATATCGATATGTTCGCTATTCGAACTCATTTATTTTGCTCCAATTTCAATTTTAAATTTCGTTTGCCATTTTGTATCAAACTTTTAACCGCTTTAGCTGGAATCTCCATCAATGCAGATACTTGATCATAGCTTTTACTTTCTAAATAAAAATGCGTTAATGCCCGTTTTTGTTCCGTTTTTAAAGTGGCTAATTTAGCTTCCAGCTCAACTAGTTCTTCCTCTTTGGCAATAGTCGATTGTAAAATGGCCTCACTATCATCCGCAGCATAAATTAACGCTTGATCTATTTCAGCTGTGTCTTTTTTCTTCTTTCGCAATTCCATCAAGCAACTATTTCTAGCTACACTGAATAACCAATTCTTAAAATTTTGAATTTCGCTTCTCCGAATTTTCTCAGGCAAACTTTCAAATATTTCCATAGACATATCTTCAGCCACCATTTGGTTTTTCATGTATTTCAAACATAAACCCATAACTAGTGCACTATAACGTTTAAATATTTCACCCTCAGCATTTCCATTGCGTTTTTTGACCAGGTCAATTAAGTCCAGATCACTGTATGAGCTAATATTTTTTCTAAATAATGCGCTAAAAAGCATATCGTTAATGTCTGCATCTTATTCAAAGTTTAAATTGGTCTTCGAAACTTAGATGCATTACTTATAATAATTCCACAAAAATAATATTGCTTTATGATGAGAAGGCATGAAAGTGTATTTAAATTATCAAATTCAAAACACTTAACACGTAAAACTGCGTGAACAACACTTATCTGCATTTTTAAGACTTGTTATCCCTTTGGGTTCACGTCAACTTGAATTGATAATAACAGGTTGTTCATTGTATCTCTAAGACTTACCACTTCTTTAAACTTAAGTCAACTCGAATTGATAATTACACAGTGATAATTAAAGCATTTGCGACTGTTTATTTCCACAAAAACCTAACCGTAATGTCGTGTTGTAAAAGAACGCGCTTTTGAATATATATGCCGTAATCAACAAAACTCTGGTAGGGTTGGTACATAATTTGGCTTACTATTTTTTCATTTATTCGGTATTCAACTCCAAGGTTCAACCCAATCCCTGCACCCGAACCTCTTACAATATTCGTTTCACTTGGTGGAACGCCAGAAAATTTAGAGAATAATTGAAATTGTAAACCTCTAAAGTCAGCAAAATGTTCGTCAATTCTCCAAAAAGAATATAAACCACTAGCACCAATTATAAACTTGGCCTTATTTCCATCAGCGACATAATCAAAGTTAAATCGCCCATCAAATCTACTTTCTTCGGCATAAATATCGCCCAGTTTATATTGCCCTTCAGTCGTTTGTATACTGCCGTCTAAGGCCTGCAACGTGAAATTCGTTCTAACCTTTAACTTATTAAAGTTTCCATCCACACTTACCTGTAAGTTCGGGCTTATTTGGTAACCTAACGTTACACCAGTTAATATACCGGGTGTGTATTGTATGTTTGTTGAATAAGCATCATAGGGAACAATAAAGTCAACACCTTCTAGACGGTCTCTAATTGCGTTATAATTTGTGGGGTTATTATAGAGTACCGCCTCTAATTGTGTAGCATTAGTTCCAAAATAGCCGTATAACCCGCTATACCGCCTAGCGTAGTTTTTATTTGCTATTTTTGTTCCAACGTTTACACCAAAAAATAGCTGTCGCCCTTTTTCTTCTTGCGCCATTAGGTTTAAACCGTAACCCATAAAAATTAAAACAAAAACAAATCGCATATATTAAATCAGATTAGATGCTAAAAATACAAAATATTGCAGTACTAACGTCAGGCGGAGATTCACCAGGGATGAATGCATGTATTCGTTCCATTACCCGAGCTGCAATTTATCATGGAATTGGCGTCTTTGGGGTAATTGATGGTTTCAATGGACTTATAAAAAATGAATTTAGATCCCTCAATTATCATGACGTTTCAAACATACTACAGCGCGGAGGTACAATTTTGGGTACTGCCCGTTGCAAAGAGTTTCAACGAGCAGATCAAAGAAAAATTGCATTTACTAACCTTCAACAATTAAATATTGACGCCTTAATTGTAATTGGAGGAGATGGTTCATTTAAAGGAGCCTCAATTTTTAGTCAAGAATTCGATCTGCCAATCATTGGTATCCCTGGTACAATTGATAATGATATTAATGGGACCGATTATACTATTGGTTTTGACACGGCGCTGAATAATATTGTGCAGGCAATTGATAAAATTCGAGACACGGCTAGTTCCCATCACCGCGTGTTCTTGGTTGAAGTCATGGGAAACAATTCTGGTATTTTGGCACTCAACGCTGCTGCGGCTAGTGGAGCAGAGGAGGTTTTTATGCCTGAGCGGCGCGAAGACTTGTCCTTGTTTGAGGATAAAATCAAACGCGCCATTGCGGCCAATAAGTCAAGTATCATTGTAATAGCCGAAGGAGATCAAATTGGAGGCGCAAAAGAAGCTTTTGAACACTTAAAGCAAAAAGGATTAACAGATAAAGTTCGCGTTTCTGTTCTTGGTCATCTGCAGCGTGGTGGTTCGCCGTCGTTTATAGACCGTTTAAATGCAACCCTTTTCGGCGAGCAAGCAATTGTTTTGCTGTTGCAGGGTAAATCTAATGTTATGATTAGCATTACCAATGGCAAAGTCACCGATAAAAATTTAGCCGTTGCAGAAAAAATCACAGCACCAAAAAATATGGACTACCTCAAGTTAATCCGTAAACTCAGTGTTTACTAGAATCATTAATATTTTATCCTAAGTACATCCTACAAGACACTTTTCTGTATTAAACCCGCCATCCTTTACTTCTAATAGTGGGACTAAACCTAAACATTTCTAA
>JBLHOW010000078.1:0-29670 GCA_047623705.1 Crocinitomix sp.
TGTTGCAATGTGCCAAAAATTCTCATCTTCTTCTATGGTTATACAAGCACAGTCCCCTGGATCTCCAAGTTCGCAATCCCATACACCTCTTGCACAAAAAGTAGTTCCATCAGACAAAGAAACGTCTATTGTCTCACCCGTTCCTATTGGTGAGCTATCACAATCATCTGCATACCATTCCCAATAATCGGCATCATTAAGATCTCCCGCTGTAATTGTGAGCGTTGTTATCATGCCGTCACTACACAAAAGAGCTTCATCACTTTCAATTGTAGGAATATCAGGCATAGTTAATAATTCAAAAATAAATGCAGATCCCGCGTTAGCCTCATTCGTTCCAAGGTCATCACCGTCATCTTCCTCTTCATGTGCACCAATAAGTATTCTCTTTCCATTAATGGCTACGGCATTTCCAAATTCATCTCCAGCCTCGCGCTCCGAAGCAACCAATTGGTGATCTTCTGTCCATGATATATCTCGGCTAAATACGTAAGCCTTACCAGAAGAAGATAAATCAGGCCCACCACCTCCAGTGACATCTTTATCATGATGAACTGCGCCAATAACTATTCGATTATCAGAAAGCTCTATATCTGAACCAAAACGTTCTCCTCCAACTCTATCTGCTGCGACAATTTTACCATCTGCTATCCATGTTAAACCATCTAGCCTGTACATATAAACGGCTCCTGCATTTCCGAATGAAGGAGAACCTGCCGCATCTTTATCATTATTGCGAGATGCAATGCCTAAATATTGTTGATTTATTGTAACGTTCCATCCATAATTATCACCCGTTGCTAAATCTACGTCTGTCATTCTCTGCGGCGGATCTACCCAATCCGTCCCATTCCAACGATAAACAAAAGCAACACCAGATTCTATTCCAGTAATTAGGTTTGCATCATCTTCACGTGCACCTACCACAGCAAAATCTCCATGTATTGAAACTCCAGAGCCAAAGTAATCTTGTGCATGTCTATCTGCTACAGGTGCCACAATCTTATTAATAAAATTGAAAGATCCCAATGTTCTGTGATAAATATATGCCGCACCTGCACTAATTGCATATCCAGCCAAATCACTGTCATCAGGAAGATCATTTCTTGGGGAACCTACAATTAGTCTATCACCGGTCAAATCAACCTGTAAGCCAAAAGCATCACCCGTTCTGGTGTCCTGGTCTCCTAAGTTATCGAAAGCAATTAATTGTTCTTTAAAAACAGCTATATGGGAAACTATATTTATTTCATAAATATAGACCATTCCGGCATTAGAAGATGTCATTATATCAACACCTGAAGCTCCAATTGCAATGGTCGTTCCATGTAAACTAACTGAAACACCAAAACGATCATTTGGGTCGCCGTCTGGGGGACCAGTTGGGGCGCTACGTGCAACGATTTTGTCCACTAATTCCCATTCACATTCATCCTCATTCCACCAATAAAGGTAAACAACGCCCTCATCATCTGTTGGATAAGCGACTCTACTCGCACCGACCACAGCATAGTCTCCGAATATCGAAACGGGATGCTCATAAGTAAATCCAGAAAAATAAACTTCTGCATCTCTTGGGTCAGCAACAATTTTATCCATTAGCACAGGGACTTCTTGCGCTCGGACATGTTTTGATAGCGCTCCTACTAATAAGAATAATAAGAGCACTATTAATTTCGTGTGTTTCATAATTTTATGTTTTAGATTTATAACATTTTTAAATTACGATTGCATTTTCATTTCTGCACATTACGATTAGTTAAGGGTGTTTTCATTTTTTTATCGGTCAAAAAACAGTCAATTTCACTAAGTCGCAGTGCTATCAAATAAAGGCAATAACATCTTCTGCATACGTTGTTATACACGCAAGACAAAATCAACTTTATATTCTCATTCTAACCGCTGCGGCAATCTGTTGTAAACAAATTGACTTATGTCCAACGGTGTCGCTCTTTTTTTCGCTATTTTGGTAACCACTAAAACTTAACTACTTGTCCAGATCACTACTAATAGGATATCTTATTTTATTCCCACTATTCTTATTCTCTGCGGACTATGATTTATACCGGTTAATTTATGGATCGGCAGAAGGTTTGCCCAGTACAGAATGTTATGAAATTATTCAAGATTCGAAAGGTTATATTTGGTTTGGAACTGACAATGGTGTCGTCAAATACAATGGGGTTGAATTTATCACATTTACCACTGCGGATGGGTTAAATAATAATGTAAATTATAATCTTTTTGCTGATAAAAAAGGTAATGTATGGTGTTATAATAAAACACATCAAATTTACCGCATAACGAATGACCAAGTATATCCATACCCATACAATCATTTGCTAAAAGAGTATATTGATGAATCGGCTCTTCCACTTGGTTTCACGTTTGATACTGAACGGAAACTCCATGTCAGCTTAATACTTAACCTAAAAGACAATATTTTAAGCAGCATTGATCAGTTTGGAGAAGTTGGTTTAATAGTTATGGATAGCGTGAACCTTGAAATTAATCAAAATGGGAAAGGCACTACTTTTACTGGTCGTCGCTATTCGTCAGAAATCGTTGACCCTAGTTGTAGGTGTCGACTAATTAAGGTAAGTGGTTCAAATGCTGATACTGTTTTAATAGTTCCAATGGCTAAGTCAAGCATCTACAGATGGATTTATCGCTTTCAGCAGACGGACTCTCTGCTTTATTTTAATTTGGGAAACAGAATTTTTTCGCTCGACGGTGATATGAATTGTCGCGAATTAAATGATTTTGAACATGGCATAATTGAACTGGATGTTGATGCTGATCAAAACATTTTTATAGGTTTATCTGATGATGGGTTGTGGCTTGCGCCTAAAGGCGATTTTTCCAAATTAACGCAATTAATAAGCGACTGTTCTGTTTCAAGTTTTATGATTGATCAGGTAGGAAGTTATTGGGTTAGTACATTGGATGATGGAATTTTTTATATTCCATCTTTTGATTTTTATGAGCACCAAGGTTCTTGTGGATCAAACGTTATGTTAATTAGTGGCGATCAAAAGGAAATTGTTTATTGCACGCGAAATGGCAGCCTTGGTAGTGTGGGATCTTGGGGTGATTTTTCGTCTATTCCCGAAAGTGGATATGCACATTCTTTGCTTAGTTTTAATGACAGTTCATACCTAATATCCATGGGTGGAGCTGAATCTTATTACTTACCGTCTATTCATCAATCATCAGTATCTTCACAAATCAAAGGTTCAGATTGGTTTTTAAATGATTCGATATATTATGGTGTCTCTACCAACAGCATTGTATCATTTAATCCAAAAGAAATACTACCAAATAAACCTGTGTATAACAGTCGATACAATCTTAATTGTATTACTAACTCTTTCTACAAGAATGAATTATTAGTGGGGACAAATAATGGAATTTATTGCTATACAGATGATACGCTCGTTAGATGGGCTTCTGAATATGACTTATTTAATACAGAAATTGTAGATCTAAAACTGTTTGCATCAAATATTTTACTTGCTGCAACAGGAAGTAAAGGTTTAATCATACATTATGTGGGGCAAAATCCCATTTTAATGAACGAACAGAGCGGTTTAATTTGTAATGATATCAATAAACTATATGTCTATAAAAACAAAGTTTTTGTTCTAACAAAAGAAGGTTTAAGCATCCTTACCCTAAACGAAGATTCGTTGACTTATTACATTGAGAATTACACAACAAAGAATGGATTAAGCGATAATATCACCAATGATATATTTGTAAGAAATGACACGGCCTGGATTGCTACTAGCTCAGGAATTACAAAGTTTACATTAAGCTCTATTGATAAACGGAAAAATTTAGAATCGCCCATAGTTCTTGATGATATTTTTGTTGATCAACAAGTGATTCGAAACAGGACTAATATTCAACTTAATAATTCAGATCATGATGTGAAAATAGCGTACGAAATATTAGATTATACGAGAGGGGTTGATGTCAATTTCAGGAGAAAGCTGATCGGGTTTGATTCCAATTGGCAATACACGAAAGAAAGGAGTTATTCTAAGTCCAACTTACTAGCGGGTCATTATGAATTTCAAGTTGCTTATCAAAAAGCTGATCATACTTGGTCATTTCCTGTGACGCTTGTTAAATTCAATAAAATGAGTCCGTTTTGGAAACCAATTTGGACGATCTTAATTATCATATTCGTGCTATTCTTATTCGCTTATTTAATTTTTCGCAGGGTCATTAAACGGAAGAAGAAAGAAACGAAAGTTAAAAAAACAATAAGTGATTTGGAAAGACGTGCCTTACAAGCTCAAATGAATCCGCATTTCATTTTTAATTCACTCACTTCTATCCAGAGCCTAATTGCACAGGATAAAAATGAAAAGGCAGAAACTTTTTTGGTTTCCTTTTCTCGTATTGTACGCACTGCTCTCAATCAATCTTCTGATAATAAATTCTCATTATTCGCTGATGAAGTTGATTTACTCAAAAATTATATCAATTTGGAAACGCTTCGTTTTTCTGAATCATTCACGTATTCATTTAATGTGGATCAAGAGCTTATCAATTCAGACTTTATGATCCCTCCAATGATCATTCAACCGTTTATTGAAAACGCAATTGAACATGGTTTATTGAAATTAAAAATCCAGGGCGAGTTGAAGATTGAGATACGACAATATGATGAAAACTTATTAGAATGTATTATTAGTGACAACGGTGTTGGTCGGACAGAATCTGAACTTCACTCTTTGAAAAAAGGAAGAGAATCGAAGGGGATTAAAATGACAGTCGATCGCTTAAAAATTCTAGATAAAAATGCAAGCGTAACAATTGCGGATTTAGACGTTAAATTGAAAAATAAAGGAACCAAAGTCACACTTTTAATTCCATTTAAAATTATGGGCGAATGAAAATTGCAATAATTGATGATGAGGAGAACTGTAGCACACTTATAAGAGTGCACTTGAATCGATTGATAAAAACTTCCTTTGAAATAAGGAGTGCAAATGGTGTAGAGTCTGGACTTCAGCTCATTCAAACCTTTCAACCTGATATCGTTTTTTTAGATATTCAAATGAATGATGGTACAGGTTTTGACATTTTAAACAGGATCGAATCTATTAATTTTAAAATTATTTTTACCACTGCATTTGATAATTATGCAATTCGAGCGTTTAAATACGCTGCAGTACATTATTTACTCAAACCAGTAGCTTATTCAGAATTAGCAGAATCCTATGGTCGCGCTATAAATGAGAGTTATACCGAGCAGACAGAGCAATTGCTTGAAACCTACGACACAGGGAATTTTTCTGAAATATGCCTAAAAACGGAGAGTGATTTTCACGTATTAAAATTGGACGAAATCGAATTTTTAAGAGCTGAAGGGAGTTATTGTCATTTTTTTTTAACAGAAAGAAAATCCATTTTGATCTCTAAACCGCTAAAGGAATATGTGCAATTGCTTCCATCTGAAGATTTTATTCGAGTTCACAAGTCCTATCTTGTCAATTTAAGTATGATTGAAGTGTTCAACTATCGCTCTTCGGAATTGTTACTGCAATCAAAATCAAAAATTCCCGTTTCTAGGAGGAGCAAAGCTGTGGTTCTAGAAACGCTACTTAAAATAAACGGAATTTCAGTGAACAAACGGGGTTAGATTGTTGTATGAGGTATTCGTCTCAATATTTACATTTTATGAGGTAAAATTAGTGGTATTACAAAATTGTGTTACATTTTGCGCTCAAATGCATCCAGATATACGTTTTTGCAATATGCTTATCCGCAACTTTCCCCAAAAATAATTGCAGGCCGTAAATAGTTTACGTTCTGCCGAAGTATTCTTGTGTCAAATAAAATGACACAGATGAAATTATTAGAATTTTTCAAACATTTTCCAGATGAGCAAAGTTGTAAGGAAGCTTTTAAAGCAAAGCGTCTGCAAGAGGGCATTAAATGTGAAAAATGCGGCAACAACACACACTACTGGAAAAAGAATCGCGAACAATGGGAATGCAAAAAATGTGCCTACCGAACAACCCTTAAAAGTGGTACAGTAATGGAGAACAGTAAACTCTCTTATCAATATTGGTTTATGGGAATGCATTTTTTAACAAGTACAAAAAAAACATTTTCGGCGAAAGAAGTTCAACGGCAACTAGGACACAACCGATATGAACCGATTTGGAAAATGCTCCATAAAATTCGTGCCGTAATGGGATTAAGGGATGATTGTTATCAGTTAGATGGAGAAGTTGAACTCGACGAAGGTTTTTTCGAAACAGTTTGCGCTACCAGAGATAAAGATGAGCAACTCAAGCGCGGTAGAGGTAGTCAGAGACAATCGATTGTTCTTGTAAGTACCGAATCTAAAACAGTTGAAGATCCAACTATGAGCAAAAAGTATAGCACCGACAAAAAACTAGGCTTTGTAAAAATGAGACTCATTAACACCTTAAAAATGTCGGAAATAACTGTAAATGTCAAGGAAATGATTGCCGGTGGTAGTTCTATCATTTCTGATGGATGCAACAGTTATAACGACTTAAAAAATGATTATCGGCATTCCCCAAATGTAGTAAATCCAAAAGAAGCCTCTAAAATTCTTCCATGGGTGCATAATGCTATTAGCAATGCTAAAAGGTTATTGTTAGACGTATATCATAGGATTGACGACGATTTTCTTCAAAATTATCTCAACGAATTCGTTTATAAATTGAATCGAAGGTATTTTAACAACTTGTTTGATAGACTATTGATTACTGCTGTATCATACAGATGGAATTACCTTGGGGAAAGTAACGGATAAGCATTTTTTGCAAACTCCAAAACCCCGCAAACCCATTAAAATGGTTAAAATCCGTAGGGCTCACAACCCGACGAACTAGAAAGATTCAAATTTAACCATTTATCTCCCTCAAAACCTCCTGCAACTCCTTTAAATCCTCAAAAAGAGGGTTCGATAACAGTCCCCTTCTCTCCGCAAAAAGGAAACCAAGCATTTTATGCTTGGTTTTTTTATTGGAATCAATCGAAGTTCATTTCGAATTGAGAACAGGAAAAAAATCAAAATGATTTCGGAAAGAAAGCATAGGTTTCTATGTTTTGAAAGGATAACTAAAAGAGATCACCGCAGGTAATCTCTCACTCTCCGCAAGACAGTTTTGAGTGTGAGTCTAGAGCAAGAGCGATAGACTTGCTCTTGAAAAACTGGCTTCCCTCTAGACTTAAACTCCAACTCAAACTGAATTTTATTGTTTTTGGTTTTACCCAAAACTTAAAATTATGTTTGACTTCGAAAAACTTGACGTTTATGTCAAGTCAAAAACCTATAATAAACCAATAACCGCATTCCTGTTATCTAAGAAATTAGACCGTGTCACCAATCATCAGTTACGCAGAGCATCATTCAGTATCATGCTTAATGTTGCTGAAGGCTCTGGTAGGTTCACAAAACCTGATAAGAAACACTTTTATGTAATTGCAAGAGGTTCGGTGTTTGAATGTTGCAATATTTGATTATTTACATGACTTAAATTCAATTGATGACAAAACATATGGACAATATTATGAGTTCCTAGATGAAATATCTAAGATGTTATACGCTTTGATCAAAGGGCTTGTTAAGTAACTTCACCTCCCCAAAACATCTTCCAACGCCCTTAAATCCTAAATAACCCGGATCAAATGCAAAATTCGTGGTTTTTCGTTTTTAAGCAAAAGTTTTGGATAATCTAAAAAGGAAAAACTTGGTGTCTCTAACACCTCTTAATTGCCTTAACTAACAATGCTTCATAGTAATGGCCAGTCCAACAATTTAAAGCATACAAACGTGTTTTTTACCGTTTGCTTGAATGGTCTATGTTTCAGGCACGGATAAAATAAAGTATAGATTTAGTATTTATCAATCAATTTTAATAAAAAAGTGTTAAGCAAAAGAGTTCTGTAATTATTAGACCATTCTTAATCCCAATTTGGGATTATTATCGTTTAAATATCCCAAATTGGGAATTACCTCAAATCTGACCCTTCCACAAATGCCTAAATATCAAGGTTTTAATTGTTGGGCACGAGATGTGTGTTCTAAATTTTGTAATCAAAACTCTTACCATATGATAAATTTGCTCACACATTCAATAGTACCTTCTTTTCAAAAACGTTCAAGAAACTTGTTGTTTCTTATAGTCACATTATCGTCGATTTTGACCCCAATAAAGATACACGCCCAACTGGACAGTATACATTGGTTGCCTCCACTAACCGCAACCAATATTGGTCAAGCCATTAATGTACAATCGATATACATATCCACTCCAGAAACGGATCCATTCACAATTGAGATTAGAAAAGGGAATGACGACCTCATTTTTTCGGCACTTGTATCAAACGATTTGCCAATTAGATTTGACCTTCCCGAAGGTTTTAACGACGTAATATTGCCTCACGAGAATGTAGGAGTTGTGAATACTGATAAAGGATATGTGATCACTGGTCCCAAGCAATTTTACGCAAATTACAGAGGACGAAATTCTTCTCAAGCAGGATCACTAACCTGCAAGGGAAGAGCCGCTGAAGGAAAAAAATTCTTTTGGATGGGTATGCCAAATTACGGTTCATACGGAAATCTAAACGCCGTGGCAGGAATAATGGCCACTGAGGATGGAACAACAGTAATGGTTTCAGGATATGATCCCGATTGCGTATTTAGGTCTGGTTTAGATCCTGATAGTCTCAGTAGCGACACCATACATATTAGTTTAGATAGGGGTGAGTCTTTCGTCCTTGAAGCAAAAAATTCTGAATCGATCGCCAATGAAATTGGATGGATGGGGGCTAAAATAGAATCTGATAAAAACATTGTTGTTAATATGGGAAACTTGTTAGGTGGGGTTGTGCCAGATTACTTTGGACGAGATATTGGATTTGATCAATCAGTCCCAATTGAGTATTGCGGAAGAGAATACATAACCATTCGAGGGAACGGAACAGATGCCAGTGAATTGGTTTTAATCTGTGCGATTGAGGATGGTACTGACATATACGTCAACGGTTCTCTGACACCAGAGGCTTCACTTAATGAAGGAGAGATCCACATTTTTGACGGCGCATATTATTCCGTAAATAATAATATGTACATAAATGCCTCAAAAGACATATCCCTATTTCAGGTTATGGCTGGCGGAATTGTAGAAAACACCACCGGCTTAAATATTATTCCTCCACTAAGTTGTGCACTCCCTGAAGAAGTCAATCTAATCCCAAGTATTGAAAAAATTGAATTATTTACATATACTGGAGGCGCTACAATTCTTACAAAAAGTGGGGCAAGTGTCTTAATAAATGGAGTTCCTCCTCTGCCTTCTCCGTTACCCGTAGAGGGCACATCAGAATGGGTAACTTATAGAGTAAATGGACTCTTGGGAGATATTCATTTTACATCAACAGAACCAATGGCAGTGGGACTTTTTGGACAAAATGGCAATGCGGGATATGCGGGGTATTTTTCCGGTTTTGGATCTAAACCAGTCATAAATGCTACATACGGGAATTGTGCTCCGGGCATGATATTAGAAGAGATCGGAAATTTTGATTCGTATCAATGGCTTCACAATAATGTCGAAGTTATTGGAGCGATAAATAAAGAGTATGTTCTAGATTATCCTGGATATTACTCCGTAGTTTCTGCAATAGAAAGCTGTATTGATACCTCAAATCAAATTTATATTCCTCCCTGTCCAACAGAAGGAGGGATTTCAAAAGATATAGGTTCAATAATTGAATCATCACCAAATGTATTTGATATCACTTACAAATTGACTGTCGAAAACTTTGGTGTAAACAAAATGTTTTACACTCAGGTTACGGATACGCTAACCTATCCTCCATGCACCGAGTTAGCCATTTTGACAGCTCCATACATTGTAAGCGGAGGAACAATTTTATCTCCAGGGTCTGTAAACCCAGAGTTTAGTCCAGGAATTGACAACAGGCTACTTTTAGGGATGGATACACTGTCTGCTGGAGCTTCTGACACGATCGTCTATACAATTAGGTATGATTTGAGTGAAACTGCCTGCCAAGGAACATTTTCCAATCAGGTATTTTTAAGTGGAACTGGTATAGGTCCCAATAATGGAGAAGGAGAAACCTATTATCATGATAACTCAGAAAACGGAAACGACCCCGATCCAGATGAAAATAATAGCCCTGATGAGGAAAGTGAAACCATTTTATGCCTGCCAATTATAGATGAAACCACGATAATTTACAGCTATGATATTTATTTAACTTCAGACACAGAAGAAACACCTTTAATTGATGGATGGATTGGTGGTGAATTTTCAGCAGAAGATGGATTAATCATAGATCCGACATCAGGAGAAATTAATCCGGGAAGTAGTTCTACTGGCTTATATAACATAATCTATTCCTTCGGAGAAATTCCTTGTACAGGAAGTACTTCATTTAACATCCAAATACTTCCAGATTGGGACAACGACGGGATTGATGATTTTGTGGATTTAGATGATGACAATGATGGGATTCCTGATTTGGATGAAGGAGACGGAGATACAGACGGAGACGGAATTCCAGATAGTTTGGATTTAGATTCAGACAATGATGGGATTCCTGATATTGTTGAGGCAGGAGGAACAGATACTGACGGGGACGGCTTGGTAGATGATTTTAACGATACGGATGGTGATGGATTGGATGACTTTATTGCCAGTGACCCATTGGATAATCCGGATTCTGATGGAGATGGTATTCCAGATACACATGACCTTGATTCAGATAATGATGGTACACCTGATGTTGTTGAAGCAGGCGGAACAGATGAGGATGGTGACGGTTTATTGGATGATGTAACAGATGTAGATGGGGATGGATTTGCAGACGTTGTGGATACAGATGACAATACGATTCCAGGAACAGGTGACGGAGGCACACCTTTAACAAATCCGGATACTGATGGAGATGGACTTTTAGATTTTATTGATCTTGATTCGGACAATGATGGTATTCCGGATGTGATTGAGAATGGGGGCACAGATGCGAACGGAGATGGTGTTATTGACGAATTCGTGGATGTGGATGGAGATGGGCTTGCAGATATAGTAGACCCAACAGAAGGTGGAATAATTCTTCCCGGAGGAGATAATGATATGGATGGAATACCAAATGCTTTAGACCTTGATTCGGATAATGATGGGATTCCGGATATCATTGAAGGCGGAGGATTTGATGAAAATGGAGATGGAACCATTGACGACCTCGCGGACACCGACGGAGATGGTTTTGGAGATGTTGTTGATACCGATAATGGAGGGGTCGCATTAGAGATCCCTAATACAGACGGAACAGGTGGACCTGATTACCTCGATATTGATGCTGACAGAGATGGAATTCCGGATAATATTGAAGCGCAATCGTCTGGTGGATATAATGAGCCAGCAGGAACCGACTCTGATGGAGATGGAATAGACGATACTTATGACATTGATTCTGGAGGAACTCCCGTAGGGAGCTACGACCACGACGCAGATGGCACCCCGGATTTCCAAGATTTAGATGCGGACAATGATGGTGAAAGTGACCTGATTGAAGGACATGATTTAGATGGCGACGGTGTTCCTGATACCATTCCTGTTGGAACAGATGCAGATGCAGATGGATTAGATGATGCCTTTGATACAATTGATTTAATGCCCGAAACAACATTCACTAACGCCGGAAATGGCACTTCTGAACCCCTAACGGATGGTGTATTCGCTGATTCTGATACCCCAGGAATTGGAGATCTAGATTTCAGGGAAAATGATACGGATGGAGACGGAATAGATGATTCTGTCGACTTAGATGATGACAATGATGGTATTCCCGACTCAATAGAAGGCAATGTAGATTCAGACGGAGACGGAATTATAGATAGCCTTGATCTAGATTCAGACAATGATGGTATTCCGGATATTATAGAAGCTGGAGGGACTGATGAAAATGGAGACGGACGAGTAGATGATCTGAATGAGGATGGAACTTTGATTAACGATACAGATAATGATGGTTTAGATGATCTTTATGATTCAGATAATGGAGGTGAAGACATTCCAAATCCAGATACAGATGGTGATGGTCATTCAGACTTCCAGGATATTGATTCGGACAACGACGGAATTTACGATAGAGTAGAAGACGGAGGAGTAGATGAAGACAATGACGGATTAGTTGATGACTGGGCAGATGAAGACGGAGATGGGATACCGGATTATGCGGATGTTAATTCCACCGGAGGATCAGATTCTAATGGAGATGGAATAGATGATGCCGTTCAGACTGAGAATGATACAGATGGCGACGGTATTGGAGATGAGTTCGACCAAGATGCTGATGGCGACGGTTGGGATGATGATGATGCAACAGATGGTTCAGAAGATACTGACGGAGATGGCGTGGAAGATCGTTTGGATTTAGATTCAGATAATGATGGTACACCAGATATCATTGAAGATGGCGGAACAGATGAAAACGGAGATGGCGTAATTGATGACTTCAATGACGAAGATGGTGATGGAGCAGATGATGATGACATGACTGACGGGTTGGATGATTTTGATGGAGATGGTATTCCTGATCACGAAGATTTAGATTCGGATAATGATGGAATCACAGATACTGAAGAAAATGGTCTGCCTGATGAAGATGGAGATGGAGTAATTGATGATTTCAATGATGAAGACGGAGATGGCTGGGATGATGATAATCAAACAACAGATCCAATTGATACAGATGGAGATGGACAACCAGATCACACCGATCTTGATAGTGATGATGATGGTATAGATGATATCATTGAAGGAGGAGGAAATGATGAAGATGGAGATGGCACTATTGATGGTTTTGAGGATGAGAATGGTGATGGTTTAGATGATGATGGAGGTGTTGATCCTCCGGATACAGATGGAGATGGTATAGATGATTTCCAGGATACGGATTCAGATAATGATGGTGTATTGGATGAAGAAGAAAATGATCCTGACGGTGATGGAAATGGACCAGACGATACGGATAATGATGGGATTCCGGATTATCAGGATGAAGATGATGACAATGACCTTATACCAACCGAAGATGAATCTGATAAAAATGAGGCAGGTAACTATACTGACTGTGATGATGATGGGATCCCTGATTACCTTGATCCGGATATATGCAATATTATTATTCCAACAGGATTCTCTCCAAATAATGACCAAACAAACGACTACTTTGTAATCAAAGGAATAGAAAATAATCCTAACGTGAGCATAACGATATTCAATAGATGGGGTAGCAAAGTTTATGAGTCCAATTCATATCAAAACGATTGGGACGGAACAAACCAATTTGGATTAACAATGGGTAATAAAAATCTCCCAGACGGAACATACTTCTATTTAATAGATCTGGGAGAAGGAAGTGAAGTTATCAGAAATTATGTTCAAATACAACGATAAGTTAAACCTAGATGCAGGTGAATATAAATATGCCTGCATCTAATAAAACATCAGAAAAATGAAAAAATTATTCCTAATTATATTGACCATACTAAGCATATCTCAAGCGGAACAGCTTTCCGCTCAACAAGATGCTATGTTTACACATTATTCTTTTAACACGTTAGCCGTTAACTCCGGTTATGCAGGAAGCAGAGACGCATTGACGGTTACCGGGTTACACCGTTCTCAATGGATGAATTTCCCTGGAGCACCTACCACGCAAACTTTAACCATTCATGCCCCCGTGGCAAATGAAAAGTTAGGACTTGGCTTGTCCTTATTAAACGATAGAATAGGACCTACTCGATTGACCAGTTTTAATATTGATTTCGCTTACAAAATACGAGTAGGAGAAAAGGGTAAACTGGCCTTTGGTTTGAAAGGGGGACTAAACATGAGAAGTAGCAGATTGGCTTCTGAAGTAACAACCCTTGAGGAAGATGATAACGCCTTCCAAAATGATATTCAAACCAACCTTTTACCCAACTTCGGGTTTGGGTTATATTACTCAACATCAAACCTCTATTTAGGTGTGTCTACTCCCAGAATTTTGGAGAATGATATAAGTCTAGACGGACAACGTCATTATTTCTTCATTGCCGGAACCGTATTCCCGTTAAACAAAAGGGAAACTCTGAAATTAAGACCTACAGCGTTTTTAAAGCTAACCTCTGGCGCTCCCTTACAGTTAGATTTGACGGCATTATTCTACTTTAATGATCAATATTGGATAGGGCCAATGTTGAGAACAACTGACGCCATTGGCATCCTTGCAGGATTAAATCTAACAGACCAGTTTTCAATGGGGTATTCCTTTGATTGGTCCTACGGAAATCAAACCTTGATGTATAACTCTGGTTCACATGAGTTACTAATAAGGTATGACTTTATTTTTAAAAATAAAGGAAATATTCATTCACCACGTTACTTTTAAATCCGCACAAAAATGAAAAAGATAATTTTAATAACCATTATTGCATTATTTGGAATAAATGTGCAGGCACAAGAGAATGCTCCAGGCAAAGTAAAAAAAGCAAATGCTTCGTTTGACAAAAAATCATATCCAAAAGCTATAGAACGATATGAAAAGTTGAACCTTTCAGATTTAGACTTAAAACGAAATCTGGCACTGAGCTATTGGCAACGTCATAATAGCGTTGCAGCAGAACCACTATTTAAAGAGATCGTGACAACAGATGGTCATAGTGCTGAGGATGTATATAATTATGCTTCGGTTCTAAGATCTAATAAGAAGTATGAAGCGTCAAATGAATGGATGAAGAAATATGCTAAGATGAACATTTCGGATTCCCGAGGGAAAGAACATCTTAAAAACCCCAACGTTCATTTAGAACTTCAGAAAGATAAGAATCAATATTCTATTCATAATTTGGATATCAACTCAGAGCAGCAGGACTTTGGTGTAACATTCCATGGAGATAAAGTGATTTTTGCTTCAAGTCGGGAAGGAGTTACACCAATATATAGACGTTGGAATAGTAACAAACTTCCTTTCCTGGACACCTATATAGCTAGCTCATTAGATAACGGTCAGATCGCAAATCCAACTCGTTTTACAAAACGAGTGAATAAGAAGTACCATGAAGGTCCGGTTGCTTTTAATCAGGCAGCAGACTTTATGATCTTCACACGAAACAACTACGAAGAGAAAGCGTTGGATAAAGAAGTTAGATTAAAGCTTTTTAGTTCCAATTTGGTTGAGGGTAAGTGGACTAAACCAGAGCCATTGCCTTTTAATTCTCCTGATTATTCAGTAGGTCATGCTTCTATTAGCAAAGATGGAAAAACACTTTATTTTGCTTCAAATATGCCAGGCGGAATAGGTGGTGTAGACATCTACAAAGCAACAATTAACAAAGATGATTCTTATGGAACAGCAGTTAATCTTGGTGAAAGAATAAATACCGAAGGTGACGAAATGTTTCCGTTTGTGCATGGGAAGGGAGAAATCTTGTTCTTCTCATCCAATGGACATTTAGGTTTGGGAGGGCAAGATGTTTTTCTGGCAGAGTTAAAAGAGAATGAAACAATCGGTAAGGTAATGAACCTAGGGGTACCAGTAAATTCAAGTCGGGATGATTTTTCATTTATATTGAATGAAGAACAAACTAAAGGTTATTTCTCTTCAAACCGCGAAGGAGGAAAAGGAAGTGATGACATCTACAGTTTTGATTTACTTAAACCATTTACTTTTGGAAAAACCATTAAAGGGTTTGCTAGAGACAAGAAAGGGGGACTTTTGGCAGAAGTCATGATTATCCTTGAAAAAACTAACACTGGCGAGCTTGACAGTATTCTTACTAATTCGGATGGATTCTATGAATTTATCGTTGAACCTGACCAGTCTTTTAGACTACGAGGACAAAAGTCAAATTATTTTGATGGCACAAACACCACGAATACAAATACAAATGAAGAGGTAATAATTGCCGATCTTGAATTGGAAAAAGACCCTGGATTATCACTTTATCTCTTGATAACAGAAAAAGAAACCGGTGCACCTTTGGATAACGTAAAAATTATCCTAATAGACAACATGACCGGAGATTCTGAGGTTGTTCTCACTCCTATTTCAGGTGATTATTTAAAACCAATAACGGACAAAAAACTAAATGATCGAGGCAGTTATAACCTGTCCTTGAAAAAAGAGGGCTACTTGAGTAAAACGGTCACATATAACATGGTTTTTGATCGTGAAGGAAAATATAAGTTAAATAGTGAATTGGATTTATCACTTGAGCCGATTCAAATTGGTACAGATCTTTCCAAAATTATTGACATCAACCCAATTTATTTCGATTTAGGAAAGTATAACATCCGTCCGAACGCAGCTATTGAATTGGATAAAATAGTGAAAGTAATGAATGAGAATCCGATTATGGTAGTTGAGTTAGGATCACATACTGATTCTCGAGGAAGCACTTCTTCGAATCAGCGTTTATCGGACAGGCGCGCCAAGGCTTCCGCAAAGTACATTGCTGACCGTATAACAAATCCGGAACGCATTTCAGGAAAAGGGTATGGAGAATCTACTCCAAATATGGTAGATTTAACATTAGATGGAGAAAATACAAAGCAAGAATTGACTGAGGAGTTTATTAACACCTTCAAAACTAAAGGAGATAAAGAAGCATTCAATAAGTATCATCAGTTGAACCGAAGAACGGAGTTTATTATCATTAAAATGTAAAGGCTTTTATCCTTTGCCTCTTTCCGCAAGCAAAATTAAGGTCTAGCTTTTTGGCTAGACCTTTTTTATTGAAATCATCCAAAACCTCCTGCTCCGTCGCTGAAGCTCTGGCACAAGCGATCTAACACCTTCAAATCTTCAATAACCTTCGTAAAACAACTTCGATTTTCGAAGAAAAGAGGGTTCGATAACAGTCCCCCTCTCTCCGCAAAACAGTTTTGAGTGTGAGTCTAGAGCAAGAGCGATAGACTTGCGCTTAAAAAACTGGCTTCCCTCAAGACTCACACTCCAACTCAAACTGAATTTTCTTACTTTTGGTTTATCCAAAACTTACAATTATGTTTGATTTCGAAAAGCTTGATGTATATATATGTCAAATCAAAAACCTATAATAAATCAGTAACCGTATTCCTACTATCTAAAAAGCTAGATCGTGTCACTAACGACCAACTAAGGAGAGCATCATTCAGCATCATGTTGAATATTGCTGAAGGTTCAGGAAGGTTTACAAAACCAGATAAAAAACACTTTTATGTTATCGCAAGAGGTTCGGTTTTTGAATGTGTCGCAATTTTGGGGAGTATTATAACGAGATGTAGGATCGATTGATAATAAAACGTATCAACAATATTATGCATTCTTGGAAGAAATTTCCAAGATGTTATACGCTTTGATAAAAGGGTTGATTAAGTCATTTTATCTCCCCCAAAACCTCCTCCAAGACCTTTAAATCCTCAAAAAGAGGGTTCAATAACAATCCCCCCTCAATCCGCAACGAAAAAGCTGAGCCCGCCTAAGGCGGACTTGGCTTTTTTATAGGGAGTAAATCGAAACTTGTTTCGTATTTGTGACATAAAAAAAGCCAAAGACCTTTTCGCAGAACAGTCCGCTTTTGAAGTTGTGTTATTCTCTCCCTAAGGGATCACCGCAGGTAACCCCTCATTCTCCGCAAATAATACTAAGCTCGACCTTTTGTTTAAGGGCATTGATTATTTCATAACAACCTTAACTGTAACAACTTGATCACCAGCCGATATTTTCAGTAAATATATTCCTCTTTCCCAATTCGAAACATCTATGGTTTTAGTTGTTTGTAAAACCTGGCCTTCACTCATTTTTTTTCCGAGTACGTCATAAATCGAATAAGTGGAATTCAAGAATTGATCAGACACGATTTCGAGTATAAATTGCTCGTCAGCAGGATTTGGATAAACATTGACTTTCGCCAATTGAATCTCAGGTTCTTCGATATTTGTGAAGCCTGCACAATCGTAGATTAAATCATAACGGCAATCAGTAGATGAAGGAGCATACGGACAATAATTGGACGAAGTTGGATCGTTACAACCAATTGGGTTGACCACGAAAGTAGCAGTTAGCAAACCTGCCAGATCGGTACAGGTCCAGGTTGTAAATTCACAAATATTTGCACCAACTGTTTGAGCGCCCAATTCAACATTTGTTACGGCAGCATCAGATCCATCTAAAAAGTAATCAGCAATTGATTCTCCATCCGGAATTGTTGTTTCGAGGTTAGAAAAAGTAGAAGCTGCATCATCTGGTACCAAGTTCAAATCTTGCCCGCTTTCCAGATCAAAGAAATAGACATTTGATACATTAACCCATGTATCGTTGTCCAAATCGATTAAACCGTCCGCTTCGGTAACTTTTACTGTTCCATTAATTAGAGTATGTTCTGCGGTATAGTCTCCATTTGGGCCATCCAATTCAAGTCCTTCATCATCCGGATTAATTACAATAAAATTGTCTATTGTTCCGGAATATCCTAAATGAGTGTCTATGGCGTCATCCCCAGCCTCAACAGAAATTACGTCGTTCAAATTAACCGCTCCACCGGACAATTCAATTCCGTCATCCTGGCAAGCAATTGTTTCAATATGGTTAATAACTGTGCCACTTCCAATAGCACCTAGCGTGAGCGCATTGACCTCGTTCCCTTCGCCGATATGAATACCTCCATGTCGAATGGAAACATATTCGAATACACCCGAATTATCGCTATTATCATCTCCTCCGTAGAAACGATTTGGGTTTTCAATTGGAAGCCCCTCTAAAGAAATTTCACTTCCACCTGCATAAGATATCTTAGCATTCCCTAGTATAATCACTCCTCCCCACAAACCATCATCAGTCGCGGTTAAATTATTAAAGGCGGGATAATCAGGGTCTGTATTAGTTATATCATCCAATACTGTAGTAAAAATAATGGGCTGAGCTGGAGTTCCATTTGCAAGAATTTTAGCCCCCCTCGATATAACTAGGTATGATGCATCCGAATCAGTACCCTCGGTACCTTTTATTATTGTGCCTGGATCAATTGTTAGCGTGTAACCGTTATCGATAAACACTCCTTTTTTCAAAATATAAATCGTGTCGGCGCATAAGTTTCTGTTATAGCTTATTGTACCCTCTAAAGTGTCAATAGCCTGCCCAAAACAAAGGCCGCTAGAAAATGTAATGAGTGTAAATAGTAGGTTTTTCATAAGATGATTTTAACGTGTAGTTTAAATTTTTAATAAAAATACTACTCGAATATTAACTCACACTTTAGTCAAGGTTAACAAATGTTTAAGAGGTGTAAAGAAAATGTTATGGTTCATCATGTTAAAATTGATAACTTAAAAATTTCTGAGAATAGAGGAGCATCTGATGATTATGAACTTATTGACAAGCATATTTTCAGAATTATTGTTATCATATCAAAATGACGATAACACCATACACGCAATCGGAAAAGTAAAAACAACATTGGACGGAAGGGATGAAGAATGGGTAAGTACCGTGATTATGTGGAAGAACAAATTTGTTGGTGATAAGATATTAGATGAGTATGACAATGAGTATTTTGAAGTATTATATGATAATTAAAAAAGCGATTTCACCTCCCCCAAAACCTCCTCCAACGCCTTCAAATCCTCAAAAAGTGGGTTCGATAACAGTCCCCCTCTCTCCGCAAAAAGGAAATAATTGGTTTCTATGCTTTGAAACGGTGACCAATTGGGATCACGCAGTGAATCCCAAACCCTAATCGAAGTTCACTTCGAATTAAAACCAAGAAAAAAGCCAAAATTATCCGCCGCACTATGCTTTGAAAGGATACCCAAAAGGTATCACCGAAGGTAATCCCCCACTCTTCGCGAGTAAAATCAAAGTCTAGCTTTTTAGCTAGACCTTTTTTGTTAGATTCAACTCGAGGAACTTGTTCGTGTCGAATTGGAGACAATGAAAAGAGGAACGAAATAATCTTAATTTGGCTTATTATCTATAGATAACATTAAGCTTTGAGAGCAGCATCAACAGAAATTGACAAAAAAGATGGCTAAAACCTTCAATACTCAGTTGCGACTTTATCATTCTTAGAAAGACTACTGCGAATCATTTTTTATGCACATTGTTGGCATAAGCCATTAATCACACCATAAAAATCATTTACAAAGTAACCTTCTAGTTTGGGGATGGATATCCGTTCATCTAAGCATTCTACTTTTTCGCATTTCTGACATTTAAAATGAAAATGATTGTGTTTATGCTCTTCAGCTGAGCACTTTTTGCATGCTGCATAAAATATTTTACCCGTAGGGTCAACAACTTTATGAATCAAACCATCTTTTTCAAACGCTTTTAAGGTGCGATAAACCGTGGAGCGATCAGCTGTACCTTTCAACTCTTCTTCAATCATGGAGGAGCAGATTGCTTCATCTGCTCCTTCAAAAATTTCAAGAATTTTTTTCCTAGTGGGTGTATTTCTTCTTTTCATACAAATCCATTTCTTTAAAATCTAGAAAAAATTGAAACACTTATTTTTTTTCAATTTTTATCTTTACGCTATTTCCTACAAAACCAATCGAACTGGTTGTAGTAAACTCCATAGCTGTTTTACTGTTTTCTATCACCGTATAAACACCGCTGAAATTATAGGCTTGTTCAGCAGCTTCCTCTGCGGCATGATCATCCTCGTGTTCTTCACCTTCTTCTTTAGGTTGATGAGAAATTTCAAACGTATTCGCTTTATCTCTAAACTGCCAAATAAATTCAGCGTGTCCTCCTTCTTCATTCTTCCATTCAGCAAAACATGATTCATTGTATAAATCACATTCTTCTATCTCCCATGCTGGTAACTCTTCTTGATTTATTCCATCTACTGAAAGTTCCGTCACATTCCACTCTCCCGCATCCATAAATCGATTAGAAGTCGTCTTTGTTTTATTACATGAACTTACGCTAAAAAATGCTACTGCTGCTAAAATTACTGTTATATATTTTTTCATGATCCTATTGTATTTTTGTAACAAAGTTTAATTCAATATCTGTTTCCCCTGGAGCACATGTTCCATCCTTCAAATCTGGTTGGTGTTTCAATACAATTTCTGTCATCCCTTCACTTACTGCTCCTGTAACCCATGTTGATTGTAATCCAATCTCATAAGTTCCATCTGAATCTGTTCGAGTAATGGTTAGATCTGCACCTGTTGGTGAGAAACAAAATAAATGATCCGCCGCTTCTTCCAATACCTCATTTGAAATAGTATCAGCAGGCTCTTCTGTTTCATTCAATAATAAAATTTCGGCAGAATAAGTTGTACTTGGCGCAAGTATGATCTCATCAAATACTGTTGGAGCATCTCCTCCATCACCATCTAAATCTTTAAAGATAGCGGTAACATCTGGTGCAATACCCGCATCATCAGTGAAGATTATTTTGAATGTTGTTATTAATTCTACCTCATTTTGGTCTGGTGGTGGCACATCTACTAAATCGTCATCTTTTTTACAGCTTGAAACCGCTAGGGCCAGTATTCCAATACTTAATAGTGTTGTTTTCATCATTCGTTTTATTTTGTACATATTTAATTTTGATTAATTGGCATTTTAATTCGGATAGAAAAATTTCTCCCCATTTCGTCTGCATAGTAACGGAAGCGATTCAAATAATCCCGGTAACTATGGTTTAAAAGGTTATTGACTCCTACTGTTATTGTAATCGGCATATGTTTACTTGCAATAGTTGTAGTGTAGGATATATCTAATAGGTTATAGGCGGCAGGTGGTGGTGCAAAATCCGAATTCGCAGGAACCCTAATTTGCTTTGCAACATAAGAGTGACGCATAGTCAATTCATTTTTTTCAAACACACTAAAATTTGGAAGCGTATATTTTAATTTATTCTGTATGTTATCAGAAGGCATTTGAATTAAATAATCTGAAATAGATCTATTATAGCCTCTTACTGCAGAAAATTTGAACGTATATGATAGACTTTTCAATACTTGAAACTCTAAGAAAAAATCTAATCCGTAAATGGCCGTTTCAGCTTCTTTAAATACAAAAGTAGGAAATGCTCCTTTAATTGTTAGTGTAGGTGGTAACTGTGGTTCAAGAAAAATGTAGTTTTCAAAATAATTAAAATAAGGGTTTATAATCACGTGAAATCGATCTCGCTTCCAATCGAATTCTAAATTCGAATTTAAGGCACTTTCTCTTGAAAGGTTTGCATCTCCAATTTCTACAGCAGCGGCACCATGATGAAGACCATTACTATAAAGTTCATTAATACTTGGTGGCCGCCAAGTTCTAGAAAAATTGAGTGCAATTGAACTTTTAGGATTAATGGTGTATTTCATTCCAAAATTAAATGCCCAATCATTATATTCATTTCTAGGGGAGACAATTTCTCCATTTTCCCAGAAAAAACTTTGAAGGTCTCTATAATCAAATCGAACGCCTCCTTCAAATAACCATTTATTGATCCCCTTTCGTTCAATTAGGTAAATTCCTGCTCCTTGGTTTAAAAAATTGGGGATAAACTTACGTCCAGTATAGGTGTTTTTTTGATGAATTGCATTGATTCCTATTTCGCCACTAAAGCCCTTAACAGCATAATGTTCCCAATTTAAATCTAGCGTATGTGTTGTTAATTCTAGCTGTAAATCGGGTTTGTTTAGCGCTTCCAAAGAGTCATTCAAAGGTTTGTCTTTATCAAATTCATACCTCAAATTGTATTGTCTGTCATAGGTAAGATTTAATTTTCCTATTTTCCCGGTTCTCAAGTAAAAAGTTCCTTTTGTTAACTCATGTTCAATACGTTGCATTGGACGATCAATAAAATAGGAGAAGCCTGCTTTTTCTGCAGGTTCTTGCAACTCAAAAGCGTTTTGTAAATCAGTTAAATTTCCGATATGACTTCCTGCAAACACCCCTAAATCCGTATTGAATTGACTGTAAAAAAATTGAATCCCATATTTCTTTTTTTCCCAATTAACGCTGGTTGAAAAATTAGATTCCTGTATTCCCGTATTTTTAAGAAAGTAATTCGGTGCATGATAATTGCCTCCTTTTTTCAAAGACCCTTGCAGACTTAGCGAAAGTGATGGTATTTTTTTAAGACGCGTATTCACATTTCCTGAAATGACACCTTGACGACCGTTTGAAAAACCAACTAAATTTAATTCACCATATACACCTGTGCTATCCGATATTTTTTTTGGCTCAACAAGAACGACTCCACCAATAGCATCAAATCCATACTTTATAGAATTTGCTCCCTTTATTACAGAAATAGCGTTTGAAACAAAAGGATCAATTTCAGGAGCATGTTCTGCGCCCCATTGCTGTCCTTCTTGTCTTATCCTGTTATTTAAAATTAATACACGGTTACTATGAAGACCATGAATCATTGGTTTTGCAATTGAATTTCCAGTTCGTAGAATTCTCACACCATTAACCTCTTCGAGCATTGCCCCTAATGGCAGGCCTTTTGATTTATCGATTTGATCAATTGAAATCGTTTCCTTTTTAAAAGTACTTGGTGCTTCAAAAGACCCCATTACGTCAACAGACGTCAGCCCAATTGTTTTAGAGTCTATCCTGTAATTTAGAATTGTGTCGCCTGATATATAAATACTGTCTTGAAGTAAAACATTGCCTAAATGTCTGATTTCTAAAAGATACATTTCAGCGCACAAACCCTCAATTATAAAAGTACCATCTTGCGCAAGTAATACTCCTTTTTGGGAGTTGATTAAAACAACACTCACAAAGCGCAATGTATCTTTATCCTCAGAATCAATTTTTCCTTTAATTTCAAAATCACATGTTTTTTCCTGCGCATGGCTGCTCACCGAAAGAAAGATAATGAATAGAAGAAAATACTTTGACACAAAAATTGTTTTAATGCAACGTTGATGCAAAAGTAATAATAAATAGCTAACTGCAACATTGATGCGATAATTATTTTCGCATTCTATTTTGCTTTGGAAATTACCTTAATTTTCCGTGCCCAAAAACCTCCTCCAACAACTTTAAATCCTCAAAAATAGGGTTCGATAACAGTCCCCCTCTCTCCGCAAAAAGGAAACCAAGTGCATTGCACTTGGTTTTTTTATTGGAATCAATCGAAGTTCACTTCGAATTGAGAACAGGAAAAAAACCAAAATGATTTTTGAAAAAAAACATTGGTTTCTATGCTTTGAATGGATAACCTGCAAGGGATCAACGAAGTTAATCCCTGTCTCTCCGCAAAGCAAAATCAAAGTCCTGCTTTTAGCAGGGCTTTTTTTGTTGGAATCAATTCGACGAACTTGTTCGATCGAGTTGGAAACAATAAAAAAAGAGAACGAAGTGGCCTTAATTTTACTTGTGTTATTTTATCCCCAAGAGATCACTGTTGGTAATCTCTCACTGTCCGCAGCAGGGGATAACAGATTTTTTAAATCGGTTATCTTCTTTTTATTTCCCTTCAAAGCCTTGTCAAGATAGGCAATCACCTCAAATACTCTATTAAGAATTGGAGTTCGACATTTTTTTCCGTCAAAATAGAAATTCTGGGGAAATGTCGAACTCACGAACTTCTGCTTTAGCTATACCGTAGCTTTTCATAGGTGTTCAGCGTATCTGAAAGTAAATTCAAACCTGACTTTGCAAGTCTCACAATTTCTTTGCAGGAAGTTTGTAAATCTTTCATGTTTTTCTCAATTTCTCCTGCATCTAACATTAAGCCTGTTCCCATAGTACTCGCCAAAGCAGGATCAAGAGTTGAAGAAGATTCTATTTCATTATTATAATGGTTAACCACTTCTTCTAATGTGTTAAAACGTCCATCATGCATACACGGTGCAGTCATAGCTATGTTACGCAATGAGGTTACTTTAAACTTTGCCTTATCGGTGTCATTTTCTGTTACATCATAACACCCTAAATCGGTAAATGCGCCATCATTATCTAAACCGTTATTCATGTACAAATCATTCTCAAAGTTTGTGCCTGAGTGACAGTGTGCGCAATCTGTACCTGATGTTTCAGGGAAAAACGCATTGTATTCACCGAAGAATATTTAGTGCCGGTCTGTTTACTTACAACAAAAGATCTGAAATTCCTTATGATAACTTTTCGTCAAAAAACCTTTTTGACGAGCTTGGCTTTAATCTGGCCTTTCAATTTAACATTGGCTATCGATTTTAAGTAATTAGTGGAATTAAACATGAAGAACAAGGCTAAATTTGATAGCTCTGCTGAGAAAAAAAGAAAAAGCGAATTACACCGAAAAGGAAAGAAGATGAAGATTAATTTCGATTGGATGTGGGTGATTAAAAGATTGCGATTTATGAACCTGTAAAAAAGAATTTTGTTGGAGTAGATCTTCAAAGCGCCTGAATTTCTATAAAACACTAGTTGTTTCTTCGTGTAACACTCAATTACTTTTTCGAGTAGAAAAATCAGTTTATAAAACTATCTTTATATTTCCATGGAAGTTGTTTTTATAATAGGATCTGTTCAGTCTGTGTTTTTAGCAACTCTTGTTCTTGCAAAGAAGAACAAAATGTTAGCGGATAAATTACTGGCTATATGGTTAATATTCATGGGGATACATCTGTTTTCCTATTATATGAATGTGACGGGAATTCTCTTTGACTATCCGTTTTTTGATGCTTTATCAGTCGCCTTTCCAATGCTTGAAGGTGCATTTGTATTTATCTATGTCAGCATAATCACAAGTAAGGTTCAACGTTTGCAGTGGAGGTATCTTATTCCCATTTCTCCTTATATCATTTTCACAGCATTCATAATGCTTGCTGCTCATAGAACAGAGGCATCTCCAATCGATTTGGTTTGCACCCTTAAAAACGAGCCTACTTCAATTTTTTTCTGGGCTGGTGTGTTTAGAATATACTTAGGTCCCATTTATTTGATTTCAAGTTTGTTCCTCTTGAAAAAACATAAAAAGAATATTGGAAGGAATTTTTCGTACACAGAAAAAATCGATTTAAAATGGTTGAACTATGTTGTGGGAATAATGAGTTTGGTTTGGATTATTGCAATTATAGCAAATGTTTTAAGTGAATATGTAGAGTTCATTGGATATCGAACAAGTGATGATATTATTTTTAGCTCATTGACTATTGCTATTTTCTTTTATGGTTTTTTTGGAATTACACAACAAGTTATATATTCTGCTCCTGTTATTGAATCACCATCTTCGAAACCTGAAAAGCCAAAAAAAACAACTGCTAATCAGTACCAAAACTCTGGTTTAAAGAAGGAGGATTCCGAAAATTATTTGCAACAACTGTTACAATATATGGATGAAGAGGCTCCTTATTTAGAAGCTAAATTGTCGTTAAAAGATGTGGCTACTGCCTTAGAAATTTCACCGAATCATTTATCTCAGGTTATTAATGAAAACTTGAATAAAAATTTCTTTGATTTTGTCAATGAGTACCGAGTGGATTTTGTAAAAGACAAAATGAAAGATAGAGCGAATGAAAATTATACTTTGTTAGCATTAGCTTTTGACAGCGGGTTCAATTCCAAGAGTACTTTTAATTTGATCTTTAAAAAACATACGGGACAAACGCCTACTCAATTTATGAAGGCAGCCTAACCAATAAAATGTCTTTAGAAATCGGTTATTTTCTGCACACCTTACATTTCCCTATCCATTAGGAAACATTTTTGAAAAAATAACAATACTCTCAACAATATCTATATCAGATAATTAGCCTCACTCCCTGTGTTTTAAGACCAGTACTTTATGCTTCCCTGTTCAATCGGTCGCACAGTCCTTGTTGATCCCCTTTCTTTGCCTCATAATTAATCACAAAAACAATTTAAAAACGACTATTATGAAAACGATAAATTTCAATTCAAAAATTGACCAACACAAACTAAAATCAACCTTATTAACAAACAACTTAAACGGTGCAAAAATGAACATCTTCAGGTTAACATTAATTACAGTTTTATCATTCACTTCATTAATTGGATTTGGACAAAAGGAAAATAACCTTAAACTTAATATCGAATTAGATTTAGTACAACCATTACTCGGAGGTTATGGAGGAACAATTGGGCTGGAAAACAATCATTGGGGAGCAGGTTTCATGGGGTTTAATACAACTCTAACTTCTGCAAGCAGAGATATCATCATGAACGGGGCTGAAGATTTTAGCATTCAAAACTGGGGCTTAGAATTTTACACTGAGTACTATTTAAAAGAAGAGCATAAAGGCTTCCATTTTGGAGCCTTAGTAAGTGTTGACGGCTACCAGATGAATCATACTACAAGTCCAACAGAAACCATTATAGGTGTTTATGCCATGCCAAAAATCGGTTATAGATGGATTATGTTTAAAAAATTGGATTGGCTTTATTTACAACCATCAATTGCTACACCTATATTAGTTTGGGACAATGCCGCAAAAATTGAAACAGCAGATGTTGACCTTTCTAGAGTTCTTTTTTTGCCCTTTCTAACATTAGGAGTTAAATTTTCATTATAACCCTTATTCTACAAGATATGACTAAGCACACTTTCGGTTCACTCTTTATTTTGATTTGCATTGTTTTATTACTGCAAGCCTGTAATAAGGATAATATAGAAAAATACGATTCTAATGAAATGGCTCTAAAGCTTTCAGATTATAACGTTTATGCCGGAAATCCATCCGATCTCATTCCTGAGGCCGATTATAAATTGTACGAGTTATCCTCAATTCTATTTACAGATCATGCTGAGAAACAACGTTTGGTGAAAATCCCTGTAGGTACTGAAATAGTTACTTTGGGTGACGGATTGATGATTTTTCCAGAAGGAACCATAATTATAAAAACATTCTACTTTTATAATGACAAAAGCGCCATTTCAAAAGGAAAAAACATCATTGAAACCAGACTATTGATTAAATCTGATAATGAGTGGAAGGTAGGAACCTATAAATGGAATGAATCACAAACTGATGCAAATCTTATAACATCAGGTTTTGACCAAACTGTTAATTGGGTAGATGATAATGGGCTTGCCAATGTCATTACTTATCACATCCCAAGTAATACTGAATGTATAGCTTGTCATCAGTCTAATGATGAGATTATTCCAATTGGAACAAAAACTAGAAATTTGAATTTCGATATTACTGTTGATGGTGTCACCCAAAATCAACTTTCATATCTCCATGAAGAAGGAGTTCTAAATGCTATGGAACCTTCTTCATTTTCAGCTTTACCTGATTTTACGAATGCAGATTTTTCAGAAGAAGAAAGAGCTCGGGCATATTTGGAAATGAACTGTGCACACTGTCATACGGCTGGTGGCTTGGCTGATTATAAAACGCCTCGCTTTTCTTATGAAACAGTATTATCTGATTCTAAAATTCCAGAATATAAATTGGATATTATTGACAAAATGGAAACTGGCGCAATGCCCAAAGCAGGAACCACAATATTGGATGAGCAAGGAATAGAGATTTTAAGAGCTTACTTAAATAAATTATGAAAATGGAAAATTTATCGAAACAAATCGGCCTACTCTTTTTAGTTTTTCTACCTGCGCTGGGTTTTGGACAGGAATTGGAGAATCAATTTAAACGTTTTTCCTTTGGCTTGAGCTATGAGCCGAATTTAAGCTATCGACAACTGAAGTATGAGGGAGAAAATAAGATGTTTGCTGACCTTAGGAATAAAAACGAAGTTGCAGATTTTGGATTTGTAACAGGCTTGAGTTTAAAGACTAGATTGACGAAAAGATTGACTTTGGAATATGGAGTTTCGTTTGTTCGCTCTGGTTTCAAAACGAAGTACAGCAATTTGGATTTTGTATCAGAAAATACTGATTTCCCAATAAAAGCAAAAACGAAGTATACTTTTCGTTCATTCATAATTCCTATCAAAGCGAACTTCAACTTTGATATAGGCAAGTTGAACTGCTATGCAACCTTGGGCGTATCATACAATTCTCTGTTTGACAGAAAGTCCACACTTTTGGTCCAATTTCCTAATGGCAATATAGAAGAAAGCGCTGACAATAACACGACTGCCTTCGAGAATATGACCTTTTCTCTAATTGCAGGTTTCGGGGTGAATTATGTATTATTTGACCGAATAACGCTAGCAGCTGAACCGCTCTTTAGAAGAAACTTATCCTCTATAGTACCCGATAAAAATGCCGAGGAATACCCTTATTCCATTGGCTTGAACTTGAAAATATTCTATAACCTTAAATACAAACAGAAATAATACTGAAACAACAATCTAATTTAAAAACAACATATTGAAAAAAAGTAAATTTGAAATTATCTGACTACATAAAAAGAAGAAACGGTGTGCCTTTAGGTAACAGTCATTCCCTCAGCAATATGTTAAAACGTTCTTTGGGAGCCGGAAAGTTTTCGATATTTTGGCAATACTGGAATCCTATATGGGGGTATTTTTTGGGAAAATATATTTTTAAACCGCTTAAATTTATTTTTCCTTCTGCGCTATCACTGATATTCACTTTTGCTGTCTGTTGGATACACCGGTGATGTTGACCACCCCAAACCGGTTTATGCTGACCAGTGTAAGTTAAGTGTAAAAAGAGTTAATTTCATCATGCTATCTTGTTAACAAATTTACTGATTTATTTCTTGTATAATT
>JBLHOW010000079.1:0-29184 GCA_047623705.1 Crocinitomix sp.
GAGAAACTATTTTGGGGTCGGGTCGAGGTCCAACACATTTATAGTTTACTCAATTATCAACGTGGTAATCAAACTCAAAAGCTTTTACATCTATTAAAATATAAGCATAAAAGGAAGTTGGGTCAATATTTTGGAGAAGTTTTAGCCGAAGTAATTTCTGAGCCAGAGAGTATTCAAGCTATTTTACCTGTCCCTTTGCATCCTAAAAAAGAAAGACTGAGAGGTTTTAATCAAAGTCGTGTAATTGCTGATGGCATTGCGCGTAAAACAAATATACCCATCAATGAAACCTGTCTTGTTCGTAGTTCTCATAACCTTTCGCAAACCAAATTTTCTAAATATGATCGCTGGGATAATGTGCGTCAAATTTTTACAATAAAACAAAGTAAACAGTTGGAAAATAAGCATGTACTGTTGGTAGATGATGTTTTGACCACTGGTGCAACAATAGAGGCATGTATCTTAGAGTTGTTGAAAATTAAAAATTGCACCGTAAGTGTCGCTACACTAGCTGCTCGAATATAATTTTATTTGTTTTGGAGGAAAAAATGTGTAATTTTAAGTAATTGTTTAATCCAAAAAATCAATATATGAAAAATCAAAAACAAGTACCGTTTTTCGCGAAATTCTTAGAAAAACAAGTGAAAGAAGACAAAGATCTTAAAGGAGGGAAAATAACCAAGCCAGCATTTGACCTTGTTCAAACCATGAAATATCCGTCAGATTCGGATGAGCATGTGACAATGAAGTATCCTTCAGATTCGGATGAAATCTAGCATTTATTGATGAATTATTTGAGCACTTGAAGCGAGACTAATTGGTCATGTTTTCAAGTGCTCAATCATTTTTTATTTCCAAATTAATAAGCCGCAACAAAATTTACCCTACAACTATTCTTATTTGATTTATGATATTGTGTATTACACATAGTAATGATCTATACACGATTGATCGTGTCATGGCTTATTTTTTACAAAAAAATATAAAAGCGATCCGAATCAATACGGATGAATTCCTCACAGATTTGTCAATTGTAAGTACGTTGGATGATAATGGAAGCGAGGTTACTATTTCTTCTAAAGCTTTTCGCTTTAAGCTTTCAGAAGTTTCTGGAGTGTGGTTTAGAAAAATATGGCAACCCAGAATTTTAGATGAAATAGATCCTGATTATAGGGATAATGTAGGGAGAGAAATTAATACAACATTATCAAGCTTTTTTCAATTATTAGAAAAACAGGCGCCTTGCATAAATGTATTGTCAAAAGGGAGGAAGGTAGATGGGAATAAATTTGATCAGCTTTGCCAAGCTAAGGATGTTGGCCTATTAACGCCTGAAACAATATTAACGAGTGATTTTGAAAATGTTAAACAATTTTACTCAAAACATGACGGTAATATAATCGCGAAACTTCAGAATTCTTTAAGTTTTTCTATGGGTGCCGGAGAGCGATTTTTTCCAACAACACAAATTTCTGAAGAAAATTTAGAATTATTAGAGGATACACTTTCATGTTGTCCAATGATTTTCCAAAATAACATTCCAAAGTCATATGAATTGCGTATTGCATATGTTAACGGTGAGTGTTTTACGGGGAAAATAGATGCGTCAAAATCTGATAAAGGGAAACAAGATTGGAGATATTCCGAAAAGAATGTGGCGTTTTGGGCGCATTACGAATTGCCAATCGCAGAGGTTGAAAAAATTGATAAATTGATGAAACGATTTGAACTCAGCTTTGGGGCAATAGACATGATCCGTCAACCGAATGGTGAGTATGTTTTTCTCGAAGTAAATCCTTCTGGAGAATGGGGAATGTTAGAAAAAGAATTGGGTTATCCCATTGCTGATTCTATTGCAAAATCATTATTAAATCGAATAGAAAATTATGAAAAATAAAGTATTGATCATCACACATACACAAGATAATCTTTGTGTGGAAAAAGTTTCGGAGGCAATTGCCCGAAGAGGAGCGCAAGCTATCCGATTAAATGTTGATCGTTATCCTCTTGACTATAGAATAACAACATTGTTTAACAAGGGTAAATGGGAGATACGATTAATCGATAATAATGGAGCTATTCATAATCTTACCACTGAATTTATAAGTTTGTGGAATCGCAGGATTTATAATTTAGGGAGTTGTTTGGGAGAAGTGATAGAAAAAAAATACTTGAATAGTAGTATTGGCGAATCTACAGCAACCTTAATTGGAATGTTAAGTCATTTGGAGCATGAATTATTTACGTTAAACTCCTATTCCGAAAATAAACGATCAGGCATTAAAGAAAAACAACTGAGAATTGCTGATCAATGCGGACTTACAATTCCAAGAACATGCATTTCAAATGATTTTGAAGAAGTAAAGGCTTTTGTAAAAAGTTGCCCGAAAGGTGTGGTTGCAAAAATGCAACATGCGTTTAGTGTCTATGAGGATGGCGTAGAAAATGTTGTTTTCACGAATGAAATTGGAGAGGATGATCTGGAGGATTTAGAAGCGCAATTACGTTTATGTCCAATGAAATTTCAAGAGAAAATTGAGAAGAAATTAGAACTAAGAATTACAATTATTGGGAAAAAAGTTTTTGCGGCGGCGCTCGATTCTCAATTAAAAAGAGATGGGAAAATTGATTGGAGAAAAGTTGGTCAAGAGTCTATTGGTGACTGGGAATCATGCAGTATCCCTAATGATTTAAAAGCGAACTTGCTTCGTTTTCATGAGGTGTGTAATCTAAATTATGGTGCCAGTGATGTCATTCTAACACCCGAAGGGGAATACATTTTTTTAGAATCAAATCCTGGGGGAGAATTCTTTTGGCTGGATGAAGAGGCGAATTATGCCATTTCTGATGAGATTGCTTCACTGTTGTTAAAAGAGTCCCTAGCAGTACCTCATGTTCCAACGAATGAAATAGAAGCTGCAGGGTTGATGTGAAAATTACGTAGTATTTCCAACTAGACACAAAATCCGCTTTATTGAGATTGTTACCTTTGCGGTCGCAATAAAGGAGCAATGAATAATGGAAAGTAACGGCAAAAGCAAAAATATAGTTGTTGGTTGGGGATTAGCTGGCGTGGTACTGTCATGGCAGCTATATTTTGAAAATAGGACGTTTTCGGTTTTTGATTCCTTATCAAATCATACTACTCGTGTTGCGGCAGGAATGGTAAACCCGATTGTCTTTAAACGCTTAACTAAAAGTTGGAATGCCGATCTATTATTGCCCGCAGCACTAAAGTTCTATCAAAGAATTGAGCAGGAGTTAGGTGTGTCATTGATTTCTAATAAAGATATTTATCGCGTTTTTGCTTCTGTAGAGGAAGAGAATAATTGGAATTCAAAGCAAGGTGATGACAGATTTAGCACTTATTTGGCAACACCAAGTGAGCAAGAATTACCCGATAAAAAATTCGTTAATTATCCTTTTGGAATTGGTAAGGTAAATACATTTGGGAATCTGGATACGAATAAATTTATGGATTTTTCAAAAGCATTTTTTCAAGAAAAGGGCTTCGAATTTTATGATAACCTATTTGATTACAATACAATCAATGATGACGTTCGATTTTTCTTTTGTGAAGGAATGGGAGTCAAGCAAAACCCACTTTTTTCGGATTTACCATTTAAACCAACGCATGGCGAAACGTTGATAATTGAAACTTCAGATCTCGAATTTTTGCATACGCTTAATAAAAATATGTATCTCACACATATTGAAGGCAATAAATATAATGTAGGTGCCACTTATAATTGGGAACTAGTCGAACCAATAACAACTGAAGAAGGGAAGCAGAATTTAGTGGAAAGATTAGCTGCTTTTACGAATTTTGATTATAAAATTATTGAACATTTAGCAGGTATTCGTCCAAACGTTAAAGACCGCAGACCTTTGCTTGGGATTCATCCTACGCAAAAAAATGCCGTAGTTTTTAATGGGCTTGGTGCTAAGGGAGTGATGATTGCACCTTACTATTCAAATCAATTGCTGAATCATGTATTTAATGGAGGCGAATTAGATTTAGAAGTAAATATTGATCGATTTCAAAAATAACGGCATTTATAATCTTGCAAGGCTTTTGTTTGTTAAGCGTCCAATTGGTGTATGAAATCGCATAATTCATTGAATTTCTGTTCACAAACAAAAAGACTTCGCTAAATTATTTGCAACTTTGTTATAAGTCGACAATTAACGAATTGAACAATTTTTCGTCTTTGCGGTTTTAAGAATAAATATTAATAGAAAAATATAAAAGAATGTATCCAGTAGAATTAACAAGTCCCATGAAAGGCCAATTGGTTGAAGCGGGATTTACAAGTTTAGAATCACCAGAGGCTGTTGATGGAGCAATAAGTGCAGAAGGAACAACTTTATGCGTTATTAATTCCGTTTGTGGCTGTGCTGCAGGAACTATGCGTCCAGGTGTTATTTTATCAACGAAACACAGTAAATTACCAAGTAATATGGTAACAGTTTTTGCAGGTGTAGATGGCGAAGCGGTGAATCAGGCAAGAAAATATACACTGCCTTACCCTCCATCTTCTCCATCAATCGCTTTGTTTAAAGATGGAACATTGGTTCACTTTATTGAAAGACATCATATTGAAGGAAGATCAGCTGAAATGATTGCTGAAAATTTAGCAATGGCTTTTGACGAGTATTGCTAGTTCTTAAATGAACTTAAAACAGTATTTAATTTGTTTCATTGCAACCGGGATTCTTTTCGGTTGTAGTGAGCAAATAAATACGATTGAAAATAACCCTCTTCCAAGTATGGATCAAGAATCCATGAGCGAGCTTGAAGAGTCGTATGATTATAAGGTTTCTAGCCTGAATAAATACGAGCCCAAGTCTTTTGAAGATTTTGGGAATATTTTGCGTAAATCGCGCGAGGAAAATAAACCAGTTTTTTTGGATTTCACAGCCTTAACGGCAGTTAATGCGCGAAAGTTTGAAACAAATGTGTGGTCAAATCCAATAATTTATCCTTTATTAAACGACGAATTTATTATCGTTTCATTAGTTGCCGATAGTAGGTTGGTGCAAGCAAATAAAGAAAACGAAACTGTTGGTGATTTATGGATGAATTATCAACAAGAACGATACGGGGTTTCAACACAGCCCATGTATGATATTGTAAATTTTCGTAACAAATCATTAGTTGATACCGTTGCGAATTATAGATCACACGGTCAACCTGACTTGTTTAAAGAATGGCTTGATGAAGGCCTCACAAATTTCAAAAAGGAAAATAATCAGCAATCACAATTTGAGAATGACGCAAATGACATTTCGGATTTTGATGAATACCGGGTTCAGTCGAATGCCGATTTTAAAAAGGTTTTAGCAGAAAGTGCCATCCAAAATAAGCCTGTGTTATTGTATGTCTCTGGGTTAAATATTGTCGGTTATAATAGTACTGAATTGGATATCTGGCCTGATCCCCTTGTTTATTTAACCCTAAAAAATGAATTTATTATAGCAACAGTTTATGTAGATGATCGCGCTGCGATACCAAACTTAAAGGATACTGACTCAGTAAGAACGTATGGCGAATATTGGATGAATTACGAAGCCGAGCGATATAGAATGGCAACTCAACCTATATTTGACATTCTAAATCATAAAAATGAGTCTCTAGTAGCGAATATAGCAACTGCCCGAAGTCATAGTGAGGCAATATTGTATAAATTGTGGCTTGAAGAAGGTTTACAAAATTTTAAAAAGCAAATTAATGAATAAAAAATCTACAAAAATCGCACTCTATTCATTGGGGGCTATTTTATTGTTTACAATGTTTTTCTATTTCTATGATGCTGCCATTTTTGAGGCAGAAATTGTCGAAGAAACAACTACTTATTCGGTTGATCTTTCCTTAAAAGCCTTGCTGGATTCAAGCGCATTGCCAGCGGGAGTTTCCATGGATCGTTTAGTTTCCTATGGACCAACTGTAAAAGGAATATTATTATTAGTGGTTTGTTTATTAGGTCTTCCAATCATGATTGGATATCGTGTAGCAACAACAAATGAACCCAACCAAAATTCAGAACCTAAAAAAGATTAAAAATGAATATAGATTTATTAGCAAAAATATGTAAAACGCCAGGTGCACCTGGATTTGAACAAAAAGTTCGTGAATTAGTGATCAAGGAAGTAGCGCCCTTAGTGGATGAAGTAGAGGTGGATAATATGGGGAATGTTTACGCCATAAAAAGAGGGAAAGAAGGAAAAAGAGCAATGATTGGTGCACATATGGACGAAATCGGTTTCATTGTGACGCATATTGATGATAAAGGATTTATTCGTTTTCATACATTAGGAGGGTTTGATCCAAAAACATTGACTGCACAGCGTGTGATTATTCATGGTAAGGAAGATGTGATTGGTGTGATGGCTTCAAAACCCATTCATGTAATGACGCCGGAGGAAAGAACTAAAATTGCTAAAATATCAGATTATTTTATTGATACAGGACTTTCAAAAGATGAAGTTGAAGCAGTGATTAAAATTGGTGACCCAATTACACGTGAACGTGAGTTTATTCAAATGGGAAACTGTGTTAATTCTAAATCTTTAGATAATCGTTTAGCGGTTTTTATTTTAATTGAAACCTTAAGAAATTTGAAGGATAAAGAAGTGCCTTATGATGTGTATGGTGTGTTTACTGTGCAAGAAGAGGTTGGGATTCGTGGCGCAAATGTGTCCGCTTTAAAAGTGAATCCTGATTTTGGATTTGGTTTAGATACGACTATTGCATTTGATTTGCCCGGAGCTGCTGAACATGAAAAAATCACGCGCCTTGGTGAAGGAACAGCCATTAAAATTATGGATGCTATGACGATTTGCGACTATAGAATGGTTGATTTCATGAAGCAAACCGCAGATAAAAATGAAATTAAATGGCAACCTGAGATACTGACTGCTGGAGGAACTGATACCGCAGGGATTCAAAGAATGACACAAGGTGGTTCTATTGCTGGCGCAGTTTCTATTCCAACAAGACACTTGCATCAAGTTATTGAAATGGCTGATAAAGACGATATTCAAGGATCGATTGATTTATTGACTGCTTGTTTAGAAGATTTGGGCGATTACGATTGGTCATTTAAATAGAAGGCAATTAAATATGTCGATTGTATTTGCGTCAGACAATCATGATTTTAAGAATTATGAATGATACAATAACCGTTAGGGGCCAATTGGACGCTGTTTTTTCATTGAAGATGATCTTTTTGTAATTCCAGAAGTGGAAGTTTACAAGGCAATGATTTAGGCAAAATTGATGATTATTAGGTAAATTGAGATTGTCATGCGATTAACTCTAATTTTATTTTTGCTTTTACCCATTTATTCTCATTCACAAAATTTGGATGCTTACAATCAAGAACGGCTAAAATTGAGTCAAAATTTAATGCTCGGCTTAGGTTCATGGTCCTTAGTAAATATAGGCGTGAGTACTGTTGGTTGGGCAACAACTGAAAACGAGGCCAAATATTTTCACCAAATGAATGTGATGTGGAGTGGTGTGAATTTGGCGTTTGCATTGCCCAGCTATTTTAAAGCAAGAAAAACGGATCCAAATGGAATTTCATTGGCAGATACTTGGAAGACGCAGAATAAAAAAGAAAAAGTGTTTTTGTTCAATTCTGCATTGGACTTGCTCTACGTTTCGGGCGGTTTTTACTTGAAGCAACGTGCCTTGTTAGATGCAGACAATTATCACCGCTATCGTGGATGGGGGAATTCACTTGTTATGCAAGGCGGCTTTTTATTTGCCTTTGATTTGGCGGCGGCTCTTTTACATTCAAAACACCGTAAAGATAAATTGGAAGGCTTTTGGGATAAGGTGGAAATCAGTGATAATGCTGTGGGCTTGAAGTATACATTTAATTAATTTAAAAAAAGGGAAACCCTAAGAATCATGGCACTCTGGCATCATGAAGAGTTGGAAGATTCAATCAATCAAGCAGGTTGGCGAATAATAGGACGTTTTGAAGAAAGTGATGAAAAAGGCATTTCTGGAAGTTGGGTAATTCAGCGAGAAAAAGAACTGAAAATTAACTTTGACGGGTTGGATGATCTTGTGACACTTTCAATGGAGGAGTCTTATGCATGTAATATAGAAAATAATGGGCCAAGTCTCTATTTCTATAAAAAAGGAGAGCAATGGAAATTGAAATTAGAAGTGTTCGTAAACGCTTTAAATAATGTTTAAATTATTTTGATTTCACGCATAAGGAAATGTGAATAAGGTCAGAACAATCAAGCCAACGGCAATCATTGAAAATAATTCCGTCACAAAAACATAGGTTGTCCTTTTTAAAAGGATGAAGTAAAGAACAGCACTCAATAATGCTATGCCCAGGGTGATTGAAGCTAATAGCATTGCCAATAATTCTCCCATTCCTGCTTGGGTCGGAATTAAGAATAACATGAGTTGGTACAATGCTCCTGAAAAAACAAGGAAGTAAAGGCGGTATTGTTCTTTTTTAGTCATTATTGATTAAAATTCAATTATATCAGTAGATTCAAATGTAAGAGGTTTAGTTTTTTCAGAACGAATGTGCTTTGCGGCCATGATACAAAGTGCTAATTGAAAAATCACAATAAACACGAAAAAATAAGTTGCTATGATCTAAATAACGCGCAACTCCTATCACCAATACCACTGCTGATAGAAGGGTGTGAAGGCCGGCAGATAGTATTATGAAAAAGCTGAATATTGTCAATGAAATCTTTCGAATTTTATCCTCTTTTATAAATGCGGAAATAATTGTAAGCAAATACACTGCAACTGTGATATAGTAATACATGAACAATTCTTTTTCTGCTAAAACAAAATCTTCAATTAGTATGAAGGGTAAGAAAATACTTACAGCAAGGGTGGTAATGTAGATTTTAGTTATGTTTTTCATTGTGATTTAGAATTGTTTTTGTTTTGTGTGATAGAGCGATAGAGCGAATGTGGCCAACTGCAAAAGCATAAATAGGACATATTGATGGGCTAAATCTCCTTTGAAATCGTCGAGTAAAATAAAAATGAAGACTAAGCCCAAAAAGTTGATAATGGACATAACTAGAGTGCAGGTTTGCAGAAACTTAAGAAAGCCCAACTTCTTGCCGATAAATGAGAAGAGAATAACGAAGAGTTGAACAACAATTGTCAACCAAATATAGTGGACTAATCCTCCTTCTTTATCCGAAATGTCCCAATCTAAAAATACGAATGGAAAGATGATGTTTACAGTGAGCGTAATGACATATATAACGGTTATTTCTTTCATTTTTTTGTTAAAAAGGCCAATCGTTTGGATGTATGAGACTCATTAAATTAAGGTAGATGAAGCATGAATTAATTAGTATGAAAAGAGAAAATAAGATCCATCCCCAAATTGTACCTCCCTGATTCTGCTTTTTTAAAAAATAAATACCGATTCCATAAGGAATCAATGAAGCCAAGTAAAACCCAATTTGAACAAGGATAATTATTGCTCCAAAAACTCCGTTGTCGTTGAACGTTAAGCACCAAAGTAGACTTTGAATGGACGTGACGGCAATGAAAAGTGGTAAGGTGTATTTTTGATATAAATTCATCATCTATATGTTTTTACCAGTGCTTGATTCTTGCTAATTCGTCAAATCCTATATAGTTAGCTGCTAAGTTGAATCCAATAAAAACAGCCATGCAAAGCCAACCAATTAGTCTGTTTTGATGGTGCTCCAGTATTTTTTTAAAGTGACTATTGGCCAAAAAGAAGAAGCAGAGTGAGATTAAAAACCCCAACAAAGCAATTAAGGTAGTAATAGGTGTAAACCATGATAACAGATCTGATTTGATGCTGTAGCCGTTGAAAGCAACTACGCTGATTGTTGTAATTATAAGGATGATGATTCCTGCAGTTTTATCTTTGTTTGAGAACATAATTTTGGTTTGAATTTGACAGTTTTATTTTAAGCAGGGGGTCTTTTTACAGACTCCCCGCTCAAACTTTTATATGAATGTTTATATGATTTTGTTAGTCGCTAAATGATACGACTGTCGTAATTATTCTACTTTGCCATCTACAATAATTGCTTTTAGTTTTTGGTATAAGAATGAAATTACTAAGAGCAATACGCCTAATGAAATAAAGGCAACAATCTTACCTGCCTCTGAAATATTTTGAATATCGAAAATGAACAGTTTCAACAAGGTTGCACTAAACATAACCAGTGCTAAAATTCGCATAATTCGGTTTTTCTTTTGCATTCCACGAATCATTAATAAGAATGAATAGACGCCCCATAAAATAGTGTATCCTTCTGTTCTACTATGACGTAATACAGTTTCAAAGTCGTAACTAGGTGTAAACATTGAACCTAGAATTTGTTCTAATTCAACCGTTGCAATTACTAAACCAACGACACTTAATCCTGCTAAAAACCAATCTCTATTTACTTGCGTTTCAAAAATGCGACCCACAGTTTTTCTTAGGATTAATAAAAGGGCTATAACTCCTGCCGATAATCCAAAGTGAGTGAAATAATACACGCTTCTAGTTGGATCATTAATCATGTCTTTCAAAATTTCAAAGTTGTTGGTTTGCGCAACAATCAAATAAAAGAAAGTTCCAACTACACCAACAAAGAAGAAGATTTGCGCCATTAAATCGGATTTACGTGTGCGTGCAATTAAGTTTCCAATAATGACTAGCACTAGGTGATAAATCCATAAGAATAATATAGCGCCTTCTCTATAATTGAGACTTCTTAATTGGTGCGTTAATTCAAATAGAATTCCTAAGTAACTAATCGCAAAAATTAAGGCTCCAACAGCAAAATGGTATTGTGATTTCCCAAAAATAAAGATGTCAGTATCCTCGTCTTTTTCCCTTTTCAGCAAAATGAATGTTGCTAGCAACGTACCAATAGTGAATATACTAGTTAAAAAGGTACCGTTAAATATCGGAGTGATTGCTGTTGGGTTTTCAGCATAAGTTAAAAACCAATCACGCCCTAATCCAAACACCGCAATAGCGGTTAATATTGCTGATGCATTTTTCAAAATGTTCATGTTCGCACGTTGGCCAAGTACTAAAATTACTACGGCTTCAATTGCCCAGAATAGTGTCATATAGTCTCCGTCAAATAGCAATCCTCCGGTCAAGGTTACAAACGCAATTGCTTTACCAATTAAAAGATAAACCAATGCTTTGTCTGCCCCTTTTCTTAAATGAACGAATAGCGCCAAGCCGATATAGAAGCCACTCATGATTAGTGTGAATTCACCCATACCAATTGGGTAATTGTTCGCTTGAATTACATACATCATGGCGCCATAAAACAATGCTGTTATACTGGTGAGTTGAATAAATTCCCAAGCTGTAAATTTTACTTTACGGACCAAGTTGTAAATTAAACTCATGCCTAAGAATTGCAGGTAAAAAATGGCCGCAAAAATTAAGGCCCATTTAGCCGGAACAATTTCATACATGCTTGTAGTAATCATCCACGCTCCAAAAAACAATACCGTAAACCCTAAGGCCAGCTTAGAAAGTATATCCCATTTTTTGAAGTAACTTAATATTAACATTCCAGAATTTATAATGGCGATATAGGTAAAGAATACGACATAATTTCCAGCTCCATTTTGAACCATGAACGGTGAGGTGAAACCGCCAATTAAGGCAATTATCGCCAATTCTTTACGGTCGTAAATTATTGACATGATGGTAGAGAATAAAGTAATTAGTACCATGATACCAAAAGCCGTCTTCTGATCAAATATATGATAGTCGTGGTAGGCAATTGAGATTGTATAATAAAGTACACTTATTCCACCACCAATAAGTACAGAACTAAATGCATGGTATTTTTTGCGTAAAAAGTGAGCGATTCCAATTAAGATACCACCTAGTCCAACTCCAATTGCAACACGGCCAATTTCGCCAATCCAATTTTTATCAATAGCATATTTTACAAAAAAGCCAATTCCAATTACCAATATTGCAATACCAATTTTGTTTAACCAGTTTTCACCAATTACTTTTTCTAAATCGCGTTTAGGTTTCGGCTCTGGCTTGACCTTATGTCTTGGATTAATAGGTTTTTTAGCTGGCGCAACAAACGCGGCTTGTGCAGCAGGCTTTTCTTCCGTTGCGCGTTTTTCTTCGACAACAGGTTTTGGACGCTCAGTTGGTTTTTGAATTACAGGCGGCTTTTTCTCAGCTGCAACTTTCTGTTCTTCCACCTTTGGTTCAACTTTCGTTTCTTCAGCAGGCTTTTCAGTATCGTCTTTTTGATCTGCTGTGCTTGAAACTAGACGTTGACCAGAAACTTCTAAAGGTTTAAGTTTTGGTTTAGGAGCAGCTTCTTCCACTTTTTCGTCAGGATTTGCAGGTTGCAGTTTTTGTCCTGCGCGTATCGCATCCAATTCTTTTCGAACGTTAATAATGTTTTTATTAACGATACGCATGTTCTTTTTAACTTCTTGTCGAAAGCTTGTCAGCAAAACTGCAATGACTACGCCCACAATTAAAATAATTAAAATTTCCATAGCAATAGGTTTGTGAGCTAGGCGGCTGGCCGCTATTCGCTCGGTTTATTAAGGTCAAACTTAGCAGGTTTGTGTTGGTTCAACTATGTAAAACAGTTGGCAAACGTGTTTTATATTGTTTGATAAATATTTTTAACTACCTATTTATCAGTGTTTAGCCTGTTTTAAAACGTATTTTAAAAAGTGTTTAAATGCTCAGGTTTAAACGTTTACGAATGGTATATAAATTCTTAATCTCTTGCGGTAAATGTCGCAATTTTCCTTTACTCGCCTCATCATGAACCCATTTAACTGGAATTTGGGAAATAGTAAGATCATGTTTTCTTGCTAAAGCAAGTACTTCTAAATCAAAAGACCACTCATTTACAGTGCATTGGGCGAATAGAAATTGAGCAGTTTTACCGTCAAAAGCTTTAAAACCGCAATTTGGATCAACTATTCCAGGTAAAAGTAAACGTTGGACAAATAAATTGGCCAGTCTGCTCCAAATTCGGCGATAAAATGGTTGTGATTTTGCAATTTTAGATTGCGCCAAATAACGAGATCCAATAGAAATTTTAGCTTCTTTATTTTCGATTGGTGCTAAAACATTCGGGAGTTCTTCAATTGGCGTTGCACCATCAGCATCTGAAAAGAGCCGTATTTTTCCTTCACCGGCTAACATTCCAATTCGCACAGCTTGCCCTTTTCCCTTGTTTGTTTCGCAACGTACTAACCTTAATTCTGGAATTTCAATCTCCAAGTTTTTTATCACATTGATTGTGTCATCCGTTGAGCCATCATCTGCCACAATAATTTCGTAACTGTAGTGTGTTTTCGCCAAATAGGCGTTAAATTTTTGAATGGTAGGTACAATTCTTTTTGCTTCGTTATAGGCAGGAATTACTATGCTTAAATCTTTCATTTTTTCTTCAGTTTATATGCGTTAGTTTTGTGTCTTTTTATTCTGTTTTGATAGGACAAACTTAGCCTAGGTTAAATGAAGAGTAAAATCTATTTTTATGGTTTACGTATTTTAAAAAAGAGTTAATATTTCAATTATTCTAATATTTACGGTATATTGAATGAAAATAACGTACTTTATTTATGGATGATTTGCAACAAATAGTTCATTCGTTTTCCGATAATAAGCAAAAAGAATTTAGACAATTCATCCAGCGGAATAGGTTCAAAACGTCACGTATGGATTTGGATTTATTTAACCTTTTTGTCAAGGAAAAGGCTTACGGAAAGGATGAAATTTTGCTGGCCTTGTATGGAAAAAACAAGGAAGATAGAAACGCATATCATAGCGTTCGGAAACGGCTAGTAAAACATTTGAATGACTTCATTTATTTATTGCAAATCGACAATGATGAAAGTCTTGAATCTGAAATAAGTAAGAACCTCATTTTAGTGCGTCACCTTTTCAATAATAACCTCGATAAGTTAGCGTGGAAGCAATTAAAGAAGAGCGAAAATTTAGCGAATCGTGCTGAGTTGAATCAGCAATTGCAATCCATTTATGAATTACAAATTGCAAATTATGATGGCAGTTTTGTTATTGGAAGTTTAAAAGAGTTGGTTAAAAAACGAAAGCATACGGCAGAATTGGCACAAGAGGATCAAAATTTGAAAATTATTGGGAGTTTCGTAAGGCAAGAATTAGAAAAAGTTAAAATTGAAGCACAAGATCTGGACCTCGAACGAATTTTAGATTTATTGCTGAATACTTTTGATATGAAAGATTCGTTATTTCGGAGACCTAAATTGCGCTATAACTTTGTTTTAATTGCTAGGGGAATTATTTTGGCCAACAAAGAGTTTTATTCCTTTGAAGAATATGTGATTAATAATTACAACAAAATTTCTGATTCTGGCTATTTTGATAGCCGCCCGACAAACCGCCTTAACATCCTTTATATTGTAAGTCATACTTTATATCGCAATAAGAAATTTACCGAAGCAATACAGTATTTAGAGAAAATGCAAACCTATTTGACACAGGTGGGCAAGGGGATCTTTAACCGCTTTAATGTAAAGTACCGCATGCTGTTGGCCGCTTGTGAAAATTTGCGTGGTAATGTTCTAAAATCAATTGAGATTTTGGAAGAAATGAACCCTTCTAAACTGTTATTGACAGAACATGAATTTAATGCTCAATTAAATTTATCCATCTATTATTTTCAAATAGAGGAATATAAAAAGGCTAATCAACAATTAATCAAAATGGGTCGAACCGACAATTGGTTTGAAAAAAATATGGGAGTTGAGTGGCGCATCAAAAAAAATATGATTGATGTGATTTATCAATATGAATTGGGGAGAACAGAAATTGCTTTAGATCGGATTCTGTCTATAGAAAGAATTCATAAAGACTTATTACAAACGGATAAGTATAAACGTATTTCAGTATTTTTAGGACTTATTAAACGAATTATAAAGAACCCCTTAATTATTGATACGGAAGAGTTTTTAAATCGCGTAGAATCCTCATTTGATTGGATTGAAGTTGAGCAGGAAGATTTGCAAGCGGTGAGTTATTATGCTTGGTTGAAGTCTAAAATGACAAAGAATTCATTTTATATAACACTCCTTGAATTAATGAAAATATTAAAAACTTCCAACTAAATTTAAAAGCCCAGACCCGCCTAAGCGGACTGGGCTTTTGGGTTGCATGAAAACCAACGGTTTTCATTTTTAACTCAACATCTGTTAATTAATTTAAATCTAACTTTTTAAAAACGTTTTGTTGACGAAGGTGCTACTACCCACCTTTAATCGAAGAACGTAAGAACCTTTTTCAAGGTGCTCGATTGCGATTGTTGAGTTAAAGCTGTTGGAGTAAAAGACTGTTTTACCCGAAATATCAATTATTGAATAAGAAGTGATTATTATAATTTCTGGTACAATTAAATGTAGCTCATCTGTCGCTGGATTAGGAAATAATTCAATCTGTATGTTGTCAGCGATATCAGGAAGCTCTGTAAATCCAGTGCAATCAAATTCTGAATTGATTATTGGTGCATTCCCTTTTACATTCATTGTAATAGCATTCCACATGGCATCATTTTCTCCGCCTAAACGCCAAATGCCAATTCCTCCAATATAGTCGCGTAAATCATGCTCGTCTAATGCTGTTAATTTATAGTTTAATGAAGCACCATCTTGATAGTAACACGTCCATTCAATGCCATCAATCAACACATTGAAGAAAGGTTCATTCCCATTATCTTCGCGATTGATCAATTCAGGATTAATGTCATAATGATTAATTAATGCGAGTGCTTCTTTATAAGTCAGTCCTACCCCGGGATCATCTAATGTATGTTCTTCAAACAAACTTTTCCAACGGTAACCATAAAATGGTAATCCCAATTGAATTTTAGAAGGGTCATCTATTTCCGAAATTGCAAAACAAGCCACATCATTCATCCAATCTGGTGTAGACTGGCAGCCTGCAGTTGGAGGAGGATCAGCATAGGTAGGAGAAGTTGCCCAATGTAAATCATAGGTCATAAATAATATTTCGTCTACAGCATTTCCAATTCTTTCATAATCTTGCGCTTGAGGTCCATACCAGGTGCCAGGGCCAACCTTTGTATGAACTGCTGTGGTGATTATTTTTCCAGTTTCATGCACTGCGTCTGCTAGATCTTCCATAAATGTGGAATAATTATCCTTGTCTGAAGCCATTAAGCTTTCATAGTCAACATCTATACCTGCGTAAGTACTTTTATCTTCTAAAACAGAGATGATATCTGCTATGTGATTATCTTTTAACGTAGGATCAAGCATCATTGAGTGAACAGCCATTTGATCAAAGTCTCCTATCTCAGGATTATAGTTGAAAACAACTGGGATTAATTCAATGTCGTGCGTCGAACAATATTCTACCACTCCTAAGTCGGTAATATAATCGTACCAGTAATGGATTTCTTCAATCGGATCTACTCCGTCAGGTAAATCTTGTCCAGCTCTCAATTGGCCTTCTGGATTAATGGAATATAATTGCACTCGAAGTTGGTCAATATTTTGACCATATCTTTGTAAAGAACACCAAGCATTTTCTGCATCAAATATGGGGAAATAGGCTACGATTTTGAGATCCTCAAAGGTCTTTAAATCGCTATCTAAAGGTTTTACCTTTTGAGCGCTAAAATCAGGTCCTGTTAATTCTCCTTCTGTATTATAGATTATGCTTACTGGTCCAGTATCTGCATCCATAGTGATTGCTCTGGGCAAATATTCAATCCAATCTTCAATGCTGGATGTGGTTAACCATTCTCCGCTTAAAACAAAATCTTCACCCACATTCAAGTTGAGATCCCAAACGGGTCCATTTAATTGAATTTCTCCAGTTCCTGGGTTGATGACTGTTTTTTCAACAACACCCCAAGTGCTATTTAAACCTTTCCATAAGGTGTTAATTTTCCAATTCTCTAAGGCAACACTTCCAGTGTTTTCAACTTTGAAATAGTACATACCACCAAAACGCGCATTTTCGTCAGTTGGAGGAATGGAATAAATAAAATAACTCTCGTCATCTGGGTAGGCTATGGTGATTGTTACTTCTTCTTGTGCGCATGTAATTAAGCCTTTTAATAAGAAGAGTGCTAAAATTATATATTGAATTAGATTCATGGTGTTTAATGTTTAATAAATTTCTGATTAATAACGCCTTTGTTTGTATTGATTTTAATAATATACACCCCTGGTTCAAACATTGAAACATTTAGCGAAGCAGAGGATTCATTAAGGTTCATTAGTTCTTTCCCTTCAATGGTGAGAATCTGAATAGCATCTATTTGTAAGTCATTTTCGGCTTGAATAAACAATTCATTGCTCACAGGATTTGGATAAATCTTTAGTCCTGATGAAAATTGACTTTCGACTATTCCGTCGGCGTCATCATCATCATCATCTTCTTCTGAAGGGGCATGGCATAAGGCTAATTTTAAAGTATCAGCCAGCGGCGTGCTAGCAATGACACCTGACCCTGGAAGTGTTTCTATATAATCTCCAGTTATTTCCCAAATAATGGCTCCAGCTAATCCTTTGTCTACTATGTATTGTCCTTTAATTCCAATCGACTCTTCGTCATCATACGAGAGAAATGTATTCAGTTCAGCCTTTCCAAGTAAGTATGGTACTTGTGCAAGAGCATCCCATTCAATGTCAAATAAGTCCATTTTTTGAAGGATATTATAATAAAGAGGGCTTCCTTCGTCCATGGCGAAAGTTATAATGTCAGATTCTCCAGTTGTTGGACCATGAAGTATAGGTGCTCCAACTGTCTTTGCCGATCTTCCATAAAATGCAACTCCCAAATTTATCATCTCTGCTGGTACATTGTGATCATTTATTAGCCGTTCAATGGCACTGTTACAGTTAAAAGTTGGGTCTCCAGATTCTGGTGTAAATAAGGGAGAATTGTGATTAGTTTCAGCGCTGAATGCCCCAAAAAAGTCATAAGTCATTAAATTAATGTAATCCAATATTTCAACCATTTGATCCCATTCAATATCATCCATTTTATCGGGAGCTGCACCAAATGCTGCGGTTAGCATTACGTTTTTTGAGAATTCGTCTTCCACAACATCTAGTGAGTCCCTAATTTCTTGTAACAGTAGTGTGTAATTATAAATATCATCTGGTGTCCCGCCATGATCAACAAAACCAGGATATTCCCAATCAATATCAATACCATCTATATTATAAATGCGCACCAATTCGTTGCATGAGTGAGCCAAATTGCTCCGTTTAGTGGGATCTGCTGCTATTGCTGCAAAATCATTGGATAATGTCCATCCACCAATTGATATCATGACTGGGACACTGTTTAAATGAGCATAATGAATCAGCGAAGTATTCGGATGATGATATGCTGGGTTTCCTAAATCGAATTCAGAATCGTAACCTACTGGTGCTAAGCCCCAATTAATATCCCCCAATAAAATATTCTTATCACCCCATGGATCAGTAATTGTAATGGTGCCGTCCTCTAATGGATAAAGAAAAGCATAATTAATAATCGTATATTTTGAATAATCAATTGTCTCTGGATTGACGAGTTTGTCACGATCATACCATTGCCAACCTGGATAATAACCTATGACTTCTTTGCAATGCTCTTGTCCATAAGAATTAGAAACAAAAAAAGGAAGTATAAAGAATAAAATTAATGTAAAGATGGAGTAACGATAGATGAATGTTTTTGATTTCATAACAAATAGTTTTATTAGAACTGCACAGAATAATTTTGTACAAATCTACGTTGACTATGCTATGAAAAACAAGTATTTATTTATCGAATTGATAAATCTGTAAGTGCTAATTAGTGCTTTATCTATTTGTTATACAATGATTTATTTAGTTTTCTGAAGCAGTTTTAAAAAACTTGATTTGTTAAGCTACTTGGTTCATCTTTCTGAAATATGAAGGTGTAATTCCCGTTTCTTTTTTGAATGTTGTATTAAAAGATGAGATACTTTTGTATCCAACAGTTTGTGCAACCCCTTCTATACTATAATGATCAAATTTTTTGCTTATTAAAAGTTCTCGTGCTTCTTGTATTCTAAGTTTATTGATCAAAACACTAAAAGAAATGCCAAAGTGGGTGTTAATACTTTCAGATAAATAGGTGCGATTTGTTTTTAACAATTTTGCCAGTTTATCTAAATTAATATCTGGTCGGCAAAAGGTCTTTTTGTTGATGAAAAGTTCTTCTAACTTCATTATTAATTCCGGAGATGCCTGTTTTACATTGTCATTTACTTTTTTCTTTGATTCAGTTAGTTCGAAATTCTTTTTAGCCAGCAAGGCGTTTTTCTGATTCTTTTTTGCATAAAGAAATATGATTAGCGCAAGTAATAAAGCGGTTAGGATTAGGAATGCTTGATACAATTCTTTTAATTTTTGTTCATTTTTCGCATTCTCCAATGATAAAACTTCTTTTTTCTCAAATAAGGCCGATTCATATTTAAGATTAAATTCATCCATCATACGATTTGCACCAATTTTGTCTTCAATTTCCCTAAGACTATCGCTCGTAGACATAGCTTGGTAAGCTAATTTGAATTCACTATTGTGATAATAAGATTGTCCGAGGCTGGAATAGGCGTTGAATTTGGATGAGGATGACCTGTTCTTCGGCCAATTTATAAGAGAAGCATTAATTATATTAATTGCTTCTTCATGACGGTTCTGTTTTTGATAAACTAATCCAAGGTTGATAAGGGTAGTAGAATTGGAGTAGCCGTCTTCCTGTTTTATTGTATCATTGATAAGGTCCGTATAAATAAGCCTTGCTTCCTCATAGCGACCAATGTTTTGATAAACAGTCGCTAAATTGTTTTTGATATTGTGATCGAATTGCTTAATACCAGCGTCTGATAATAAAAGTGCGTTTTGAAAATAGAATATGGCAGAGTCAAAATTTTCCTCCATAAAATAAGTATTGCCTATGTTAATTATACTTCCTTTTATTCCAGTTGAATCTGAAAGTTTATTATAGGCATTCAGTCCTTTTTTGTAATGATCACGGGCTTCAACTGAGCGTTGCATATTGTAACATATAATGCCTGTTAAAGTTTGGAATGAAGCTTCTAAGGCGAAATCATTGCTCAATAAAGGGGAGGTCTTTAGGGCATATATTATGGGGATTAACTGATCTTTTTTACCTAAATCTTCGTAGAAAAGAACGCGCGCTAATTCGTGTTGGAAATGGACTCTGGGCAAAGTATGTTTTAATCTCTTTGAATTTTGAGACATGACACTGTCAATTTGTGATTTTTTGATTGAGCTATTATAATAAAATCTTAAAATTTCTGGCGCAGTGGCAGCTTCAATAATTGATTGCGTTGAAATTTCCTCTTGATCGTTGGCGTCTAGTTTATCTTGGCCAAAGCAAAACTGATTGACCAAGATTAAAAAGAGAATGAGGGAAATTGATTTGACTACCATAAGGATAGAGAACTGTGCTCTTAAAATAATTAATTCAACAAATATTAAAGTTTTAGCTAAGACTTGATGCTTTATTTTATTTCAATATTGGAGTCCTGAATAGTGCTGTTATCCTTTAAAAGGCTAACGGGCGAATTTTAAACATGATAAATCACTTAATTATTTAGCCTGCCTTGTTGAATCCAACAATAAAATTTGTTTAATAGACTATCAGGCAATCGCTCATTTGGGTAGGGCATTGGAGAAACAGCCGTATCATGTATTATGGTGAGGTACATTGGATGCGTCATAGCAGAAACTTCTGCATGGTTGGTATAACTTAATCCTCCAGTTGCGCTTGCATCATGGCAACCAGAAATGTTACAAGATTTATCTATAATTTCAGTTCGAATTTCTGCATCATAATATATCGTGTCGTTGCATTTAGCAGGTTGGTATTTAACGTAACCAACAGTTGGATCTTTTCTACAACTAAACAATAGTAGAGTGAAGATGATAAAAATCCATTTCATGTGGTTTGGAGAAGTAAAAGGAAAATCCATTCTCAGTAAGTTACGATATTAATTGAATGATTCCCAATTAGAAAAAGTGGGAGAATAGGAAATTTACAAGCAAAAAAAAATGGCGCCTAGTTACAACTAGACACCATTCTTAAAATTTTTAATTGTACTATTTCTTCACAACCTGAACCGTATGAATTGTATCATTCGATTTGATCATTACGAAATAAACACCGTCTGCCACGTTCTCTAAAGAAATTAATTCTTTATCCGTTGCAGTTGTTTGTGCAATAATAATAGCACCGTTGATGTCAGTCAATTCGTAAGTAAATGTTCCTTTAAATTCAACTGTAATAAATTCAGTTGTAGGATTCGGATAAACATTCAACGCTACATCATTTAATTCAGTAACACCAGCTTGTGTTCCTAAAATAGCCATGCCTTGTTCAGAACATCCAGAAGCACCGTTTACAACTACATTATATAATGCATCTGCTAATCCAGCTATATCTTCATCATCACCAAACTCACCTGCTCCATCATTGTCCCAATCAATATCGAAAGGTGCAACTCCACCTGTTATCGTCATGTTGATTTCACCATCTTCAAATATCATTTCATCCGTCACTACATAAGAAAGTGAAATTTCTGGAGCAACAGTAACTGTGATAGTTGCTTCATCTGAACAATCATTAACGTCAGTACCCCAAACAGTGTAAGAATATGTACCAACTGCTCCAGGCTCAAAGCCTTCACCGTCCATAACGTCCATATCCCAAACATATGTAGAAGCTCCACCGCCAGTTAAAGTAACATCTTGTCCTAAACAAACATCTGGATAGTCAGCAGAAGCTGAAACCGTAGGGTTGTCGTGAACAGTAATTGTAACTTCGTCAACAGATTCACAATCTGAACCATCATAAGTACCTGTTAAAACATAAGTATGTGTTCCAATTCCTGGATCAAGATCCGTTGGAACCCAAGAAATAACATCAGCATCTCCACCAGCTCCTAAGGTAACCAATTCACCATCACAGTAATTCTCATCACCTGATGTTGCGTTGATATAAGGTCTAGGTAATACGTTGACGTCTACTTCAAAATCCGTATCACATCCTGTAGCATCAAACGTTCCCGTAAGTGTTGCAGTAAACGGACCTGCTTCAGGAGTATAAGGTACACCGTCAACAATATCAGCTGGATCCCAATCATAATAATCAGCATCTCCTGATGATCCAAATATTACTGTTCCACCAACGCAAAGCTCGTCTTCAGAAACAGTTCCAGTAATTACAGGAACAGCATTCATAGTTACATCTATAGATGCCGTATTCGAACATCCAGCAGCTTCTCCTGTAACTGTATATGTAACAGTTCCTAAATCGTCTGGAGTATAACTAACACCGTCAGTTACGTCAGCAGGATCATATGTATATGTATCTGCACCGCCTCCAGAAAATGTAACAGATTCGTCTTCACATAATTCTTCAGAAGATACCGATAATGTTACTACAGGAGTAGGGTTTACCATGATGTCAATTACAAATGAGCAATCTTCATCACTCGTACTTGTCGCCGTATATGTATTTAGTCCAAGTGGTGGAGTAAATGCCTCACCATCAATGATTCCAAAATCCCATGATACTACTCCACCAGTAGTGGATACAGCACTTAATGTTACGTCTTCACCTTCACAAACGTCAATTGCTGAAACGTCAGAATCTAAAGCAGTACAAAGTACTTCAATGATAATTGTTCCGTTTCCAGCGTTAAATCCAATTGTGCTTGCATGAGGAGTACAGATTGCTGCGTCGGTCCAGTCGCTTCCGCCACCGCCGCCGCCCCAGCCACCACCGCCACCGCCGTAGTATCCTGAGCCTCCGCCAGCACCACTAGTGCCAGGTCCGCCGTTTCCACCATATCCTGCTCCACCAGGAGATCCTGGGGTATATCCACCCCATATTCCAGCAGTACCACCAGCAACTTGAGTGCCACCGCCTCCACCTGGAGCGCTTGGCGAAAAGTTAGATAAACCATGACCGCCTACGAGGCCACCACCGTTTCCACCATTATCACCTGATCCGTAGTTGTATGCTGCACCACCACCAGCGCCAGCAACAGCAACTCTATTACCAGTTCCGGTTCCTCCGATACGAACATCAGAAGCACCGCCACCGCCACCACCTGCGTAGTAACTAAATGCAGTACCACTTGTGCCACCACCGTTATATCCGCCAATTCCGGCAGAATTATCAGCTCCATTATTTCCTCTTTGACCTACAAATATGTAAAGTGTTTCACCTGGTGAAACTGTCATTTCAGTCGTTACTCTACTTCCGTTTCCGGGTGTGTGACCTCCAACTGGAAAGCCATTCCCTCCTCCACCTGCTACCAATTCGACAGCAATTGAAGTTACACCTCCAGGTACAACATAGGTTTGCATACCTCCGGTATAAGCAAATGTTGTTATTTGTGTCCAAGCTGTAGAAAAGCTGAATCCAAATAAAATTAAAAGCGCGACGCGCCATTGTAAAAATTGTTTCATAGTTGTTTAAATTTTAAATCGGTTTAAGTAAATATAAGAAATCTAATTGAAAGTCAGTGTTTTATCGCAGAAGTGTTAGAGAAAGCAGTTGTTTTATAGAGCGCTTTTTTTTGTGTAAAACCTAGTGGTAAAGCGCCTTTTTAAGCGTATTTACGGAATTTATTTCGTAGATTTTTCTTTAACGGCATTGTTTAAAAATAGGTATTTATACGGTAGGTTGATTCGGTTATTCAAAAGTTGGAAAGTTTTATTGTTCGTAATTCTAAAAGATGGAGGTCAATCTTGTATAAGTCTCACTCCTAAGCATTTGCTGAAAATTTTTTTTAAAGATTGCTGCAATTTTTAGAAAAAATTGAATGTTTATGATCAGACAAAATGGTATTCAATATTTGCGACAAACACGGGGTTTTTATAAATCAATTGTTCATGTTTTTAATCTAGAATCCCATTTTTTTACTTAAAAAACGTTAAATTCATTGAACACATTGTAATTTAAAACGTTATCCTTTTATGAAGGATAGCACAGGAATGCGTAAATTTGTAAGATAATAAGCTCGTATGTCAGAATATACCGCCGGAGATTTCCTAAATCAAATAGAGTTTCCGAAAGATTTAAGAGAGAAGTTTGAGATTGATCAGCTACCGCAAGTAGCAGATGAATTACGTCAATATATCGTAGATGTAATTTCTGAAATTGGTAATTCTCATTTTGGAGCAAGCCTTGGGGTTGTTGAACTTACTGTTGCAATACATTATGCTTTCAATACGCCAGTAGATCAGCTCGTTTGGGATGTTGGTCATCAAGCTTACGGACATAAAATTTTGACAGGTCGCCGCGCAAAATTTCACACCAATCGAATTAAAGGTGGCATTAGTGGTTTTCCAAAAAGAAGTGAAAGTGAATATGATACATTTGGTGTAGGACATTCTTCAACTTCAATTTCTGGAGCATTAGGAATGGCCATTGCAAGTGAATATAAAAAAGAAGATAAACAACATATTGCGGTTATCGGTGACGGATCAATGACTGCTGGATTGGCCTTTGAAGGTTTAAATCATGGTGGTTCAACCAATACCAATTTATTAGTTGTATTAAATGACAATTGTATGTCCATTGATCCAAATGTTGGCGCATTGCGCGAATATTTGACAGATATCACCACTTCGCATACTTATAATAAAGTAAAAGATGAGGTTTGGAGCCTTTTGGGTAAAATCTCAAAATTTGGTCCAAATGCACAAGCGATTGCTTCTAAAATTAGTAATTCATTAAAAGGATCTCTTTTAAACGATAGTAATTATTTTGAATCTTTAAACTTTAGATATTTTGGACCAGTTGATGGGCACGATACAATTGGTTTAGTAAAGATCATGCAGGATTTAAAAGATATTCCTGGCCCAAAAATCTTACATGTAATTACAACAAAAGGTAAAGGATATAAACCTGCTGAGGATGGAAATGCAACACAATGGCATGCTCCTGGCGTTTTCAATAAAGAAACTGGAGAAATTGTTAAAGTGATTCCAACTTCACCACAAGCACCAAAATTTCAAGAAGTTTTTGGACATACCATTGTTGAGTTGGCAGAAAAAAATGATAAAATTATGGGGGTGACCCCAGCAATGCCTTCGGGTTGTTCATTAAATATAATGATGAAAGCAATGCCTGAGCGTGCATTTGATGTTGGAATTGCCGAGCAGCATGCAGTAACTGTTTCTGCGGGAATGGCTACGCAAGGTTTAGTGCCATTTTGCAATATATATTCCTCATTTATGCAACGTGCTTATGATCAGGTTATACATGATGTAGCCTTGCAAAACTTGAACGTGGTCTTTTGTTTGGACCGCGGTGGATTTGTTGGCGCTGATGGGGCAACGCACCACGGAGCATATGATATGGCTTATATGCGCTGTATTCCAAATATGGTGGTTTCTTCTCCCATGGACGAGTCGGAACTAAGAAATTTAATGTATACAGCACAATTAAAGGATCAAGGTCCTTTTTCTATCCGCTACCCCCGTGGAAAAGGTGTAATGCCGAAATGGAAAACTCCAATGAAGGAGATTAAAGTAGGTACAGGAAGAAAAGTGAAAACTGGAAGCGAATTGGCCTTCTTAACCATTGGTCCAATTGGAAATAAAACAACTAAGGCAATTGAAGAACTAAAAGCAAAGGGAATTTCCGCTGCGCATTATGATATGCGTTTCATTAAACCGCTGGATGAATTAATGTTGCACGAAGTGTTTTCTAAGTTTGATAAAGTAATTACGGTTGAAGATGGTTGTTTAATGGGTGGATTAGGATCAGCAGTGCTAGAATTTATGGCAGACCATAGCTATGCAGCTAAAGTTGTTCGTTTGGGAATTCCAGATAAATTTATCCATCACGGAACACAGGACGAACTGTATCAACAGTGTTTTTATGATGCGGACGCTATGGTGAAATCAGCAGAGAACTTAATGAAAGGAATTATTCTCAAAGCAGCTTCAATGGTGGGGTAATTATGACTACTTATGAAGCCTAATAAACCTGATTGCTGTGATACTTGCGGCCGATCAATTGAATTAAGCTTTCACCATTTAGTTCCAAAAAAGGTTCACAATAAACCATCCATTCAAAAATTACATACCGAAAAAGAACTCGACCATTATGGTATTTGGGTGTGTAGAGATTGTCATAAAAAAATTCACAGACTTTACGATCATAAAACTTTGGGCGAGAAATATTTCTCATTGAAGAGGTTAAAATCGAGCATAGAATTCAGAAAATTCTTGGCCTGGGTGCGGAAACAGAAAAAACGTGTTAAATGATATCAGGTTAAAACGTGAATTCAGCTATCTTTGCAAAAAAAAAAGATATGTTGCGATTAATTGGTATAGCGCTTATAGGATGTTTTTTTGTACTGGCTTCATGTGCTGGAACAAGTAAGCAATCTAATGAGGATTTATTGTTGGAAAATGTGAAATCCTATTTTTTCTTAGATGATTCTATTTCCGTTCAAGTTGTAGTAGCTGACACAATTCATGCAGATGAGGTGGAGGAAATGTTAGCGACTATTGAAAAGAATTTGAACTTGATTGATCAAGATTTAGATACACTTTCGTTGATGATTGACGATAAGGCCTATAAAAAATTGGGCTATGAGCAGGCACTCGAAAAAACAATCCTTATCGGGAAAAATAAATATAAAGACTCCTTGAATTGGGCGGAGAATGCATTGTTAGATTTAAGATTAAAACAATCGATTTTAAGTTCTAAAAGAGAAGGTTTTAAACAGACAAATCGTGTGTTACTTCATTTTAAAAGAAGTATTTGGGCCAATATTGCTGGTTATAATGTCATTGTTGATTATACAATTGGTGATGCGCCAATGCATTTTGATTTGGTAACGGATGCCAATTATACAATTGTCGATTAAAACTTAAATCGCAAAACTAAATAGGTAAGGTGTCGGTTTGACCAATAATCGGCTATGTCAGTTTCAAATTGATTATCTTTTGTATAAATAATAGTCTGAGTTGAGTTTTGAAAATGGCGAAATTCATGTGTATAACGCAAACCAGCTTCAAACCTTTCCCAAATAGGATAAACGAATTCACCATCTAAGCCAAATCCAACTACGTTTTGTTTGACTTCCAATACGGGGTTATATCCACTATAATTATCTAGAGAGTGGTAATCGAGAATTACTTGATTATCATAACGCCATTTTTGATTCCCGTTATATCTAGTAAATCCGTCATCTATAGTATAACTGTTAAGTTCGCCACTACCAATTATAAAGTCAAGGCCAATATTGAAATACTTGGAAACGGCGTAATTAGCACCTACTTTGAATTGAAAACCCGATCCGTAGGCATATTGATTTCTCACCAAAAGCGTTGAATCGTTCAATTCGTACTCAACTTGAGTGTTAACGTCAATAAAATTGCGTGCATAATTAGAATAACCGAGTTTTACAAAAAATCGGTTAGCAATAGATCGACGGTATTGGATAGTAAAACTGTCGTGTTTACTGAACCATTTGTTTTTATCTTTTCTATATTGAATCGAAATATCATTCTTGAATTCGTTTGTTTCTTCTTGTCCAATAGCACTTGGAATCAATATAATCGAAATTAGTATTAAAAAATAGCAGCGCATAATTAAAATTTAAAACGAGCATTAATAGATGCAAAATGCTTGAATCGTGCCTGTGTGGGTAAATGTGATGTATAAACATTATCTCTAGCATAAATGGCTTGACTGCTTAAAGTGCTATAAAACGCAATCTCTGGGGAATACCGAAAGACTATATCAACCCTTTTTATAATTGGTGTGATAAACTCTATAGTCATGCCAGCACCATAAACGATTTGTGTCATTTCAGCCGCTAAATGTCTGCTTGAATTATACGAATCAGGTGAAAGAACCTCATATTCGTAATCTTGTGTTAGTTCCGAATTATATTCGCGGTTATAACTAAGGCTGTCCCAAATGAAGATGCTGTTTCCTATTGTGTTAGTAACATTGTTTGCGCCTAGAATAATTCCGCCGCTAATGTGTATATGTTTTGAAATTTGATAACCCAATTCTAAATGAGTACTAGTTCGTTTATGTTGTAATAATTGTGATCTAACGAGATCTGTTGTGTCAGACAATGCATAAGATTTATAAGAACCGGATTCTTCGAATGAATGCCTGAATAATCTAGCGCTAAAAATCCACTTATCTTTCAGGTGTTTGTATTTTAAATCCATGAATCCGTTTTTAGAACGCAATTCATAACCATATCCAATTGAAAATGAATTCTCAAACTTTTTAGTTATAGTATGCTGTGCATTCATGAAAATCGGACAACAAATGAGTGTAATAATTAGGGTTAATTTCATTGGGTGAGTTTATTGTCAAACGCCAATTCTTTCTTTTTATTGCCACTTATAATCAGTATTTCCTTAATAAGATTGATTGAAATCAGGGCTGCGACATGTGTTTAGCGCGTTGTTTATCAGGGGTTTATTTTCGTGTACCCTTTTTTGGGTATTGCAAAATTCATTTATTTGGTTGAATTTAGGCCAACCAAAACAAACTTATGAAATTAGATAGGGTTTTTCTTGATTACCTTTTCACATGTGTTTTTATTGTTTTATTAATTGGATGTAATCGCAGTCCTGATAAATCTGAAAAAATGCCTGCTTTGCATACTGAAGCAAAAAAAGTATTCTTAAATACGGAAGAGGGTTATACCATAAATAAGTTTACACAGGATAGTGTGAATTTTTTGGTGGATACTAATGGAGCATCAATAAATACAGGTCAAGAACTACGCGTTCAAATCGAAACTATTGAGTATGATACCAATTTGCGGATCATTGAAATGAAAAGGGAACCTCAAATTGTCCAATCTCAAACAAATACCTTTGATTTAGGTGAATTGAAGCGTACTAAGATCTATGACGATTCTTTAGAAGTTTGGAATTTCAGTAATGGTGATCAAAATTTTGTCCTAAGAAATAAATTGGGCGTTATTATTCCAACGGGTGAGTCGATACCATTTATAGGTATTGAACATCATGTAACGTTGGATCATTTAATAGAGATAGATGAAATTGAACCTATTCAAGTGTCCGATTTTGGAAAAACTATGATAGTTGAAAATGACTATGACTTAGGCACTTCTAAC
>JBLHOW010000080.1:0-29125 GCA_047623705.1 Crocinitomix sp.
GTGTTAAATTGGTCGATTGAAAGAACAAGAAAAAAATTATACGACAGCACAAGCAGTATTGAATACACAATCGAGATATTCAAAAACCAATACCTTGACATGTTCTTATCAAGAGTGGAGATTTTTTTGAATGCATTCCTACAAAAGAAGAAGTGTTAAATTGGTCGATTGAAAGAACAAGAAAAAAATTATACGACAGCACAAGCAGTATTGAATACACAATCGAGATGTTCAAAAAACACTACCCAGACATATTTTTGTCAAGAGTGGAGATTTTTTTGAATGAATTCTTACAAAAGAAGAAGTGTTAAATTGGTCGATTGAAAGAACAAGGAAAGAATTATGAGACGGCACAAGCAGTATTGAATAAGTAATTGAGATATTCAAAAAACACTACCCTGACATGTTCTTATCAGGAGTGGAGATTTTTTGAATGAATTCCTACATTAGAAAAAATGTTAAATTGGTCGATTGAAAGAACAAGAAGAAAACTATGAGATCACACTTTTAAAACAATTTTTTTGAACTCTCAATTCAAGTATCCAATTGGATTAATAGAAAATTGAATGATCAATAAGTCCAAGAATTGGTAAAGGAGTTGAAAAAGTCAAATCCAAATTTAAAATTGAGATTAACAGATGGCTCCCCGTTCGATCTAACAACATAAAAAGTACTTAGCTTAAACAATTGTCTTTTGATTTTAAAAATACGCTCAATTCCAGCATAAAACTCAATATGAGCATAATCAGCCTCCTGAATGAACAAAGCTGCACCACCAGCAACCAATTGTAATTTCAACTTATTAATTAATGGAATTTTATCCATAATAGCGCCGTTAAAATGATGGATAGCAAAAGCCGATAAATAAGGTTGAGTAGTGTTAAAAGTTGAGTCCAACAACTGCATGGTCATCAAAGGCTGTGAAAAGAAGAACAAATCTGACCCACGGAAAAACTTCTGCTCAATATACTGCACTTCACTTGCTGTTTTCCCAAAAAACGTTCCAGCTTCAACATCCCATTTAAGATCACCAAACGTACCAAAATCAACTTTGTCTGATGCTCCAATTTCTAAAAAATTAAAATTGACATCACTACTGAATAGATTAGGTATACCTTTTTTAAATTTCATCCGCACCTCTGGAAATTGTGTTCCAATTACAATTTTCTTATTCCCTTTCAAAATATACTTTTGCTTAAATCGATAGAGCAGTTCCAATTCAAAAATGGATACCGTATAAGTATCATAAGGTACAATTTCAGGCCAGTTCAATGCTTCTCCTAACTTTTCCGCCCAAGGCGCTTTATCAATGTTCGAAATGTCTCGACGTGTAGAATAATCAAAAGTCAATCGACCATATAAACCGTTAACTAACTCATAGCGTTGCGTAATCTCAAAAAACGTTTTGCGCACATAGTTTCCTCGGCTTAAAAAGTTTGTAACAGACTGTTCCATAGTTACGAAATCATAAATATCTCCACCCGAAACTTTCAAACTACCAAAATGCTTTGGTAAATAAGTATATTCAACACCCAATTGCCCTTTAACGTCTCTATTTCTAAATCCATAATCAATGAAACCGTCTACTCTAATGGCCTGTGCGTTTTCAAATTCTTTTGAATAAGAACCGCCTAACTTATGGCGATAACCACCTATTCCAAACGGTTGTACTTGATTAATAAGCGGATTAATATAAATCTCCTGCTTTTTCTCTCGATTTCTAAACCCTACTCCACTTAAAATAAAATCCCAAAATCGAAGACGATTATAATCGGCATTCACACTATCAACATACGTGTCGCTCTCAAATAATTTTGTTATGCTATCCTGCTCATGAATAAAAGCCAACTCTTCTGGCTTCAATTGAATCGGTCTAACTTCCGCCCAATAAGTTGAGTCTTTATCAAACGCTTCAGGATCATATTCCATCACTACATTTTTAAACGTTTTTTTATCAAAGTCCAAATCAAATTCATAACCTGTATGATTGACTCTTGTATTACCCATTACAACATATTGTCCATCACTTATCGTATAAGTAAATTCTCTTCGTTCAACAACCCACTTGCCATCTATTTGTTCAAAATCTTCAATAATTCTAAAGGCTTTAAAAAATCCCATAGCAGATGGATTAATCGATAAATCCATTGATTTAACAACCCATAAACTATCAATAATAAAAAGCTTACCAGAAAACAAAGCAGCCTCTTTAAATCGTGGTTCTACTTGAATGTCATAAATTTTTTGGCCATTCTCAGTAAAAATATTATTCAATGAATATTTATAATTTAGAAAGGCATTTGCAGCAAATGGAGAAACAATCGGATTAGCAGCCACCTTAGGTAATTCAATTAAATTCTGATATAAATCAAAATCACCATCCTCCACTTTTTCAAAAAAGATATACGGGTTATATTCTATTACCTGCGAAGGCATAATACTATTAGGATCAGAAAAATCAGCGGAGACCACTACAGAACTATTCGTTTTTTCGGCATAATCATTATGCGCAACAATTGTTTCTTTATAAGTGTTTCGGCGTTTAAATCGCGTAATAGAATTCGATTCTATAAAGTTCATTTTTTGACGCAATTCTGCAGATGCACTTTGCGAATCCGGGTTTCCACCAGATTGCAATTCTCTCGCAGCTTTTAAGAAACCGTTTTTTTCTTCCTTCTCTAAACTAGTTTTGATATAGGTTTCACACTGATAAGATTCATATTGATTGCGCATGTTTTTTTTATTATCAATTACATGTCCAATAACTTCTTTTACAATATTCCGTTCATCTGCATAAATTTCTACTGTTCCTAAAGCCACAGCTTCATATTCAAGCTTAACATTATGCTCAATGACCTTTGACGCAAAAATTAACGTATCAATTTTTTCCGCAAACCCAATCATATTGTATTTCACAATAACTGTGTCCGTTTCTGGCACTTCTAAAAAGTAACTCCCATTATTACTTGATGGCACGCCGTAAGTCGTTTTTTCTACCGAAATTCTTGCACCCGGCACTGCATTTCCTGAAGGCCCGACTACGACCCCTTTTATCACATTTTGACTAAAACTGGAATATCCTATAAAAAGGATTAAAAGTGTAAAAATTATTTTCATGTGTTCAGCGTATTTTATTCGAGACGCAAGATCAGTCACAAAGTTACACTTAACGTTACAATTTTGATTAAGAATCTTGATAAAGGGAAATTTGAACCTGAGTTTGATCAAAAAAAAACTGCAACAAGGACCAGGAAGTTCTTTGTTGCAGTTCTAATAAGCCGCCGCAGCGGCTAACCAAATAAATTCTTTCATTAAAAGCCGAAGCTTAAGCAAAAGACTTTGCAATATTACGAATTAAATTCGATTCTAACGTTTTCTAATTATGCACGTCTAACTTTCCCATCCTAATATTTCATCTACCGTGTTAAATGAAATAGCGTGGTAATTCGGACGCGCCTCTTCATAAATAGCTCTTCCCAACGCTAAACCATCATCAGTTTTTGCCAATTCAGTATAGATTGGTTCAAGGAATTTTCGTCGCCCAACATTAATTAAAAAGTATTCCATATCAGCATTAATGCCATCATAACCATGCTTAATTGAAGCGATATACCATTCAGCCATAATTTCTGAGTTTCCGCAGTTCTTAAATCCAAAAGTAGCATCTAACAATTCAAATTTATCAGCAGTAGTTGCTTCCGGAATTTGTCGAATAAAATGCATCCACTCTTGCGTAGTCCAAGCATCCTGATCAATTTCTAAACTCGCTACATCCTCCATACTTGAAACTTTTTCAGAAACTACAGTTACTAAATCAAATCGGTCTGATTCTATAACAACCGCATTATCTGGAATGCCTTGTCCGTAAATCCACGCATCAACATCAAAATCACTTTCATTAGGCACCAATAAATTCTCGTCCAAATAAGCAACGAAATCTTCCGTCGTTAAAGTCTGAAATTCATGATCACCGAAATAACTATTAATAAATACATCAAACTTCTCTCTACCTACTTCAGATTCCAAAGTCATTAAAAATAATGCCCCTTTCACATATGCAATTGCCGTCATCCCGTCATCAGGGTCACGCCCAATCAAATCCAACTTCAATTTAGAATCATCTGGATGGTCGCCGGCTAAAATGGCAGAATTTTCATTCAACATTTCTTCATATTCAATCGAAAACAACATATCCGAATGCTCTTTACCATAAAGCGCTTCCATAATTCTATTTTCAAAATAAACGGTAAACCCTTCGTTCAACCAAAAGTCATCCCATGTGGCATTCGTTACTAAATTCCCCGACCATGAATGCGCTAACTCATGCGCAATTAGAGAAACCAATGAACGATCACCCGCTAAAATTGTTGGTGTTGCAAAAGTTAACTTTGGATTTTCCATTCCTCCAAAAGGAAATGAAGGTGGTAAAACGATAATGTCATAACGTCCCCATTTATACTCGCCATATAAACCCTCAGCCACTTCAATCATTTTTTCAACATCAGCAAATTCGTAAACACTTTTCTCAACCATTGAAGGTTCAGCATAAACTCCTGTTCGATCACCCAATGCTGCAAATTCCAAATCTCCCACCGCCAAAGCAATCAAATAACAAGGAATTGGGTTTTTCATTTCAAAGTGGTATTTCCCTTCTGGATCTTTTTCTGTTGGATTGTCAGCACTCATTACAGCCATCAATTGTGATGGAACTTGTACATCAGCGCTATAAGTAATTCTGTTTCCAGGCGTATCTTGACAAGGCATCCATGTTCTAGTAAGCACTGCCTCTCCTTGTGTAAACAAGTAAGGTTCGTTTTTACCAGCTGTTTGTTGTGGCGATAACCATTGCAAAGCTTTAGAATCGGGAGCAGTAGAAAAATAGATAGTAACCAATTTCGTTTCTGGTTGCACCGCTACTGAGAGTGAATTCCCCAATAGTTCGTCAAATGCTCCTATCTCAAATGTCGTTGCAACGCCATCATCCAATTCAACTTTTTCAATCGCTAAACTGTGAGCATCAAAGATCATAGTTGCCGTACCCGTCAAGTTCTCAACTGTGTGCGCTACACTTCCTTTTAACATTTTACTTTCAAAATCTACCAAAAGATCTAAATGTAAATGCGTTGTTTTAATATCTGCAACATTCGAATACGAATGCTTATCAACAACTACAGATGTAGTACTGTCAGAAGGTGCATCTGTATTAACTGTGTCACTTTTCTCCGTTCCGGTACAACTTGTAATTAAGAGTCCTAAAACAGTAATTATAAAGATTGATTTGATGTAGTTCATGTGCTTTTAAATTTCTTGCCCCGCAAAGATAGCACGAATTCTAGGTCTTGCGGTTAATTTTATATAAATGGTGAATTATTTGCGTTAAAGATTAATATTTAACTGATTAACTATAAACTGCCAATTAAAATGACGAACGGTTGTTATTTTTAAGTTAATTTAATTAATTTCACAGGCTTAATGTAATCACATATTTATGAGCGCTATTACATCACCTTCAGAAGAAAAATCATTGTTTGGACATCCAGCTGGATTGTACGTTTTATTTTTCACTGAGATGTGGGAGCGTTTCAGTTATTATGGGATGCGAGCGATACTCGTCATCTACATGATTGCTCAAACTACCGACCCTAATGGACCTGGATTAGAATGGACAAAATTAGAAGCCTATCAACTCTATGGTTGGTATGTTATGTTAGTTTATGTAATCTCCATTCCTGGCGGAATTTTAGCGGATAAATGGCTAGGCCAAAAGAAAACAGTCATGTTAGGTGCAGCTATATTGGTACTGGGGCATGGTACATTGGCAATCGAACAAGATTGGGCGTTTTTCACAGGATTAGGATTGATTATTCTCGGCGTAGGTTGCTTAAAACCAAATATTTCAACTATGGTTGGCGGTTTGTACAAACCTGGAGATATTAGAAGAGATAAAGGCTTTAGTATTTTTTATATTGGTATTAACCTTGGTTCATTGCTCGCTACTACATTTATTGGACTTGTAGTTGCAAAATGGGGATGGCACGCAGGTTTTGGAATGGCAGGAATTGCTATGCTTCTAGGACTATTGGTTTATATCTACGGTCAAAAATACATCAAACATGTTGGTAATAAGCCAACTGTTGAACAAAAGAAAGACGATATTTCGATACTTCAATTATTTATTAACCTTACAAAATCTCCAATGCATTTAGGTATTGTTGGAGTCCTTTTGGCACTATCACTTTATGCAGGGTTCACATTCAAAGGAGTTGATCACTGGGGCTATGGCGCCTTATTCATCTTCATATCATTAGTTACTGGAATGATGATGATGATCTACAAAAGTTTGGAAAACCAAATAATGAAAGATCGTTTTTTAGTCCTCTTGCTCTCCTTTTTAATTGTAATCGTATTCTGGGGTGCCTTTGAACAAGCTGGTGGACTAATGAGTGTTTATACAGAAGAAAAAACGAACAGAATGTTATTTGGAACGTTAATCCCAACTCCAATGTTCCAAGGTTTAAATGCTGGATTCATACTATTGTTTGCTGTTTGGATTGCCAATATTTGGGCGAAACGAAAATTAAAAGGAAAAGAAGCTTCTTCATTATTCAAAATGGCGATTGGTACTATAATTATGGGAATGGGATTTGTTTTCATGGTTTTTGCTGCTCGTGAATATGAAGCGACAGGTAGCTCTTCTATGATCTGGTTAATTATGGCTTATTTATTCCATACAATTGGTGAATTATGTTCATCTCCAGTTTCATTATCATTCATAACAAAACTAGCGCCAGTTAAATTTGCATCCTTAATGATGGGGGTTTATTTTGCTGCTACTGGTTTAGGTGGTAAAGTTGCAGGTATTTTAGGAGAAAAATCAGAACACCTTGGAGAATACACCATATTTATTGGAATACTAATCTTTACGGTAATTTTCGGATTATTGGTGATTGCTTTATTAAAACCATTGAAACGCTTAACCCACGGAGCCGAGGATAACGAAGGAACGATTCACGACGAAACTGAAGGCTTTGAATTAGCCGACAAAGAAATTATTTAATATAAAAATAGAAATAGCTGAATATGCAAGGAACAGAAGATCAAACTGCAGACTTTTTTAAATCGAAAGTTTTAGGCCATCCATCTGGATTATTTGTTTTGTTTTTCACAGAAATGTGGGAACGATTTTCGTATTATGGAATGCGAGCCTTATTGGTTATGTTCTTAACCGCATCCTTAATGGAAGACGGATGGGGATGGCCAAGAGAAAATGCTTTTGCTTTATTCGGATCGTATACCGCACTGGTTTATCTTTCCACAATGTTGGGCGGATATTTTGCCGATAAAATTATTGGATACAGAAAAGCTGTACTTTGGGGAGCTTTACTCATGACATTAGGTCACGGAGCCATGGCTTTAGAAACGCAAACCTCAATTTATCTTGGTTTAACGCTACTTGTATTTGGTAGTGGATTCTTTAAACCAAATATGACCTCTATCATTTCAGAAATGTATAAAGAGCATCCCGCTAAAAAGGATGGGGCTTATACTATCTTTTATATGGGTGTAAATGCTGGGGCATTCTTAGGTATTTTACTTTGTGGTTATTTAGGAGAAACTGTTGGCTGGAGTATTGGATTTGGTTTAGCAGGTGTTTTCATGCTATTCGGTTTATTACAATTTTGGTTTACTCAAAATATCTTTAAGAAAATTGGTTTAAAACCAGCAAAAACTGTGGCTGGAGCGCCAGAAGCTGACGGAGAGAAGAAAGTACCTTTCGCTATGTGGCAAAAGGGTTTCATCATTGTTAGTGCAGCGTTAGGTTTGATTTGGATCCTTAATGACCCAATGTCTAAAATATCAAATAACGAATACAATGTACTTGATTTTAGTGTTGGGCCAATATCGGGTGCACTCCTAGTTATTCTAATCGCACTAATGCTCTTTTTAATACTTACTTTTTATCGACTCATGCAATACACTAGAGTCATTCGAGATAAAATGATTGCGGTTATCTTTTTCGCCTTTTTAACAATCTTCTTTTGGGCAATCTTTGAACAAGCACCAAGTACACTAACAATATTTGCTCAAGACTATACAGACAGGTTGCTCCTTGGCGATTCTGCCATGATTTATAAATTCGTAAACTTACTGATCACAATTGTTCCTTTAGGAATTATAACTTGGGTTCTATTCAAACTTTTTGGACAAACATTCAAAAAATATCCGTTAGGTAACGTCTTTCTGGGATTAAGTTTTGTCATAATTTGGATCATTGCAATTTGGATGTTAATTGATCAATTTCAAAAGCCAGATACGGAAGTTCCTGCATCATGGTTTGGTGTTCTGAACTCCTTATTTATTATTGCCTTTGCTCCTTTATTCTCAAAATGGTGGGAGAGCAAATACAATCCAGAAGCCAATACAAAATATGGTATTGGATTAGTATTATTAGGATTAGGTATGGCTTGTGTGGCTATTGGATCATCAGGAATTGCTCCTGGCGCCAAAACAGCTTCTGTAAGCATGATTTGGTTAGTTCTGGTCTACTTCTTCCACACACTGGGCGAACTATGTATCTCTCCAGTTGGATTATCTCAGGTAAGTAAATTAGTACCGCCCAAGATGATTGCCTTTATGTTTGGTATCTGGTATTTAGCAGTTGCTATTGGTATGAAGGCCGCAGGTATTTTTGGAGAAGTTGGTGTAGAAGTTGCAGAAAAAGATGGTTTAAGCTATTTCTTCTGGATTTTAACAGCTATTCCAGTCGCGCTAGGTGTGCTTTCAGTAATAGTACAACCAATTATTAAAAAGTTAATGCACGGTGTAAAATAAGTTTACACTGCAAATAATATAATAGACCCCCTGTCCGCCTAAGGCGTACAGGGGGTTTTTATTACCGCCCAACTTTCGGGGAAACTTTAATGTCTGTGATGGTTTTATCTTGAATGCTTGCTTGGCTAAATAAATGGATTCTTATATCCTAAACTACTTATATTGGCTACTTACATTCTATTTGCGGATTTTTTACTAGCGATTATGAATGTGCAATTTAACTCCAATGTTTTCTGTTATTAATATTGTCAATAGCATTCCATCTTAATTTTTTATTCATTGCCTCACTCTTCAACACTTCAAACTCCGGATAGTTATGAGCCATCTCTTCGGCCTTAGCCTCAATTTTATTGACCACAATTAACGTGACACTTGTATTGTACAATAAGTCCCTTCCAATTCTCTCCATCTCAGGCCAATCATTTCTACGTACGGCTTGGTCAAATTTTAAAACATTAGACTCGTAAATTACCGCATGTCTTTTATTACGCAACCGCATGCGATAATTGAGATAAAAAGCAATTCCCATAATTATGGTTACTGCTAAAACTGCCCCTAGTACTGAACTCATATCATATAAAATTTAATCAATCACCCATTGTCGTTTCTTCATCAACATTTCCTTTTGTAATTCTTTAAATTCGGGATAATCACTTGCGAATTTATCCACCTCTACTTCCACTCGCCTAAAAACTGTCATTGAAATATTCGTATTAGAAACCAAACGCTTTCCAAATCGATATGTTTTTTCACGATCGCCTTGATATACTGCTAAATCAAAACTTTCAACATCAAACAGATAACGATCAGACTGGTCTTTATAGCGAAGACGTTGATAAAAATTCGTTATCAATGCCAATACTATAAAAGAAAATATTAAGACCATCATCCAGAACATAGCAACAAGATAGTACTATTTATATTCTGCTAAAAATATGTAAAAAAAAATCCTCTGTCCACCATAGGCGAACAGAGGATAAATAAACATTTATAAGTAAGCTTTATTAATTCTTCGTAAAAGCAGTTTGTCCACCATTAATTCTTAAAACGTATTGTCCTGGACTTAGCGTGGTAACATCAATCATTTGTGATGAAGTTAACGCACCGTTCAATACATTTCTACCAATAGCATCATAAACCATATAGGCCTCATTTCCAATTCCATTTTTAATGTGCAATTCGTTGCTTGTAGGATTTGGATAAATCTCAATCACCACGTTGTTCTCAACTAAGCTAGAAAGATTATTGTTTTCGGTAACTCCACCGTACTCATTGATAATCCAATTTTCTGAATCGATCGCAATCGCATTAACCTCTCCTTCAAAGGGGAAAGAATGGTAAGACAATTCGCCATCAATATCTGTTAAACGAAAGGTTGTATAATCTCCCTCATCATTCAGTACTCTAATTTCTAAATCATTGGTGAAAAATGGCGTAACACCTTCCATTGAAACATCTTGCTCTAATAATACAATTAATTCGCCATCAACAACGGAATACTCTACGAAGTAAGTCGGAAATCCTTCTCCATAATACCATTCATTAAAGAATGCCGTAAAGTCTTTACCTGAAATGGATTCAGCAATCGCTTTAAAATCTGCCGTTTGTGCTGTCCCTCCGCCATAAGTTGTTTGGTAGTTTTGTAAAGTTTCAAAAAACTGATCGTCATTATCAATTAAAAAACGCAACGTATGAATAATTGCTGCCCCTTTATCATAGGTTAATCTACCGCTAAATATTCTGTTTACATTAAGTGAATCTTCCACCCAAACTGAACCACCATTCTCACTCATAATATCCGAGTGACGCTCGTTCATAGAAGTGACTTCTTGTCCAGGGTAATATTCAGCATACATTAACTCTTCTGAATAGGACGCAAAGCCCTCGTTTAACCAAATGTCTGACCAAGAAGCACATGTAACGTTATCCCCAAACCATTGGTGACCTAATTCATGTGCTGTTAAGTAGGGCACAAAATAACCTTGGGTTGTCATGGTTTGATGTTCCATTCCACCGCTTAATGGCGCCATGCAATGTCCATACTTTTCATTTGCAAAAGGATAAAGACCATATAATTCCGAGTAAAGCTCAAGATAATCTACCGTTTCATTAATGTCATCCTCAAAATAAGGCAAACAAGCAGGGTTATTATAAATAAAATTTTGTACCATAATTGGCGCTACTGCTCCATCTGGCTCGGCATAAATAGTATACTCCACATATTCAGCCACAGCAATTGATATTAAATAATAATCAATGGGATAGTACGTTTTCCACTCGTATCTCTTTTTATCAGGACCAACATCAACCACGTCGGTCAATAAGCCGTTTGAGCCTGCCATATTGCTTGCATCCGTCGTTACAAAAGTATATACCGAATCAATTTTATCCGTCAACGATTGTTTGCACGGAAACCACTCATAGGCTGCAAATGGTTCGCTCAAGCTCCAAGTTGCTTGGTTTCCCCATGACGGTGATGAATCATTATTCATTCCGCCATTACCCAATGGTCCGCCGCCTGATGGAGGTGAACCTTCGTAAATTACTTCAATGAAGAAATGATCTCCCATTACATAATCTACGGGAACAATCACTGCTGACTCCTCTCTACTAAAAGGCAGTGCAGTTGTACCATTGAGCAAAATATCATCAATCCATAAATCGTCCCACAATTCAAAAACCAAGGAATCCAAAATTGGTGATAATACTTCGACGTGCATTTGCACAACACCGTTAACATAGGTTGACGTACGCTCAATATTTAAATCTAATTTATAAAAATGAACGTTGTATTTATTGGTTAAATCAATATAATGATCGCTTAAACGATCTGATCGCATATCAGCGTGACCTTGCGATTTAACCCTAGAACAATGATGCCCACTTTGAGAATAGGTCAACATTGAAAAAAATCCGATTGTAAAAACGGACAAGATTGTTTTCAATTTCATGGAAAGTGTTTTCCATAAAGATAAATAAAACAAACTGATATAAAACGCAATTTATTAACCGTTTATTAAAACGTACAGTTCGGTGATTAAAAGGAATTTATAAAAACCGCTCCTTACTGATGTCCAACCAAGAAAGAATTGAATTGCAAAAAATATTTTCTACGTCTGCAGGTGAAATATCGCTGTCTTCAATAAATTTCCCTATTTCTAAATCGCCTAATGGAAAGGGATAATCCGTACCCAAACAAACTTTATTAGAACCTTGAACCTTTAATATATATTTCAATAAATCAATGTCATGTGTAATACAATCCGTCCAAAATTTGCCTAAATATTCACGTGGATTCACTTTGTTGTCCACCGCTACCAAATCGGGTCTGCAATTAAAGCCATGCTCAATTCTACCAATGGTCGGAATAAATGAGCCGCCCGCGTGTGAAGCCAAAACTCTTAAATTCGGCAATCTTTCTAAAATACCTCCAAAAATTAATGAAGCCATTGCTCTTGATGTCTCTGCAGGCATACCAACTAACCAAGGCAACCAATATTTTTCCATGCTATCAAAGCCCATCATTTCCCACGGGTGAATCATAATGGCTATGCCTAATTCTTCACAGGCTTCAAAAATTGGAAAGAATTGAGGATCGCTTAAATTTACATCATTGATGTTTGAACCAATTTGGATACCATCAATTTTCAATTCATTCTTTAGACGGTGTAATTCTTGAATCGCCAAGTCTGCATCCTGCATTGGAATTGTCCCTAAACCAACATAGTTTTTAGGATAACGCACCTGCAAATCAGCTATATGATCATTTAGGAATCTACTTAATTCTAAACAATCTTTGCCCTTAGACCAATAAGAGAACATAACAGGGACGGTACAAACTACCTGCACCTGCGTGTTAAATTTTTCATAATCAACAATCCGCACATCTGCGTCCCAACAATTCTCCTCTATGGTCCGGAAATAATTATTCCCCTTCATCATATCAGCTAGGCCAGGCTTTTGTTGTTTTAACCAAATAAAATTTCCATATCCAAATTTTTCCGTCCAATTTGGCATTTCTGGTGGAAGGATATGCGTATGCATGTCGATTTTTAACATAGACTTGTCTCAAGAAAATTAAGTGTCCTCCAAAGATAGAATTAAGTTTTAGGTTGAAAAGAAAACAGCAGATAAATATTTGAAACCCGAGTTCGATTATCTTTTCCGTCTTAATTTGAGAAACTTCTTCATTTTCTTATTCTCAATAACAACAGCTAAATTATAATGTGCAATTTTCCACTCCCCGTTAACTTTTTTCAGCACACCACTTCCACGACAGTCCTCCATTTGCGTGTCCAATGATTCTTCAAACCATGCAATATTCTGATCATCAGAAAAATACCAGTTTCGCCAATTGGTTTTAAAATCCCAAGTTGATTTGCGTTCAAAATAAGGTTTACAAAAATCAGAAAAGGTCGATTTTGTCCAGCGTTCGCTTGGGTCAGTCCCTAAGTAAATAAAACCTTCCGACATAAAGTTGAAATAGGCATCATAATCAAAGTCAGCAACATCCTTATGCCATTTATTTAAATAAGCATCCATTGATGTTTTATCATCTTTTTTAGGAAATCCATCATTAAAGTCTGAACTATAAACGCTTTCTATTTTTAACTCACCTCCTCGTTTGGTTAAACAAAAATGGTCCAAACCACTATGCGAATACGTGCCTTCGACATAAAAATCAAAATAAACATCAGCATAGACCAAGCCACTTTCAAACTCATGCACTTTTAACTGATTAATATCTTCAGAATAATAATCACTTTTAAATTTGGGACAAACACCAAAAAATTCTGAAAGAGGAAGATCCCAAACATCCTTATCTCCCACATGTTTCACCCGACAATTGGGATGGAAATAATCTACCATATCTGTAGAATCACCTTTATTCAATGCCGCATAAAAATTACGCATCATTTCACTAATGTTTTCACCAGAAAAACCAATTAAACTACTCATCAACAACCCCAATAACCCTAAATATCGCATACCATTTAACTTAATTAATAACCTATTATCAAACAAATCTATAATGTATTACAAAACATCCCTATTTTTGTTATCGATAAAATTTTAAATTATGAAAATAAAATCATGGTTATTTAGTATAGCTGGATTACTCGCAATTACAGCTTCGGCCCAAGAACGACAAAAGTTGGAATATACTGAATATGATTTGGACAATGGCATCCATGTCATTCTTCACGAAGATCATACAACTCCAATTGTAGCAGTGACTATGATGTATAAAGTGGGTTCAAAAAACGAAAAAGTTGGCAGAACTGGATTTGCACACTTTTTTGAACACCTTATGTTTGAAGGAACTACCAATATTGAGAGACACACATATGATAAATTTGTAGAAGGTGCTGGTGGGACTTTAAATGCGAATACTTCACAAGACAGAACGTTCTACTATGAATTATTACCATCTAACCAATTAGAATTGGGTTTGTGGTTAGAATCAGAACGTTTATTACACGCCAAAGTTGAAGACATTGGAATTGAAACACAACGCGAAGTTGTAAAAGAAGAAAAAAGACAACGTATAGATAATCAACCTTATGGTTCATTTATGTATGAGATCTTCAAAAGAGCTTATAAAAAACATCCCTACCAATGGATTCCTATTGGAAGCATGGAAGATTTAGATGCTGCAGAGGAAGCGGATTACGTGAATTTTTATAGAACCTTTTATGTTCCACATAATGTAACACTTTCAATTGCAGGTGATATTGACGTGAATCAAGCAAAAAAGTGGATTGATGTTTATTTCGCATCTATTCCTAATGGCGATAAATTAAACATTTACCGCGATCGTGAGTTTCTTTCGAAAACGGCCTTTATTAAAAAGTATGAAGGTAGAGTTGCTGCAAAAACTACAGCAACTGCTTTTTTCGACAATGATTATACAGGACCAATGTCTACCGAAGAATTCATTGAAAAGTATTTCCCAAAAGCAAGCGAAAAGCCGATCACAATTCCAAGACCTACAATTAAAGAAGGTTTATTAACCAAAGAAATTCGCGACACGATTTACGACAACATTCAACTAGCCGCAGTCGCTGTAGCTTATAGAACGCCTGAATTAAATCATAAGGATAAATATGCTGTTGAGATGTTGACCATGCTTTTGGCGCAAGGAAACAGTTCTAGATTAGTTAAAAACGTGGTACAGGATCAGCAAAAAGCAATGATGGCAGTTTCATTCCCTTTCCCACTTGAAGACCCAGGTATCGCAATTAATTTGGCGATTGCAAATATGGGAGTTGATCCTGCGGATTTAGAAAGCGCGATTGAAGAACAAGTAAAACTCATTCAAACTGAATTAATATCTGACCAAGAGCTTGAAAAATTGCGAAATATGATTGAAAGTGATTTTGTTTCCGCTAATTCAACAATGGCTGGTATTGCAGAATCATTAGCTGATTATTATGTTTACCAAGGTGATACAGAATTAATTAATACAGAGTTAGATAAATATATGGCTGTAACAAAGGCGGATATTAAGCGCGTTGCCAAAACCTACTTTAATTCAAATAACCGAGTAGTACTTTACTATTTACCTAAACCAACAGGAGAATAATTAAAATCATTAGGAATTAATTCGGTTAAAAAATTAAAACAATACAAATGAAAAAATTAATATTAATACTTACCATCATTCTATCCAGCAATTTATTTGCTCAATTAGATCGATCAGTAGTGCCAGACGCACAGCCTAATCCTGAAATCAAAATTGAAATCCCAGAACCCTTAACGTTCGGAAATGGATTAAAAATCATAATGGTTGAAAACCATAAACTTCCAAAAGTATCTTTCCAACTTTATGTGGATTACCCTTCTGAAATGGAAGGTGACATTTCTGGCGTAAGTAGCATTTTTGGTGAATTACTTGGTTCAGGAACACAACGTACACCGAAAGCAATTTTTGATGAGAAAATCGATTATATGGGAGCCACATTTGCTCCAAATTCTAGAGGGTTTTCGGCATCTTCACTGAAAAAACATACCCCGCAGCTTTTACATTTAATTAATGAGATACTAATGGGGCCTGCTTTTCCACAAGATGAGTTTGATCGAATAAAAGCACAATACGAATCTAGTTTAGCTGCTATCGCGTCTGATGCTGGAACAATGTCAAGGAACGTATCTGGTGTTGTTAATTACGGTGTCAACCATCCATATGGCGAAGTAATGACCGAAACAACCTTAGATAATATTAGTTTGGAAGATGTTAAGGAATTTCATAAAAAGAACTTCATTCCTAACCACGCTTATTTAGTGATTATTGGTGATATTACAAAAGATGAAGTTAAACAATATGCCAAGGAGTATTTTGTAACCTGGCAAAAAGGAGAAACTTTAGAAAGTACTGACTTTGCAGTTCCTCAAGCAAAAGGAAACAACGTTTATTTTGTAAACAAACCTGGTGCTGTACAAAGTGTGATTAACATAACACATCCAATTGAATTAACACCTGGACACGAAGATGAAATTAAATTAAAACTGCTGAATCAAATTTTAGGCGGTGGAAGTTTTTCAGCACGTTTATTATCGAATTTAAGGGAGGATAAAGCCTATACTTACGGCTGTTATTCATCTATAAAAAGCAATGAACTAATTGGCTCGTTTAAGGCAGGCGGTAGTTTCAGAAATGAAGTAACTGACAGCGCAATTGTGCAAATTTTAGCTGAAATTGTAAAAATTACTGACGCAGAGGTTTTGGATTCAGAATTGGATCTTGTGAAAAAATCAATGACTGGTGCATTTGCACGTTCTTTAGAAAACCCGCTTACAATTGCACGCTTTGCACTAAACACTATTCGTTACGATTTACCTGCTGATTATTATGCTACCTATTTGCAAAAATTAGAACGCATAACAAAACAAGACTTAATCCTTGTAGCATCCGAATATTTAGCGCCTAAAAACTTAAACATAGTTGTAGTTGGTAGTGAAGATATTGCCGAGAAATTGGCCGTTTTTGATGTAGACGGGAAAGTTGACTATAAAAACTACTATGGTGAAGATATAGAACGACTTAAGGAAGTTGAAAGCGGAGTTACTGCCGAGACCATTTTTAAGAACTACTATATGAAAACCTTGATGGCTTCCAATGATGATGAAATTGCGAGCAAATTGAAAGCAGCGCAACAAATTGAAACCATTTCAACAGCTGAACTCAAAGCGTTTAACGCTGACATTTGCATGTATAGCGCTGAAGGAGCAACCAATAAGACTGCTTCTTTTATCTTAATAAAAACCGCTATGGGCAATCAAACGCAAAAAGAATGGTTTAATGGCATAAACGGCGGAAGTGTTATGGGACCTCAGGTGACCGTTTACGAAGGTGAAGAATTAGAAGATAAAAAGAAACAAAACTATCCTGTTAGTCAAATTTATTATAAAGATGATGCTGACATTACCGTTACACTAATGGGCATTTCAACTATTGAAAATATTGACTATTATAAAATAAAAATTGTTGATGATGAATCCATGATTTTAGAGTTTTACAATGTTAAAACAGGGATGCTTATGATCAGTGAAACCTATGGTACTGATGATAAAGATGAACCAACTACAGCGATTATTAAATTTGATAATTACGAAGAGTCTTCTGGCTTATACTTACCTAAAAACACCTCAATTAACAATCAAGGTCAATTGATCGAATTTGAAGTAGTGAGTAGAAAAGTTAGTAAAAAAGCTAAATCTAAAGGCTTCTCTGGAAATTTCAAGAAAATCGAAAAAATTTTAGGCAAAATTAAATAAGGTTAGTTTTAAGTCACTCAATAAATTACCATTATGTTAAATTATTGAGTGACTGTTGCCTTGCGACTAAAAAATGGCTAAATTCGTATGCGAATTGCCATTACAATGAAAATCACAACACTACTCTTCCTAACACTACTTACATTGACAAGTTATGGTCAAACTGTGTTTTCTGAAGGTTTTGACGAGGCGGATGATGCAATTACAGGTTCTGATGCAATTGGCCCAACAACATGGACAACAACTTGTCCTGGTTCCGTTGCCATAACAGATTATTTCAAAGTTAATGCCGGCAAATTAGAAGCTAGGGATACAAATAGCCCTGGTGCCACTTGGACAACTGGAGATATTGATATTACAGCCTGCACTGGATTAAACATTTCTTTTGTGATCACTGAGTTGAGCGACATGGAAGATTGCGCAGATTGTCCTGGTTTATCAGGAACTATCTGTATTGATTGGGTAAAACTAGAATATAATTTGGATGGAGGCGGCTGGACTGACGTTCCTGGTACTACATGTGCTTTGACTGAATCACCAGGTGAAATGATACAAATTGGCAATATTGCTTTAGGAGGGCCACTTGACTACACTTCTCCCTGTATTGACTTTGGATCAACATTTCAAATCCGTATCTCTTGCATGTCATGGGCAGCAGCCGAAGTATGGCGCTTTGACGACATTGTTGTTGCTTGCAATGATTGTGTTTTACCAGTTGATATTATTGATTATAAAGCAACACAAGCTTCAAACGGAATGCACATCAACTGGACAACATTAAACGAACGCTCTAACGATTATTTTTTGCTAGAACGATCTTATGATGGTAGCAACTTTGAAAAAATTCAAACCTTAGCAGGCGCTGGAAATTCATCCGTCGATATCAACTATTCAATTACAGACGAAAATGTTGAAACCGGAAAAACTGTCTACTATAAATTAACGCAATTCAATTTTGATGGGAATTCTGAATATTCTGAAATAATCTCAGTTGAACCTGATCCAGTTGCAACCGTTTATTATGGTAAAAACAAACTCCATTATGCTATAAACGCGAAAGGATATAAGCACTTGAATATTTACAATATAAACGGGCAACTCATTCACGAAGAAATTGTGAATGGAACTGGAGCAATACCGTGGAATAAAACGGGCTTTTTCATCATTAAAATCCCTGAACTGAACCTACACAAAAAATTGGTAACCCCATAGCTTTCAAATAGCTAATCGCAGCAGCGACTGGATCAATTCAACAGTAGAAAATAAATTTAAAGATTTCGTTTCCACACGTCTTGCATTTTGTATCTTTGTGTAAGAATGGATGACAACAAGCAAATAAAACCCAGCAATAAACGCGGACTCGTGAAAGCAACTGTAAATGCAGTGAGTGAAGCTGGGAAATTGCCTCCACAAGCACCTGACATTGAAGAAGCGGTAATTGGCGCCATGCTTCTTGAAAAGAATGCGGTGAATGATGCGATTGACATTCTTCAACCTGAAAGTTTTTACAAACCAGCACATCAAAAAATATTCGGAACCATTCTTGAATTATTTGCCAACTCTGAAAGTATTGATATTCTAAGTGTTACAGAACGATTACGAAAAAAAGGAGAACTGCAATTAGTTGGTGGACCAGGTTATATTGCACAATTAACAAGCCGCGTTGCATCAGCAGCACATATTGAATATCATGCCAGAATAATTTCTGAAAAATTCATTTTACGTTGCTTAATTGAAGTCTCATCTGACGTGATTAAAAACGCTTATGATGAAACCAAGGATGTTTTTAATGTTTTAAATGAAGCAGAAGAAGGGCTATTTAAAATAGCTGAGGGTAACTTGAAAAAAAGTTATGGTAAAGTTGGCGATTTGGTTCAAGAGGCCATTGAAGAAATTCAAAAAGCCAGTGAAAACTCAGATGGTGTTAGTGGTGTACCATCAGGATTTACGGATTTGGACAGACTAACCTCAGGTTGGCAAAAATCTGACATGATAGTATTGGCGGCAAGACCCGGGATGGGAAAAACGGCCTTTGTACTTTCAATGGCTGCAAATTCTGCCGTTAAATACGGTCAAGGTGTTGCTGTATTCTCTTTGGAGATGTCAAGTGTACAATTGACGAAACGTTTGATGGCCATGACAACTGGAATCTCTTCGGAAAAATTACGAAAAGGATTTAAAGATCAAGCCGATTGGGATCAACTCCACGGTAAAATAAATGATTTAGCCACTGCCCCACTTTTTATTGATGACACGCCCGCTCTTTCAATTTTTGAATTGCGTGCAAAATGCCGTCGATTAAAAATGCAGCATGACGTTCAATTAGTTATTATTGACTATTTGCAATTAATGACGGCTGGAACTGCTGGCGGAAATCGTGAACAAGAAATTAGTACAATCTCTCGTTCCATTAAAGAAATTGCGAAAGAAATTAGTATCCCAATAATTGCATTATCACAGCTGAGTAGATCAGTTGAAACACGTGGAGGTGACAAACGTCCAATGTTATCAGATTTACGTGAATCAGGAGCGATTGAGCAAGATGCAGATATGGTTATATTCATCTATCGTCCAGAATATTACGGACTAATAGAAGATGAAAACGGAATGCCGACAGATGGAATTGGCGAGATTATTGTAGCAAAGCATAGAAATGGTTCATTGGATACGGTCCGATTACGATTCATCAAACAATTGACAAAATTTGATAATCTAGATGCTTTTGACGAATTCCAATTGCCTGGCGTACAAGCTAGTGATTCTGGAATGAGTTCGAATCGCAGTTTTGATGGGGATCCAGAAACAATGACCATGCAAAGTAGAATGAATGATGATGATGATGACGTTGCTTTTAGCACAAAAATAGACGATAACGTTCCGTTTTAGCAGGAAATGCATTTGTCACGTTACCTTTTCGTCAATAAACAATTATAGACATACGTGAAAAATATAATTTACATCTTATTATTTCTTTCCTGTTGGGCAACTCCCTATCAAGCTAGCGCAAATGCGATTTTGGTACCTATGGACGAAACGCAAAAAGATCATTTAAAAGCATACGGAGTAGCTTATTGGGTATTGGAAAATGAAATTGTTATGGAATGGTTACTCAACTATCGTGGTGGGAGTTTCCTTTTTCCTCAAAACCCATATATCGAAGAGCAATTAATAGTAAAAGGCATTTCATTTAAAGTACTGCCAGACATTAAAGTAAAACAGATCAAATCTGAAATTGCCAATCCAGAAGTTAATATGGAAGTTGTGCAATTAGAAACTGCTCCAAAAATTGCAGTTTATACGCCAATTGGAAAACAACCTTGGGATGATGCAGTAACCTTGGTATTAACTTATGCCGAAATTCCATATGAAGAGATTTACGATTCAACGGTAGTAACCGGTGGTTTACCAGATTATGATTGGCTGCATTTGCATCATGAAGATTTTACAGGACAGTATGGGAAATTTTACCGCAGTTATCACACGCAATCTTGGTATCAAAAACAAGTACGTGACAATGAAGCCATGGCGGCGAAATTAGGATTTGAAAAGGTATCAGAGTTGAAACGTGACGTAGCCTTGAGAATTCGCGAATTTGTCGCTGGTGGAGGCTTTCTATTCACCATGTGTTCTGGCACTGATAGTTATGACATTGCTTTAAGTGCACAAGAAACAGACATTTGTGAGCATATGTATGATCACGATCCTGCTGCGCCAGATTTCCAAAGCAAAATTGATTACAATCAAACCTTGGCATTTAAGGATTATACCTTGTCAAAAGATCCAATGGAATATGAATATTCAGATATTGATGGCACAAGAGACCATAAAGTAGCTGAAAATTTGGACAAATTTTATTTATTTGACTTTTCAGCAAAATGGGACATTGTACCAACTATGCTTTGTCAAAACCACACGAATGAAATTGATGGTTTTATGGGGCAAACAACCGATTTTAGAAAAGAGTTTATTAAGCCAGATGTTTTGGTAATGGGCGAAAATAAGGCATTGGGAACAGCGCGTTATATTCATGGCGAATTTGGACAAGGAACGTGGACATTCTACGGAGGACATGACCCTGAAGATTATCGACATATGGTGGGAGATCCGCCAACGGATTTAAGTCTACACCCTAATTCACCTGGCTATCGTTTAATCTTGAATAACATACTTTTTCCTGCTGCTAAAAAGAAAAAACGGAAAACATAATTTACTTTTGGTATACTTTTTGCCTTTAAGCTTTATAAAGTATTCATAAACAGCAAATCACATTTGCAAAATATTCCCCATTACTCAGTCGTTTTTGTTTGATTCTTAATTAATTTATTCTATTTTTGGAGGTGCCAATTGAAACATTCAATTCTCGGATTGAATTGCAAGCCAGAGATAACAAATTTAAACTACTCAACCTTGACTAAAAATTTTTCAATAAAATCCCTTACCCTAGTGGTCTTATTCCTATTCATAGGTATAAATGGCGGATCACAGCTCTACGCACAAAAGTCAATTAATAGTGTATTAAATGACGCTAAAAAGAAACGCTCAAAACTGGATTATTCACAGGCCATAAAATTGTTTCAAGAAGCACTTGAAATAGAGCCACAAAATTCAAAAGCATTAGAGGGCTTGGTAGAAATATACTTATATCAATATGAGTTATACGACTCTGCTGAAGTTTATATCAAAAAAAGAATTGCCTCTGCTGAAATGGATCCAAATGATATAATCCGTTATGATTATGCGAATTGTTTACGTTTACAAGAGCGCCCAATTGAGGCCATTGAGCAATACCAGCATTTTAAAAAGAACGGACTTACAAAAAATAAAAACGCGTACTTGGATGAGGAAGTGAATTTTCATCTTGAAACTTGCAGATACGCCATTAAGAATAAAGCCATAGTAAATGACAATAATACCTATTCGGTTGAAAACATGGAATTCTTTATCAATTCTGTAGATTCTGAATATACACCCGTATTTATTGAAGAGGACAGTGTACTCCTTTACAACGCGCGCTATAAGGATTTTGAATCGGAAGAAATCACGGAAGACAATAAGTATTATGAAAATATTTATTATTTCGATTTAGTTGAATCTGTTGCCTCGAGTTACAATCCGGGCATAAAACAAGACAACCACCACGCAGTAATTGGCAGACGTCGAGACAACAAAGACATCCTTATTTTTTACAAAAATAAAATCTGGAAATCCTCAATAGGTCAAGATCGATTGAATGAGATTGATGCTTTACCTGAGATTTTTGGTGAATATTATTTCCAACCACACGGTGTATATTCTGCCGACGGAAAAACATTCATTTTTAGTGCTATGGATAAAACTAAATTTGAAGGTGGAGATTTAAATATTTTTGTAAGTTACTTGACAGATACTACTTGGTCAGCTCCTAAATTTTTAAGTCCTATTATAAACTCAGAAAAAGATGACGATAGCCCATTTCTATCTGAGGATGGAAAAACGCTCTATTTTTCGTCAAAAGGTCATAATAGTTCTGGTGGATACGACTTTTATAAATCTGAATTGGTTAGCGGTGAATGGACTTATCCGGAAAACTTAGGTTATCCTATGAATTCTGCAGGAGATGATATTTATTTAAGCTTTACTGAAGATGGCAAAAAAGGATTCTTTTCTTCGAACCGATTTGGTGGTTATGGCGGAATGGATATTTACACTTTTGCAGTTGATCAAAAAACAATTGCAGGTGTAACTTATGACAAAAAAGGGAATCCATTGCCAGATGTTATTGTTACGCTAATAAATCTGACTAGCGGAGGCGAAGTGTATGAAAGCAGTGATGAAAATGGCGTTTTTGAATTCCAAGTAGATTCTGATCAAGAATTTAAATTATTGGGTGAAAAAACTGAGTATTTTGACGGTACTAATACTGTTAACACGTTACTTATTGACAAACTTGTTACAGCTGACCTAAATCTTGAGAAAGATCCAGGTATTTCGCTTATGGCATTGATAACTGATAAAAAAACTGGAGAAGCCTTAGATAGCGTAAAAATGTCCATCACGGATAACATGACGGGTGATAACGAAGTGTATTTAACAACAGAAGAAGGCAATTATAGACGCGCAGTAGCCGATAAAAAATTGAATGACCGTGGAAGTTATAATTTCACTCTTGAAAAAGAAGGCTATTTGTCTAAAACAATTACATATAATACCGTATTTGATAAAGAAGGCATTTACAATGTCCACACTGATATGGATCTTAGTTTAGAAAAAATTGAAGTAGGTGTTGACCTTTCTGAAGTGATCGATATTAATCCAATTTATTTTGACGTGAACAAGTCAATTATTCGTCCTGATGCGGCACTTGAGTTGGATAAAATTGTTACCGTAATGAATGAAAACTCGAACATGGTTGTTGAACTAGGTTCGCATACTGATTCACGCGGAAGTGCTCGTTCAAATGAATCATTATCAGATCGACGTGCAAAGGCTTCTGCAGATTATATCAAAGCGCGCATTACAAATCCTGAGCGCATTAATGGTAAAGGGTTTGGAGAAACTATTTTGGTAAATAGATGTGCTGACGGAATTAAATGCAGCAAGGAAGAACATCAAGAAAATCGAAGAACAGAATTTATTATCGTCAGATTATAAATCACTCCTGTTCATTAGCCACTGCGCTCGGACGCACATATTCATTCCCCTCAAAATAATTGATTACAGCCTCCTTTATTAAGTGTTCTTGATCTTTATTGCTAATTGGTGGAATATTTTTCACCTTTTCAAAATGTGGCCATCCATCATCATCATTTGCTACATATTTATAAACCCCGTAAGGTTCAAGAATAGTACAAATTGCAATGTGCATTAAGTTCATTTTCTCGTCTTTTGAAAAATCTTTATACCCCTTCCCCAATTCTTGTACTCCAATTAGTAGTAAAATCGTATCCAGTTCCAATCCGCCACCAAATTTCTCTTCTAACTTCTTTACTAATTCCTGAAATTTCAATCCTAATTTGTAATCCACCTCTATAAACAGTTTTTTGTTTGAAACAAATTGCCACTTGGCAACCAAGACGCAAACTTCCGAATTATTTTTGTTTCACCATGAACTATTTGGACATATTATTATTAATACCAATTTTAATTGGCGCATGGCGCGGTTTTAAAAAAGGATTTGTAATTGAAATATTTACGCTACTAGCCTTATTAGTTGGGATCTATGCCGGAATACACTTTTCGGATTATATGGCCACAATTTTGAGAGATAGTCTGGGAATTGAAACAGAGTATTTGCCCGCAATTGCTTTTACAGTTACATTCTTACTAGTTGGTGCTATGGTTTACTTTTTGGGTAAACTAATTGAAAAAGGCCTCAAGATTGTTGCATTAGGAATGGTAAATAAAATTGCAGGTTTATTTTTTGGCGTAGTCAAAATGGTTTTTATTCTTAGTGCAGCACTTGTTATTTTAGAATCTTATGATGAAAAGGGAAATTTTATTCCTAGCAACTTAAAATCAGATTCATTATTATATGAACCGATTAAAAAAACTTCTTTAACCGTAATACCTGCATTAAAGTATAGCGACTTGTTTATTAAAATGATTGATCACGAAGAAAGCGCAGCTGAAGAAGGAAACGAGGAGAACGAATCGAACGAGAATATTGAGGACAACGAGGAAGGCTAAAGATTAGTTTTAATCAAAATTTCGGGATTTAAACTATAAGTAACGGGACATGTATCAACAATTCGTTTAAATATTTCAACGTCTTTTTCTTCAAAATCATTCTTCCCAAAATCAAAATCAATCATAATCTCACCTACCCTTCTTGGGTCAGGATACATTCCTTTTTTCACGTTACAAATAATAGGAGTTAAGGTAATTCCCTTTTTCTGATAGTGAATTCCCGCAATTGTCAAAATACACGAGACAAGCGAAGAAGTCAGCAGGTCTGTCGGAGAAAATGCGGCGCCTTTTCCATTATTATCAATCGGCGCATCTGTATATATTTCAGTTCCTGATTTTTCGTGAATCAGTTGCACACGAAGATCTCCTTCGTATGTTATTGTATAATTCTTGTTTTCCATTATTGAATTAAATTGAAGCGATTGTTTTATTCTTTTTAAGGTTACTCGTGTAGTTTTCACTAACTTTGTAACTAGTGATCCAAAGATATATATATATATTGGTATTTTTCGTCTCCTTCTCAGGCTATAGCCAAGAAGCTGACAAAGAAGACGGTAGCACCCTTATGAGGCGTGATTTCTCGTTTGGCCTAAATTTTAACGCCAATGCCGGCGCAACAGGTTGGGGATTGGCATTTGAGTATGCGGTGCAAAAAAATTACAAATACAGAAACACTTTCGGTTTCACATTAACAAACCTCAGACATCCAAAAGAGTATAAAATATATAGCTCCTTCAGTAATTCTCGAGGATATTATTTTGGAAAACTGAACTCGCTCATTAGCTTCCGTCCAACATATGGCGGAAAGCTGGCCATTTTCAAAGCCAAACGTGAAAACGGCATTGAAATTTCATTGAAATGGAGTGCGGGGCCATCTTTCGGATTATTGAAACCCGTTTATTTACGAATCGAACGTTTTGGAACCGCTTTTGACGAAAAGTATAATCCAAGTATTCATAATATTGAAAATATTACATCACGCTCTTCATGGGGGAAAGGCCTTGGTGAGGCGACCTTTGAATTTGGCATTTTTACGAAAGTTGGATTTGATTTTAACTTTTCAACTGCCAAGAATAAAATTAGTGGCGGAGAGGTAGGTGTAATGATAGATTATTTCATTGGAAAACCGGTTATCATCATTCACAATAACGCTGGTGATAATTTATTCCCATCTCTTTATCTTCAGTTTAATCTTGGACAAAAGCTCTATTGATTCATAACATGGAAACGACAAGTCAAGAAAAAATAAGAATTAAAAAACCAAAGTGGCTTAGGGTTAAGTTACCTACTGGTGAAAATTATAAAAAAGTACGTTCATTAGTGGACGAACATAAATTGCATACCATTTGCGAAAGTGGTAATTGCCCCAATATGGGTGAATGCTGGGGAGAAGGAACAGCTACATTCATGATCTTAGGGAATATTTGCACGCGTTCCTGCGGGTTTTGCGCAGTTTCAACTGGAAAACCTATTGAAGCCGACATTTTTGAGCCGGCAAAAGTAGCCCAATCAGTTAAGTTAATGGGGATCAAACATGCCGTTATTACTTCGGTTGATCGGGATGATTTAGCCGACGGTGGTTCTGAAATTTGGGTGGCAACTGTCAAATCTATTCGGCGCAAGAGTCCTGGTACAACCATGGAAACTTTAATTCCTGATTTTGGTGGGAAATGGGAAAACTTACAGCGCATCATTGATGTTGGACCCGAAGTGGTATCTCATAATTTAGAGACCGTGAGACGTTTGACCAAACAAGTCAGAATTCAAGCAAAATACGATAGAAGTTTAGAAGTATTAATGCGTTTGAAACGCGGTGGAATGAAAACCAAATCAGGAATCATGCTTGGTTTAGGAGAAACTGAAACCGAAGTTTATGAGGCGATTGATGATTTGAGCAGTGTTGGTTGCGACATTTTAACATTAGGTCAATATTTGCAACCTACACCTAATCACCTTCCAATTGCCGAATTTGTAACACCTCAAAAATTTGATGAGTATAGAGAATATGCCCTCACCAAAGGATTCAGATTTGTTGAAAGTGGTCCCTTAGTGCGCTCATCATATCACGCAGAAAAGCACCTTTTCTAATCAATTTATCAGTTTAGATTTGTATAAATAAGGCTAAACTTTGATAGTTTTCTATTTCAATTCACCTTAATTTTCACGAATTTAGCGTCGAATTAGCACATTTTACAATCGTTCATTGCCAAAATAGAAAAACTACTTTTAAAACATTTCTGTCATTTATTTTGCGAAATGCACTGAACAAAACACAAAGAAATCTGTTCTATTACTAATAATTACACTGCTTAGTTTTAAGCCTTTTATTGTGAATTAAAATTCATTAAAATATAGGATATATTTGAGAATTAAGTTGTATATTGTGCGGATGAAAATGCGCTTAATTGAAAAAATTTAATATGAAGAAAAAAGCACTACTATTGGGTTCATTACCGGCACTTGCTATTGCAGCCGGCCTATTCTTTAATACCTCAGACAATTCTGAAGGTGTTTATGAACAGCGACTCTCCTCTCACTTGGATGCTAACGAAGCATTAATTGACGGAGCTTTTGAATATTACGAATTGTTAAAAGGAGATTACACCCAAGAACAATGGGAACGCGCTCGAACTTCTGCCATGGCAGTATCTCAAAATCGTGCAAGTTTCAATTGGGTTGATCAAGGTCCAGATAACGTTGGTGGTAGAACCAGAGGTATCGTTGTTGATCGAAACAGTGTGAATCACTTATTTGCTGGTTCTGTTTCTGGCGGACTATACGAGTCGATTAACAGAGCAAGTACATGGAGTCGCGTTGACGAATTTGACGTAAACTTATCTATTTCGTCTATCTGCCAAACGGCTGATGGAACTTTCTATGTTGGTACAGGACACAGTGCTGACCAAATTGGAGGTTCTGAAGATAGTGGTGGAAATGGTTATGGTTTCTATAAACAAGAAGCTGACAATTCATGGACATTAGTTGACGGAACTGAATCTTGGCAATACATTAACGAAGTTGTTACAGATGACGTTAATAATATGGTTTGGATTGCAAGTAGCAACGGTTTAAATAAATATGATCCAGTTTCTGGTACTATTGTTGACGTTGATGCATTTCCTTCTGGGGCATGTAGAGCGTTATCAATATCTAAGAACGGTCAAGTAATAATTTCACATTCAACTGGAACAGGTTCTAAAGTTCTTGTTTCAAATGATGGTGGTGGAAGTTTTACTGAGGTTTCTGGAATTGGAGAAGATCCTGGAATTATTAATATGATTTCTGTTGGTCGCTGTGAATTTGCAGTTAGTCATGAACAAGTAGACGGTGCTTACCGTGTATATGCTTCATGTGCTTCAGGTCAATTAGAAGGGATTTGGCGATCAGCTGATAACGGAATGACTTGGGAACGAATTGCTCCAGCTTATGACAATACTCCAGGTGGATTTTCTCCATTTACTTCAGGTGGATCAAATGGTCAAGGAGGTTATAACAATATTATTACAGTTGTGCCAGGTGCACCAGACAGAATTATTTTAGGTGGAGTTGATTGTTATTCATGGTCAACTACAGGAAACTGGGAACAAATTTCACAATGGTTCTTACCTCCTACTTTCGATCGTTATGTACATGCTGACAACCATGAAATGGTTTGGGATCAGTGGGGAAGATTTTACATTGGTAATGATGGCGGAGTTGCATTCTCTGACAATGCAAACACATTAGACCCTGATTTTCACCCAGCAAATAGAGGATATAACGTAACACAGTTTTACGCAATGGGAGCATCTGCACACGGAGACGTAATTGGTGGTGCACAAGATAACGGAACACAGGCAAACTACCACAC
>JBLHOW010000081.1:0-28857 GCA_047623705.1 Crocinitomix sp.
TTTACAGTTGTCAGTAATGACAAGAAAAATCGAACATCAGATTAAATTTTTAATACAAAATGAATGAACTGAAAATACATTTGGAAAAATTAATCCATTTTACCGAAAGTGAAATGGAAATTTTCACCTCGCTGTTTTCTCAAGTTCAACTTAAAAAGAAGGATTATTTTGCTGAAGCAGGAGAGTTTTCATCAAATTTAGGATTTCTTTCTACAGGCGTAATGCGGGCATTTTTTCGCAATAAATCAGGGAATGAATACAGCAAAACTTTTTTTACCCCTTCAAATTTCGTTGCAGCTTATTCCGCAATAACAACCAAACAGAAAAATTTAATCAATATTCAATGTCTAACAGATTGCACCCTATTTATTGCTGATTTTAGACAACTGACCTCACTTTACAAAAAATATCCGAAATTCGAAAGTCTTGCACGAATTATGGCAGAACACAAGTTTGCCATAAAAGAAAAAAGAGAAATTGAACTTGTAACGTTAGAAGCAACAGGACGCTACGAAATATTTAAAAAAGAACACCCTAATTTAGAAAACCTAATAAATCAATACCACATTGCCTCTTACTTAGGTATTACACCAACCCAACTAAGTCGAATTAGAGCCAAAAAGTAAGATCTTTACATATGTAAATGCTTTCAGGTTTTATTCTCGTGAACTTTGCCTTAAATATCACGAATATGAAACTGAGCAATAACAAAATCCTTATTACAGGTGCTACTTCAGGAATTGGAAGAGTATTGGCAGAAAAATTTTGCCAATTGGACAACGAAATAATAGCTCTTGGTAGAAACGAATTGCGATTAGAAGAACTTGCGAAATTTGACAATCGAATTACTACTTTTAAATGCGATATTTCTTCTCAATCCGAATTAGACCGACTTGTGGCTTTTATAAAACAAGATCACGAAGATCTAAATGTATTGATAAACAACGCCGGCATTCAGTACAATTACAATTTATTGGATGAGGCTTATACATTGCAAAAAATTGAAAATGAAATAAGAACAAACCTAACTTCACCACTAAAGCTTATTGCTTTATTAATTCCAGTACTACAAAACAATTCTAATGCAGCTATAGTAAATGTTTCTTCTGGTTTAGCAATTGTACCTAAAGCCAAAGCAGCTGTTTATTGCGGAACAAAAGCTGCAATTCACATTTTTTCAAAATCGCTGCGATACCAATTGGATAAGGTAAAGGTATTTGAAATAATACCACCCTTAGTTAATACGGAAATGACAAAAGGTAGAGGGAAAGGAAAAATATCACCAAAAAAATTGGTAGATGAGTTCATAAAAGCATTTAAAAATAATAGATATGAGGTAAATATTCACAAAGTAAAACTATTGAGGATCATAAAAAGAATTAGCCCAAAAATAGCTGACAGGATAATGAAAAACGTAACAATTTAGAAGAGTATTTTATTTCGTTTTGATATTGTTGCGCGGGTTAAACAACAGTTGTAAGAGAGATATTTGCTCCTTCATTTTTAATTGTCAAAGTCCCAACATAGGCGCCATCTTCTAATTCAAAATCTTTAAAAACCCAATCCTCCGTATCAACCTCTCCTCTAATAGATTGTAAGGTATAAACACCATTCTGCACACCAAACATTAAATCTTCTGGTGGAATCCTCATCCCTACTCCAATAGCTTTTAGGTAAGCTTCTTTGATGGTCCAAAATTTAAAAAATCGATATAGTCGTTTCTCCGGTAATTTATTGATGTAATTCTGTTCGTATCTATTGTAATTCTTTTCTATTAGTTCATCCAAGTCAGACATTTCTCTGATCCGTTCTAAATCAATTCCGATTTCTTCATCCAATGAAAAGGCGTAAACCACTTTCCTACCTGAATTTGACATATTGAAACGAAGTGTTGGATTATCGATTGAAATCGGCTTTCCTTTACTCAATCTTCCAATTTGAATATCCTGAGGTTCTATACCCAAATAATAGGAAAGTAAGAGTCTCAAGCCACCTTGGCTAATAATATAACTCTCTTGAACCTGTTTGAACTTGAAGAAGGATATTCTTTCCCTTCCTACTTCTCCCAATGCATTTAAACAAGCTGCTCTAAATTTTTCGTTGGCATCTAAAGGGATGCTCCAGATTTGGATAGCTTCTTTCTGCAAAAAAGAAATCCCATCTCGACCTTTGATGAGTTCATCAGTCGAAATGGGATTAATTATTTTAATAGACATTATTGAATTAGTCTAGAACCGCAACTTTCAGCTCTTCAGTTACTATTTCTAATAAGGCCTCTTTATTATCTCTACAGAACAAGTGACCACCAGGCACAACTCTGAATGTAAATTCAGCATTGGTATGTTGGTCCCATCCTCTTACTTGATCTTCAGAAAATACAGTATCATCTGCACCAGCAAAAGCCGTTAATGGGCAATTCAATGGTTCATCTTTAATGAATTTATAACGCTTACCTAATAAGATATCCGCTCTTAATGCTGGAAGCATTTCGTTGAACACCGCATCATTATCAATCACCTCTGAAGGAATTTCTAATGAACGTAAGTGATCTTTGATATTCGGGATATTCTTCTCTTTGTAAACTTCATCATCATCAATTGCTTCTAAGAACTTGAACGGACTTACTAAATGTGGAGCTCTCCATCCACCAACCATAAACTTGGTCGGTTGAACATCTAACTCTCTATTTAAGTGTCTTGTCAACTCTAGCGCAACACCTGCTCCAGAAGAGTGGCTATAAAATGCACAAGGTGTCGTCAATAATGGTTCCATTACTTCGGCCATCTTAGCAACTAAAGCAGCTACATCATCAAATGCTCTTTCATCTCCTCTTTCTTCTCTTCCTGGAAATTGAATTGCACAAACCTCAACATCATCCGGCAAGAATTCATGCCATGTTGAGAAGATTGAAGCTCCACCAGCAAAGTAAGGTAGGCAGAATAGTCTTAATCTAGGGTTATCTACTTTTTTATAACGGATTACCCATTTATCCAATTCAGATTTAGCTTCACCTTCCATTGAACCTCCGCCACCGGCGCCATTCAATTCATCTAGGATTTGCTCTGTCATCTCTTCCATAGTTGGCCCTCTCATGATTTTCATCATTGAGTAATCAATACTTACGTTAGATTGTACCCAGTTTCTAATTTGATTTGCCATCAATGAATCCAGACCGTATTTAGTAACAGGTTCAGCAGTATCTACTTTTTCAGAAGTTGTACCCAATACTCTCGCAAAGGTATCTTTCAACTGATCTAAGAAGATTTCTGTTTGTTCTTCCGGTTTAGACTCTAGTAATGTTGCTTTTAAAGCGCCATCTCCAGAACCAGCTCCTGATCCCGCATTTAAATCTCCTTCTGTCACTAAGTGAGCAAAACGACTTGATTTAGCAGTATGCGGATAGAATCCACCAATTGTTTCCCAATCAGAATCTGTTCCAACTCGTTGAATAGGATTATTTAATAACATTTGTTCTAATATCCAACATGCTTGATCAATAGAGAACGTTTTCCATCCTTGTTTATAAAGAAGGTCAATAACAACTCCATTTTCTTCAACATTTCTCGCTACGAATCCAACATCTCCAATTACACCCCAGTTAACTGTAGTAGCTGGTAAGCCTTGAGCTCTTCTCCAATGAGAGAAGTTATCTAAGAAACTATTAGCACCTACATAACTCACTTGACCTGGGTTACCATAAATGGCTGAGATAGAAGAATAAGATAAGAAATGATCAAGCTGCATGTCTTTAGTCGCTTCATGTAACATCCAACAACCAACGGCTTTTGGATTAAACACTTTCATATACTTATCATAATCAATCTCTGGAATAGATACATCATCTAAGACCATTGCCGCGTGCTGAATCCCTTTAATTGGAGGCATTGTATCTGCCACTTCTTTAAAGATTCTGTCAACGTCTTCTTGGTTGTTTACACTTCCTTTAGCAATCATGACGTTTACGCCATCAGCTTCCATACTCTTCACAATATCTCTTTCAAAGTCAGTTTTAACACCACTTCTACTCATTAGAACTAAGTTTCTAGCTCCTTTAGTTGTCATCCATTGCGCAACTGATAATCCAAATCCAGAAGCACCACCTGTTAAAAGGTAAGTACCGTCTGCCTTAAATTTAATCTCAGTAGCTGGAGCAATATCGACTTCGCCTTCCATTGAAACAATTACTTTTCCAATGTGTCTTGCTCCACCCATGAATTGGAATGCATCCGCTAGTTTACCTATCGGGAATACAGTCACTGGATGTGGTGCAAATTTATTTTCAACGAAATAGTCAATAGACTCTTGGAATAATTTACCTCCAAATGTTTTCTTTTGTTCGAACAATCTGTCAACATCCACACCGAAGTATGTTAAGTTGTTACCAAATGGTTGAAGCCCTAGTTTAGAGTTTCTATAGATATCTGTTTTACCAATTTCAATGAATCGACCATAAGCAGATAAACATCTAACTGATTTAAATATCGCTTCACCCGAAAGTGAATTTAAAACTACATCAACACCCTTACCATTTGTTTTCTCCATGATTTCATCAGCAAAATCTAATGTTCTGGAGTTCATGATATTTTCAGGCTTAACACCTAAACTGATAATGTAATCTCTTTTTACTTGTGTACTTACGGTTGCGTAAATCTCAGCTCCTACTGCGTTTGCAATATTAATAGCCGCGATACCTACACCACCCGCTGCTGCGTGAATCAATACTGTTTCACCAGCTTCTAATCTACAGTGATGGATTAAAGAAAAGTAAGCCGTAGTATAAACTACTGGTAAACTTGCTGCTTCATGCCAGTTAATATTAGCTGGCTTCTGCACACAGTGCACTCCGTAAGCATAAGCAAATCCACCTAAACAAGAAGGGGCAGTTGCCATCACTTCGTCACCAACTTTAACGTTAGTCACATCAGATCCTACTTTAGTAATTATACCAGCACATTCTAAACCGAATGTTTTACCAAATAATCCTCCGTTTACAGCATCATCAGATAAAAGACCCATAGCAATCATGATATCTCTAAAGTTTAGAGCAGATGCTTTAATTTGAATCTCTACTTGATCAGCTGCAGGAGTTCTTCTTGCGCTTTCTCTTAATACAACATTATCAAGTACACCGTACTCTTCAATTGTACCTGTATAAGCAGAACCTTCTGCAGGAACAGATTTCATAGCTTGTTTCGCTATGTTATCCATTGATAATCTTTCTAATTTGTTGATGTATCTTCTTCTACCTCTAAACGCTATCTCATCCGTTTTATCTCCAGCAAACATTTCGTCTACTAATACTTCAATTTCAGCATCTTGAACAGGAGAACTCAAATCAACAACAGTTGTTAGGTAATTCGGGAACTCATTGACAATTACCCTTGCAACTCCTCTTAGTCCTTCTTGACCAAGACTTAAAAATTCAGGTGATCCTGCAACAGTTTGTGATCCACTCAATACAACCCAAATACTTGGATTTACTTTGAAAGAAGTAGTGTTCAGTTTTCTCATGATGTTCATCAACATGATACTTCCTAAACCTTCAGCTTGTTCTATTGCCTCAGCAGTAAGATCTTCATTACTTACTAAATCAATTCCCCAACCAAATACAATTCCTTCAAGTTTACCTCTTGAATTAACATGATCAATTACTTTATCACAATCTTCTTGCGACATAGCTCCAACTTCAAACTCAGTATCAGAAATCTGTTTGAATTCTGAACCTATAGTTACGTTAATGCTTGTTTTATTTAAATCTCCTAATTGAGCAGATAACTTATCTGTTACTCCTTTATGATCTCCGAATACAAGATAATCTGCAACAGCAGTCTTCGTTTCGTTAACCACAATCTTATCAGTGAAGTCAATTTTCTCAGCTCTCGCCATGATAACTGATTGACAAGAAATTGAGTTATCAGGAACATCACTAAAATAAGCCGTGTTGTTATATCCATTATCTGTCAGTACTTTCTCCCACATTTCTGGGGCCATAGTAGCATGCTCAGTTCTGAAATCTTCATATAACCACCATCCTTCAGTCATACCGAATATGAAATCAAGATAAACTGGTGAATTAGTTACCTCTAACATCATCAACACACCTTCAGAAGCTAATAATTTTCTAGCATTTCCTAAAGAAACACTTAAGTCTCTTGTTGCGTGAATAACATCAGATGCGATAATTAAATCAAAGGAATTCAAATCAACGCCTTGATCAGCAGGGTCTTTTTCAATATCCATTATTTTGTATTGTACAAATGGATATTTAGCAAAACGTTGCTGTGCCTTGATCATGAACATGTGAGATAAATCTGTAAAGACATACTCTGTTCTATCTGCTGGTAACATTGGAAGGATAGCTTGTGTCATACCCCCCGTACCTGCACCAATCTCTAATACTCTGATTGTTTGATCTGCTGGTATGTTCTTAATCAATTCTGCAATTGATCTTCCAGCGATATCGTTATATTTCTTAAATGCGAATCCTTCAACATAATATTGAACAATTGCATCCCACTTATCTTCAGGGAAGATTAATTGAATTGGATCAACAGTTCCTTGAAGTACACCAGAAATATCTGGTCCACATCTACCTAATAAAGTAGACTCGTGATGGAATTGAGGATATCTGCCATTCAAACTCTCCATCCAAGCTCTCAAATCTTTAAAGTCTGGCGTTTTAACCACTTCATAGCTTGAATCAGATCCTTTTAAGATCCCTCCAATTTGGATCAGCTTGAACATGTGATAGAACAACCTTTTTTGGACTTCAATTACTTCAAAATCTTTATACAATTGATCTACATCAATCTTTGTTCCTGCCGCAAAAGACATTCCCATTTCTTGCAAAGATTCACAGATATAAGCTAATGTTAAATCATATTGCTCTGGCTCATACTGATCGTAATATTCAGATTGAGTTTGGCGTGCATTTACTTCTGCAATTGTTTCTTGTACTCCAGGTCGAATAGATTCTGGATTTGGAAGATATTCTCCTGGGTTTCTCAATAATTCTTGATCCGCACGAGATTTCATGTTCCAGTTATACTCATAGAACCATCTGTCTGCTTCTCCACCTGATTCACCTCTAGAACCTTTAAGGTATTGAGATTTGAATCCGTGAAATTCTGCAACTAAACTTCCATCTTCATTGAAAATCCATAATTCCCCTATTGCCTCTTCATCTGTCCACTCTCTTAATGTACCATGAACAAATAGTTTAGTAGAATTTACATCACCATGCCATTTGATACGATCAATATGACGTGGAACATAAACGCCCATTTTCTTAGACTGGTCTTCTCTCTCGTTAAAGATTCCAAATACAGTTTGGAAACAACTATCTAAAACACCTGGATGAATATTGAATTGGAAGAACTCAGACTTTACACTTTCGTGCACTTCTATTTCACTTAAAGATTCCCAATTCCCATCAGATCTCCAAAGATTTTTAATTCCTCTAAAGCTTGGCCCTAAATAAAGACCAGACTCTAATAGTTCATCATGCATTGGTTTTACCGCAACAGGAATCGTAATTCTTTTCTTGACTGCTTCTAAATCAACAGGGATAGATTTAAACTTATCTGCGATATGATTAATCTTTCCATTTGAACACATGGTCCATTGCTCATCTCTACCTTTTGGTTTGGTATAAATGAAGTAATCACCACTATCATGAGAAATATCTATTTGAATATGAGGTGGCTCACCAGTATCAGGTAAGAATAAAGCATTATCGAAGTTTACATCTTCAATAAATCCAAAGTTTTCACCAAATGACGCTTTAGCCGCACCAATCATTAAATCAACGTGTCCAGCACCAGGGAATACAATTGGCCCTTGTACTTTATGATCTTCAATGTATGGGTAAGTTCGTTTATCTAAATTAACTTCCCAAAGGATATTATTACTTTCTCTAGCAGAAACTGCCTTTCTCTCTAAATGTGGATGTCCGAACTCTACAGTCCCTAAACGCGTTTTCTTTCCCGCCTCACTTTCAATCCAATACGAATCTTTTTGCCAAGGATATTTCGGAAGTTGAACGAAATTACCGTCTTCACCATAGAATGCTTTCCAATCTATGTTTACTCCCCAAGCATGTAATTTACTTACGTTTGAAAGGAAAGTTCTCTTTTCATTCTCTTTTCTTCTCAATGATCCAACAGCAATCCCTTTTTTCTTATTGATTTCTAATAAGTCATTCACGCCAATTGCATGAATTGGGTGCGGTCCAAGTTCGATAAACGTATCAAATCCATCTTTGATTTGTGCATCAATCGCATCTGTAAATAATACAGCTTCTCTTACGTTTTTGAACCAATACATTGGGTTCAAATCTTCTCCTTTAACAATACCACCTTCAACAGTTGAATAAAATGGAATGTCAGTAGCTTTTGTTTTGAATTCACCTAAAGAAGCTAATAACTCTTCTTTCAATGGTTCCATATGATGACTATGGAAAGGCACTCTTACCACTAATAACTTGTGGAAGATATCTTTTGAATCACAATCTGCAGCAATTTCTTCAATTACATCAGTATCTCCAGAAAGAGCAACCATTTCAGGTCCATTTACGGCACCTACAGAAACGCGATCTTCTTTTCCTTTGATCAACTCTTTAGCTGCTTCATGAGAAATTCCCACTGCAAGCATTTTTCCTTTATCCGTTGCTTTAAACTGAACTCTTGATCTGTTAAAGATTAAAAGTACCGCTTGCTCTAAAGTCAATGCACCAGAAACATATCCCGCTGCAACTTCACCAATACTGTGACCTACAACTGCTTTTGGATGAACTCCCATTGCTTTCCACATTTCATACAATGCAATTTGAATTGCAAAAATGGCAGGTTGCGCAATATTCGTTTCAGAAATTTTTGACGTTTCTTCGTCTCTTGATAACTCTTCTATTAATGACCAGTCAGCATGAACCGCTAGCATTTTTTCGAGTTTTTCAATATTCTCTTTAAATAATGGTTCTGTTTCAAGGAGTTGTCGTCCCATTGCAAACCATTGCGGCCCTTGTCCAGAGAAGATGAATACAATCTTATCTTTTGTTTCTAAGGCTCTATTATCAGCAATTTCATTTAGCGTTTCACCATCCAAATAAACTTGAAGGCTTTCAGCCAACTCTGCTTTAGATTCTGCAACAACAGCTAATCTGAAATCATGTTGTGAATTTCTAACCGCAGTTGAATAACAGATATCACTGAAAGACGCTGTATTATTTTCATCCTTTAACCAATCAATATATGATTGCGTTATTTCTTGTAAGGCATCATTATTTCTTGTAGAAATAGTACAAACTTGAAGGCCTTTTTTATCTGTTGATTTTTTTGGCTGATCATTTTGATTGTGACCTTGTAAAACAACGTGCACATTCGATCCTCCAAATCCAAATGAGTTCACCCCAGCAAAACTTTCTTCACCCGAAGCCGAAGGCCAAGGATGTTGATCCGTAGGAACAACTAATTTCAATTCATCAAAAGGAATATTCTTATTTCCATTTTTGAAATGAATATTTGGCGGAATCGTTCTGTGCTTCATTGCTAAAAGCAATTTGCTAATTCCAGCAACACCAGAAGCAGGCTCTAGGTGTCCAATATTCGATTTTATCGAACCAATAAAACAGTCATCTTCTCTATCCGTCCCAATTATTTTTCCAATAGAATTTGTTTCAATAGGATCTCCAACAAATGTTCCAGTTCCATGTGCTTCAACATATTGTACAGCATGTGGATCAACATTGGCATCTATATATGCATCTCTTAATAAATCTTGTTGCGCTAGTGGATTAGGTACTGAAATCCCTTTTGTTGTTCCATCTTGATTAACAGCAGAACCTCTAATTACGCCATAAATATTATCTCCATCAGCTTCTGCTTGAGACAATGGTTTTAAGAAAATTAATCCAGCACCTTCACTTCTAATATATCCATTTCCTCTTTCATCAAAAGAATAACATGTTCCATCAGGAGATAAGAATCCACCTTTACTGAACCCCATTTGTGGTTCAGGTTTCAAGATAGAGTTTACTCCACCTGCAAAAGCAGCAGTAGCATCACCTTCCCAAATTGCACGACAAGCCATGTGCACTGCATTCAAAGAAGATGAACAAGCTGTATCTAGTGCAAATGAAGGCCCCTTTAAGTTATATGCATAAGAAACTCTGTTGGCATTAATACAAAGTGCAGAACCTACATTTGTATGTGAACCAATGTTTACACGCTCTTCATATGCGTTTTGAAGATCACCATAATCATGGGCAGAAATCCCAACGAATACAGCAGTCTTACTATCATCTAAATCTTTTAAATTCAATCCAGCATCTTGAATGGTTTCATATGAAACCTCCAAAATCATTCTTTGTTGCGGATCCATTCTTTTTGCTTCCAAGGGTGAAATCCCAAAAAATCCAGCATCAAATTTATCTACATCCTTTATAAAACCGCCTCGATTTACACTGATCTTTCCAGCTCTTCTCCATTCAGGTGCATACATTGCATCTGAATCCCATCTATCCGAAGGTATAGGTCCTAAGGCGTCTTTTTTATCGCAAATCAATTTCCATAGCTCTTCTGGAGAGTTTGCTTCCCCAGGAAATCTACATCCCATCCCAATAATCGCGATTGGTTCTTTTAATTTTTTACCCATGTATAAAAATATTATTAATTAATAAGTGTCAGAATTACTATTAGTTGCACAGTATGGGATCTTTAAATCCCATTTTACTCTTACTAAATCAAATATAAAAACAATCCGAACAAAAAATATGCTTTTGCTCATGTTTATCATACGATTTGATTTGGGCAATATACAATAATGAAGCTATCAAAAGAACTGAACAATAGTTTCTATTATAAATTGGAAGAGTTTTCAAAATTGGATACGACTTCCAAATCCTATTGCAGGCTTCTCTAAACCCTTATCATTATTGGGAATAATCTAAGATCTGTTATCAAAACGAACAAGGTTCATAAATAATAAAAATAATTGAAGCCGGCCTTTGCTGTGTAACATTTGTTACAGCGATTTGCACACGATAATAATATTTTTGATAAAAAAAATGAAACATGTTTAAAAAGGGAACTAAACCTTACAGTATTTTCAACTCTAAATGCCCTCTTTGTCATGAAGGTGATTTTTTTAAAGGATCGCGCTTTAAAGGCACTGTTGCAGAGAGTTGTAATGTTTGTAATAAAAAATTCAGTAAAGAGCCCGGATTCTATCAAGGATCATATTATGTGACTTATGCGCTTGGAGTAGCCATTTTTGTTACAATTTGGGTCGCTAGTTTAGTATTGTTTCCAAACATGACTATGCCTGTTCTGGCAATAATCATTATTTCAATGATCATTGCATTAACTCCTTTTACTTATTATCTTTCTAAAATAATTTGGGCAAATTTCTTTTTCCATTATAAAAAACAAACGAATGATGAGAGAACTCGTTCTTGATAATTACGAACATATTTTTGAACCTGACTTACTTAAAGCAATCGAAGAATTCGGGTTTTTGAAAGAAGTTTCTGAAGGAGAAGAAATCATAAAAATTGGTGATACGATCAAGTATATGCCTTTGTTAATAGAAGGGGCTATTAAAATTTCTAGACAGGATGATGATGGTGATGAATTGTTATTATATTATTTAGAAAAAGGAGATGTTTGCGCAATGACATTGACTTGCTGCATGGGAAACACGGTAAGTGATATTCAAGCCGTTGCTGAAATGGATACGAAAATCATCATGGTTCCTGTTGAAAAAATGTCTGATTGGTCAAGAGATTTTCATTCATGGAGAGCATTTGTATTTGAAAGTTATAATTCTCGTTTTAAGGAAATGTTAGAAGCCATTGATAATTTGGCTTTTTTAAATATGCATGAAAGGGTGCTGAAATATTTGAGAGATAAAGCAATTATTACAAAAGATACTAGCTTGTCCATAACACATCAAACAGTCGCTTACGACCTGCACACTTCTCGTGTTGTTGTTTCGCGTATTCTTAAAAGTCTTGAGAGAGATGGAAAGCTTAAACTAGAGCGCAATAAAATTCAGTTATTAGATTTTTAAAGCTATTCCGCAGTAATTCGAGGATCTGCTAAAACAAACTGAATTCCATTATATCCACTTGCTAGTTAATGAAGTTCCTTTCTGCTCTGTAACTTTTGTTACTGAAGTTCCAATGCTAACAACCTACTTTTATTCTTTAGAAAACGAACTTCAAAAACTAAGGAATAATGAACCTTCTCATTCTTATTAAAAACAATGGACTAGATCAGTCTATTGTAAACTTCACAACGTCTCTTTTTAAAATTGACGGTGTGGCGATCTACTTATTAAATATTGTCCCAATAAATGGAGAAGTTCCAACGCAAATGAATGGTAGAGTTTTACCAGTTTGCACTGAATTTGATTTGTCAGAACATATTAAGCAAACAGAATTAAACTGGAATTATTTAAACACAATTGAACATAAAACAATTGCGAAAAGAGACGCATTCGCTGGTAATAAAATACGAATAATTCAGGATTATATTATTCAAAACAAAATTGATTTAATTATTGGAGGTGCTCATAAAACAACCGCTATGGAGGATGTTTTTGTTAAAACCTTCGCCTCAAAAGCAATTGAAAACACAAACATTCCTTATTTCACAATAAAGTGCAATCGAGATAATTTCACGCCGAAAAAAATAGCTTTGATTGGAGATTTTATAAATGCCGAAACAGAAGATTTGGAGAGCTTAAAGAAAATTGCCGAAATGCATAATAGCCAAATAACGCTGACTAAAATTTGGACTGATTCTGACAAAAGGTCAAAAGAGGCTATTGAAAAAGTAATGAACAGCTATGCTATTCAAAACAATTTGAATGTTACAAATCAAATTGTTAAAAGCAGAGATAAAGAATCCGGATTGGCCTTACTTGAGAAAGACCATGAAACAGACTTAATTGTTATGCCCCGTTCGCACAAGAAAACATTCTTCAAACTCTTAGGACATACTGAACAGACAGATATTATCAATCATATTTATGCACCAATCTTAATTTACTAAAGACAATGATGGAAAGTATATTGCAACCATGGCCATGGTATGTATCAGGACCTTTAATTGCGCTAGTCATGTTTTTATTGCTTTTTACTGGAAAAACCTTTGGTATGTCTAGTAATCTACGCACAATGTGTAGCATTGGTGGTGCAGGAAAAATAGCCGACTTTTTTAAGTTTGATTGGAAAGGCCAGGTTTGGAACTTAATGGTAGTTGCAGGAGCCATATTAGGCGGATTCTTTGCTTCTCACTATTTATCAGCAGACACAACAGTAGATTTAAGTCAACAAACGGTAGCTTCATTAGAGATAATGGGTTTTGAGAATCCAGGGTCAGCATATGTTCCAAGCGAGATTTACGGATTGGAAGCGATAACTTCTATTAAAGGATTATTAATTCTAATCATTGGTGGACTCCTCATTGGTTTTGGAACGCGTTATGCAGGTGGTTGCACTTCTGGACATGCCATTAGCGGTTTAAGTAATTTACAGCTTCCCTCTTTAATTGCAGTTATTGGTTTCTTCATTGGTGGGATTGTAATGACATTTTTTATAATGCCTTACCTCTTTTAAATAAAAGCCCTATGAAATTTTTAAAATTTATAGCAATCGGATTTTTTTTCGGCATCATTATGTATAAATCTCAAGCAGTCTCTTGGTTTAGAATTTATGAAATGTTCCGTTTCGAATCATTTCATATGTACGGCATAATTGGTTCGGCCCTTATGATAGGTATTGCTATGGTTCAACTCATTAAAAGAAAAAAATTCAAAAATATTTACGGTGAAGAAATCCAATTCACTCCCAAAGCTAAATCAATAACGCGTTACCTAATTGGCGGAGGTATTTTTGGATTAGGCTGGGCTTTAGCAGGTGCTTGCCCTGGTCCAATGTATGTCTTAATTGGCAGTGGCTTATGGTCGATACTTATTGTATTAGGATCCGCAATCTTAGGAACCTTTCTCTACGGACTTTTAAAAAATAAATTACCGCATTAAAATCAACTTTAAACAAGTTGTATGTAACATTTGTTGCTGTATAGTCAATCTCACTTTAGCACCTTTGTCTTAAAAATAATAAGAATGGAATTGTTTACTATTTTAGGATATATAGGTGCTTTACTTATTGGCATAGTTTTAGGTTTAATTGGTGGCGGCGGCTCTATTTTAACCGTTCCTATTCTTGTATATGTTTTAGGAATAAGCCCCGTTATGGCAACTGCCTACTCCCTTTTTGTAGTGGGTACATCATCTTTAGTTGGTGCGATTAAAAATGCGCAAAAAGGAATGGTAGATTTTAAAACAGCAATTGTTTTTGCCATTCCAGCTTTAATCACGGTCTTTTTAACCCGAAAATTTCTCGTCCCTGCAATCCCAACTGACCTTTTTAGCATTGGAGACTTTTTAGTGACTAAAGATATTGCGATAATGGTGTTTTTCGCCCTTATCATGCTCCTAGCTTCTTACTCAATGATTAAGGGCAGAAAAAACACTAAAAATGACGAAGATGTAAACGTAAAATTTAACTACCCACTAATTCTAGTAGAAGGAATTGTTGTTGGCGTACTAACAGGAATTGTAGGTGCTGGAGGAGGTTTTTTAATTATACCTGCACTTGTTTTATTGGCAAAACTTCCTATGAAAAAGGCAGTAGCTACTTCCCTACTTATTATTGCCGTAAAGTCTTTAATAGGATTCTTAGGTGATATTCAAAACACCCAAATTGACTGGCCGTTTTTATTGACGTTTACAGGTATTTCAATCGTTGGAATCTTTATAGGACTTTTCCTCAATAAATTTATAAATGGCAATAAACTTAAAAAAGGTTTTGGTTGGTTTGTCTTAATTATGGGCATCTATATTGTGCTGAAAGAAACCGTATTTATCATGTAACAATTGTTACTGACAAAAGCAGCAGATAGTCATAAATTTGAATAAAATTATATCACATGAAAATAGAACAAATATATACAGGATGTTTAGCTCAAGGAGCTTATTATATTCAAAGTGAAGGAGAAGTAGCAATTATAGATCCATTAAGAGAAGTACAACATTATATTGACCGTGCAAATACTGACAACGCTAAAATAAAATACATTTTTGAAACACATTTTCACGCGGATTTTGTAAGTGGTCATGTAACACTTGCAGAAAAAACAGGCGCCCCCATTATTTATGGCCCAAATGCATCAACCAATTTTGACAGTATAAGTGCTATTGATAAGCAAGAATTTAAATTGGGAAGTGTTATAATCAAGGTGCTACATACACCAGGTCATACTATGGAAAGCACAAGTTTTCTGTTGATGGATGAAAATAGAAAAGAACATGCCCTTTTTAGCGGAGACACATTATTCTTAGGAGATGTTGGAAGGCCTGACTTAGCTCAAAAAGCCGCAGCAATGACGCAAGAAGAATTAGCAGGTATTTTATACGATAGTTTAAGAACTAAAATCATGACCTTACCAGACGATACTATAGTATTTCCAGGACATGGTGCTGGAAGTGCATGCGGTAAAAACATGAGTACAGAGACTGTAGGTTCAATTGGCGATCAAAAGGCAAACAATTATGCCTTGCGCGCTGACATGACGAAGGCTGAATTTGTGAAAGAAGTTACAGATGGTTTATTACCACCGCCAAGTTATTTCCCTTTAAATGTGATGTTGAATAAAGAGGGATATGCAGATATTGCAACGGTTTTATCTAAAGGGAAAAATGCTTTATCACCTGATGAATTTGAACTAGCAACCAATGAGACTGGAGCAGTAATGTTAGACGTGCGTCATGAAAATGAGTTTGCTCAAGAACATATTCCACGTTCAATATTCATTGGAATTGATGGAGGTTTTGCTCCTTGGGTGGGTGCATTAATAGCAGACATTAAACAACCCATTTTATTAGTAGCAGACGAAACTAGATTAGAAGAAACAATTACGCGCTTATCTCGTGTAGGATTTGACAATATTATAGGCTATTTAAAAGATGGTTTTGCCGCTTGGAAAGCATCAGGTAAAGAAACCGACAGTATTGAATCTATCTCAGTTCAGGATTTTGAAAAAATAAAAGCTGCTAAACAAATTTCTGTTTTTGATGTTCGTAAAGAATCTGAATATCAATCAGCACATGTTGTTGATGCGAAAAACTCGCCATTAGATGAAATAAACGATCATTTAGAAGCATATGATGAAAAGGAGAAACATTTTATACATTGCGCTGAAGGTTATCGTTCAATCATTGCATCCTCTATTTTAAAAGCAAGAGGTGTGCATAATTTAGTAAACATTCAAAAAGGCTTTGAAGCGATAAAACAGACGGATACTCCAGTATCAGAGTTTGTTTGCCCATCAACACTTTAAAAAACAATTATGGAATTTTTAGAAAAATTAAGAGGAGCATCAGTTGATTTTACTGAACTGATAAAGGCCGGAGCACTTGTGATAGATGTTCGCAGTAATGAAGAGTTTAAATCGGGGCATGTAAAGGGCAGTAAAAATATTCCTTTACAAACTGTCAATTCGCGTTTGAATGAATTAAAAGGTAAAATAGTGATTTTGGTTTGCAGATCAGGTGCACGCGCAGGACAAGCTAATAACCTACTGAAAAAAAATGGTATTGAAGCGCATAATGCTGGCGCATGGCAAAACATTTAAAGAATTATTGATTACTACAAAACGCATAAGAAAACTTGGTATGGGAGAATTTGTTTAGAATGATTTTGGAAACCCATCCCAATAAGATCCGTTTCGCAACCTTTGTGGAACGGATTTTTTTTTAACTATAATAGGTCGCCCTTAAATGTTAGTTTGTAAAAAGGCTAATAGGCAGCATTAAAATGTGAAAAAATAAGATAATAAAATTGAACAGATGAAAAGCTGTGGGATAAAAGATATAGCAATTTAGAATATGCCTATGGTGAAAAACCAAACGCTTATTTTATGGAACAATTAAGTCTACCAAAAGCAAATTTTCAGTCCATTTTTCATGATTTAAAGGTAATTAGCAAAATTTAAGTTTTCTATAACAAGCATTAGGAAATAATTAACAAGCTGAATATGAAATAGTTTATATCATTGCGGTGTATTCATTGCGCGATAATACATTCACATATTTGTCTAATTAAAATTTAAATCATGAATAGAAAAATAAAAACAGTAATTGTATCATTTGCCCTAATGGGAATTGGAATTTTAACAACTGCGGCAATAAGCCCATCCAATGCAAGTAATAAAACTACAGAAAGCACTGCAGTAGCAGTAATGACGTTTAAAGCTACTGAGATTAAATTAGGAGATATTCCACAAGGAATTCCGATAGACATTTCTTTTGAAATGGTAAACGAAGGAACTGGACCATTGATTATTGAAGGTGCTAAGCCTTCATGTGGTTGCACAGGTGTTCAATATCCTGAATCTCCTATTAAGGCTGGTGAATCGGCTAATATAACAGCTGTTTATAACGCGAAAAGTTTTGGTTCATTTACCAAAACGATAACAATTACTTCCAATGCTTCCGAAAAAACAAAAGTCCTGAAATTTTCAGGTGTTGTTAAGTAAGCAAAATTAGAAAATACATAAGTATAAGGTCGTTTTACATTGCAAGGTAAGACGACCTTTTATATAAGCACCACTGGGGTTTACTTATCCTGAGGTGTTTTTCTAAACCCCGAAAATATCAATCCAAAAAAACCATTTGGGTATTTCTCAATCCCATCAAAACCTAGCGCAATATCTCTTCCGTCAGAGGGAACGTAGTTTTTTCTAAATAAGTAATCCCAGATACTTAAGGAAATCCCAAAATTAACTCCAAACTTTCTCTCATTTGGCAATTCTTTAGCGTGATGCCAAATGTGCATTTTTGGATTGTTAATGATGTATTTTAATGGCCCATAAGACCATCCAATATTAGCATGGTTAAGATGTCCTATCGCAATTGAGATGTAAAAAACGATATATGCCATTTCAGGTGTAAATCCTCCAATTAACATTACTGTAATATATTTCATTGGAGTATAAAACACGTTTTCCATCCAATGGTAGCGCAAATGACCCGCAAAACCCATTTGCTCAATTGAATGATGCACTTTGTGAAATCTCCACAAAACGTCAAATCTATGCAACATTACATGCGTAAACCACTGAATAAAATCCGTCGCTATAAAAAAGATAAGTAACTGCAAACCAATTGACCAGCCGCTCATGTCAAAAAGAGCATAAGAAGTTACGTCTCCCCCAATGATATCATGAAAAAACTTTGCTGTAACCTCTGAAAAGGACATGAAAATGATCAGTTTAAAAATGTAAAAATTGAAAAACATGAAAAACGCGTCTATCCAAAAATCATTGCGGAAAATAGCCTGGTTTTTTCGCCATGGAAACATAATTTCTAAGCCCCAAACAAGGAGTGATAAAATAATTAACCACCAGAAATAATTAACATACCATGGATTGACTTTACATGTAATTTCATCCCAGGTATAATTACCAAAATTATTAAATCCACTCCAAAACACTTCACCGTACGAAGCAACATATTCGTGACTTTCTTCACTATTAGTTCCTATTTCAATAGGTAATTCAGCATGATAGCTCCTTTCTATCAAAGACCCATCAAATAATTCATCCGCTGCAATAAGAGCTCTGGAATTGCCTTGTCCATACCCAGTTAATGTCAGCAATAGAAAGGAAAAATATACACTCATTAATTTTTTCATACACAATAATTAATCTAAAACCCGAAAGATAAACCACGCCTTTCGAAACTTCTGTAACTTTTGTTACCCCCAAATAAAAAAGATTTTGATTATTTTGGTAGACCTACTTTATAAACTCGTTGCCTCGGATCGCTACCTTTGACCGATCCGTGCCGAGTTTATCGAAGTATTGAAATGTAGATGAAGGGTTCAATTTAATTACCATATGGAGAATAAAAAAAATTCAAGAAGGAGTTTTATTTCAAAATCTGCCTTAGCCGCTTTTACAGCTGTCATTGGAACCAAAGTTGTTTTTGGCGAGAATTTCCCGCAGGAACTAGCTCCTATTGGATTGGATGAACAAGTTGAGACTGAAAAAATTCCTGGGAAGAGCAACGACCTGACGATTTTAAATCGGAAACCTTGGAATGCGGAAACTCCACCTCATTTATTAGACCCTGAAATTACTCCGGCAAACTTAATGTTTGTGCGCAATAACGGAATTCCACCTGAGATTGTGGATCTCGACACTTGGACATTAACAATAGACGGGGAGTCAGCCAATGAAAAAAGAACATTTACCTTAAAAGAATTATACGAGAATTTCAACCATTATACTTACGACTTGACCTTGGAATGTGGTGGGAATGGAAGGTCTGAATTTAACCCTCCAGCAAAAGGAAATCAATGGGGTCTTGGTGCAGTAGCTTGCACAAGATGGACAGGCGTTCGATTAAAAGATGTATTAAATGCAGTTGGTCTTAAAAAATCGGCCGTTTATATTGGTTATTATGGTGCAGACACACATTTGTCTGGAGATCCTGAAAAAGTAGTTATTTCAAGAGGTGTTCCTATTGGAAAAGCAATGGAAGATGAATCGTTAATTGCTTGGGCTATGAACGGAGAAGCAATTCCAAAAATGAATGGATATCCATTGCGGTTAGTCATGGGTGGATGGCCTGCTTCGGTTTCTGGTAAATGGTTAACGCGAATTTCTATTCGCAATAAAGTACATGATGGCGCAAAAATGGAAGGACATTCTTATCGCGTTCCTAAATTCCCTGTTCCTCCTGGTACAAAAGTGCCAGATGAACACATGAAAATAATTGAATCAATGCCCATAAAATCAATTATTACATTCCCTAAAACTGGTGCTTTGATAGCCAAAGGCAAACCTTTTGAAGTTCGCGGCCATGCTTGGGCAGGAGATTTATCAGTTTCAGCGGTTCAGGTGTCTATTGATTTTGGAGTAACGTGGAAAAAATGTATTGTAAATCCTCCAAAAAACAGATTGGCATGGCAAAGATGGACGATAGAACTAACCTTACCAGAATTTGGTTATTATGAGATTTGGGCAAGGGCAATCGATTCAAACGGCAAAGGACAACCTATGATTTTACCGGGATGGAATCCGAAAGGATACCTAAATAATGCCTGTCATAGAATAGCAGTAAAACAGGCATAATGGCGGACGAAAAAATAGTTAAACATGCCTTAAAGCAAGCAAAACGAACCATTTCGGTGAGTATTTTCTTAATGCTATTTGGCATCATCTTCACGATACAATTGACCTATTACCCTAATGTCTTCAAAACAAATAATAATATCACGGCATTTGACACTACGGGCATAGATCCTAGCCTGTTGGCTATGAACCTTGATCCTGCAGAAATTGAAAATGGTATACACATACCTTCAGGACTAATTGTAGATGATGGTGTAGATATGGTCATTCGTACTTGCGGGGCCTGTCATTCGCTTGATTTGGTGACGCAAAATAAAGCGGATAGAAAAGGCTGGAAAGAAATTATTGTATGGATGCAGGAAACCGAAGGCTTATGGGATTTAGGACCTACAGAGGATGTTATTTTAACCTATTTAGCCAAAAATTACGCCCCCGAAGATACTGGACGCAGAAGAAATTTAGAAAATATCGTTTGGTACGATCTTTAAATAATGTAAGACTTACGGCATTATATAAATATTAGAAGTGGAGACCTAATAGAGTTAATTAAAGGTCCACTTTAAAACCGTTATATTATTGGCAATATATATCACATTTAGTTCACTGGTGCTAGTCACTGAAATTTCACGACAAATGAATGGGTGATTTGTAAAATCACAATGACTTTGTATCCAGAAAAATATGTTGTCGTTACCCTGAGCGTAAATTTCACGAAGGGAGCTCTTATAAAAAAATAGGAAGAGGGGTTCTTTACCTTTTAAACCAACAAAACAGCTTAAATATTTGTCGGGGCCGTCGTCATTTTCCTGAATATTAGTTTCTAGTTGGATGTTTGGATCAGATTCAACCTGAATGGTAGCATCCTTTATTGGTGGCGTTAGGGCATTAAATGTTGCTTTATCAACTTCCTTCACAAAGCTATCAATTGTGGATTTAACGGCATGTAGTTCAACGACAGTGGATATTATCCCTAAAGATAATTCCACCGAATTTGAAGGCAATTGTGATTGGGTGGACATATCTACAATTAAACCATGTCTTTCAATCGACTTTATGGTATCCATTTTGTCTGAAGATGAAATATTTTCTGCGAAATTTATTTCTATATCGGCTCTTTTCTTTTTATTCATAAATCTAACTTAACTGTGATCCAAAGTTTCCAGTGGATTGAATGTAATATAATTTACTCAGATAAATAAGTTTAATAGCAATACAAGGGACTTGCTCGATTGATTTGCGGACAATAAAAAAATAGTATTATCCAATTAGGGAATTGATTTAGAAATTATCTAATCCGTAATTAATTTTGAGAAAATTTCACTTTTTGATTTACCGCAATTCATTAGGGTCAAAAAGCATGTTCCAGTGACTAAAGAAATCAAATTATGTCGGACTCTTATGTAAATCCCCAATTTACGAAGGATCAAGTAGAATCACAATACAGATAAGAGACTATTCAAATGGAATGGGGCACTATTTTGACAATTTTATAATCTACTTCACTAAAAAACATTCGTTCCTTTTGCTTTTTTTATATAAAACCCATACCTTTGTTAGTGAACGCTAACTAACGATATGCAAATTACAGAAAGACAATATGAAATTATTGAGGCAGCTGGCAGAATCTTAACCGCTTCTGGTGTTGGAGGATTAACTATAAAAAAGCTGGCTAAAGAAATGGACTTCTCTGAAGCTGCGATCTATCGACACTTTAAGAATAAGGAAACCATTTTGATTAACATGCTGCAATACCTTGCGCATAATATGGATGAACGATTTGAGAAAATTGACCGAACCATGTCGCATGAAGACCGATTCAAAGCCATTTTTAATGCACAAATTAATTTTTTTAATACAAATAAACATTTTGTTGTCGTCGTTTTTTCAGATGGTCTATTAGAAGAAAGTGATAGGATAAATCAACAGATTTATAATATAATGCAAGTCAAAATGAAACATTTATTGCCTGTAATAAGAAATGGTCAACAAATGGGCGTTTTTACTAAAAAAATTACGCCAGAAGAGATGACGCATATTATAATGGGATCCTTTCGATTACAAATGTATAAATGGCGCGTTTCTAACTTTGAATTGGACATAAAGCGCATTGGAAATAATTTAATTGAATCATTACTAACACTATTAAAAACAAAATAAATATGAAGATAGCAGGAACAATATTAATAAGCGTAGTTCTATTTAGTTGCGGAAATCAAGAAGAAAAATTAGCAATTGATATAACCTCTGATAGTACTGAAGTGACTCCAACTGAAGTCGAAGCAAATCCACATGATCTTATTATGATAGCCGGAGAAAAGTGGGTGATTGATGAAGGAATGCGCATATCAATTGATTCAATAGAAATGGGCATGCAAGCCTTTAGCGGAGCAACGTTAGCTGATTATGAAGACTTATCTGGTGATTTGAAACATCATACAAAGTCAGTTATATTAAACTGCACAATGAAAGGGCAAGCACATGATGAATTGCACAAATGGCTGCTACCATTCATTGATTTACGAAAAGAGTTAATAGGAATAACCACGGTAGATGAAGGAAAAGTAATTGCAGCTGATCTAAATAACGAATTAACCATTTTTAATACTTATTTCGAATGAACATTGCCAACTTACATACAGCAGAAAAAAGGGTTTCTGCTGTTAAAATAGCCCATGAAGGAAAAGCCGAAATTCGAGCGATTAAAATCCTAAAGAACGAAATTTTGGCAAAACATACCACAACAATACCAGCCGTTTTAGTTTGTACTTCTGGTGAGACTATTTATGAAAGCGAAGTTGGAGAAAAACATGTCCTTGGAACAGGAGATTATGTCAACATTAAACCCAATATAATTCATTGGCTAAAGGCCGTTGAAGATTCACAATTATTACTCATAAAATAAAAAAATTTGGCCAAACAAGTTAGTGAACACTAACTAATAGCGCTTATATTATGAAAACAAAAGGAAAATTTATACTCCCCTCCTATTCTAATTTTTTTTGGATTATTAACCTTGTTTTTAACAAGTCACGTCATTTTTGAAAACATACCAAAAGGGGATTATGCGCTTAATATTTTGCATGATCAAGATATGAATGGAAAGGTTAAAAAAGGATGGATTCTAACAATAGATGGAATCGGTTTTACAAATTATAGTTCAATCGGCCTAGGCAATCAGCCTAATTTTGGGGACGCTAGGTTCACTGTTGATACGAATTGTTATAAAAAAAGTCAAATAATATACATTTAGCATGGCACGAATAGTACGAATATTTAAAGGATTAAGCCCTTACGATCATTTTTTAACTTTCTTATTGATCCTGACCGTAATGAAGATTGTAAATGTTTTTGTCATAAAAGGTAAAGATGAAGGCATACATTTCGCTTTGCTAGGCGTAGGATTAATCGCTATTTCAACTCTTATTTTTTTTATTCTCAAAAAACTTGTCGATAAAAAGAAAACCTATAAGAACACGTTGATCAGTGTATTAATTATAGTGCTCATCCTCTCGCATGCAGACCCCGAACCAATTAGAGGAATTTTAGTCATTTTACTTCTTTTTGTTTCTAAATTTTTTATTAAATATAAAAAGCGAAACATTTTCAATCCAGTTGTATTTTCTATTACTGCCGTTACTCTCATTTCCTTTCTTATTCCAACAATAGACGTTCCACCCCTTGATTGGACGGGAATTGACATTCGTTTTCCAATACTTGGAAATGAATTGGCGCTTCCTATAATACCAATCATTCTTGCATTAACATTTAATGTCGGACGTATAAAAAGACATCCTTTGGCCTTAACTTTCATCTTAATTTCTTTGGCTATTGCTTATGGTTTTAATTTTTATGGTGACACATTTTTATCTTACGCGATTAGCATATTATTTGTGGGGGCTGCAATTATTGTTGAACCAAAAACTTCTCCAACTAAATTGCGACTACAACTTTATTACGGAGCCGCTACAGCTATTGGAATTGCACTCTTAACACTGGTTGCCATTCCAAACGCTATAATTTTCGGACTTTTTTTATCAAATACGGCATTTTTTGTGCACACACAATTAATCAATAATCGAAAAACACAAGGCTAATCATTGATAGCATTAAATCATCACTAATTCTTACCCTGTATTTAGTGCCAGTAGTTTATTATGTGGTAAATAGTATTGGGGTACGATTTGCTAAAATTCCTGAAAATTGACTAAAAGTTATGTTTAGCAGAATTCTTATTTGTAACTTGAATAAAACGGAATAAATGACAGAGAATACAGAAGATCTAGCTCATTATTTAGACAATCATTATATCCATAGGAGTAATTGGTTAAGAGCGGCTGTGCTTGGCGCAAATGATGGAATATTATCCACCGCAAGTGTTGCTATTGGTGTTGCTGCTGCAAGTGACTTAAGAGATCCTGTAATTCTAGCAACCTTAGCAGCATTAGTCGCTGGTGCTTTATCAATGGCAGCAGGAGAATACGTTTCAGTAAGTTCTCAAACTGACGTAGAAAAAGCTGATATTGAAAGAGAGCGAATAGAATTAGAAGAAACGCCGGAAATTGAATTGCTCCGTTTATCTCAGATCTATGAAAAAAGAGGACTGAAAAAAGGAACCGCGTTGCTAGTTGCTAAAGAATTAACAGAAAAAGATGCTTTAGCAGCACATGTTAGAGATGAATTAGGCATAAACGAGGTAAGTCAAGCAAAGCCAATTCAGGCAGCATTTACTTCCGGTGCGGCGTTTACAGTAGGAGGATTGCTTCCTTTCTTAGTCGTACTTTTTCTTCCCTTAGAAAGTTTAGAATATTCTCTTTATGGCTTTGGTATAATTTTCCTCATCATTTTAGGTGCTTTATCTGCAAAAGCAGGAGGATCTAGTATTGGGAAAGCAATTATAAGGATTACGTTTTGGGGAACGGTTGCAATGGGATTAACAGCATTAGTTGGCCATCTGTTTAATGTTAGTGTTGGATAAAAAACAGAACTAGAACCGCATTTTCATCAAACAAACTTATCAAGTTTTATACCACTAAAAAAAGGGTTAGTAAACAAATACCAACCCTTTCAATTTCATTAAGTAAGCGCTGTTTTACTGAAACGGTGTTTTGTAATCAGCATTATTCAAATACGTTTCATCTGTTAGGCAATGTAAAAAAGCAATTAAATCTGCCATTTCACCTGCGTCCAACATTAAGCCTGTTCCCATAGTACTCGCCAAAGCAGGATCAAGTGTTGATGATGTACTTATTTCTCCATTGTAATGGTTTACTACTTCTTCTAAAGTATTAAAACGTCCATCATGCATATATGGCCCAGAAACCGCAATGTTACGTAACGAGGTTACTTTAAACTTCGCTTTGTCAGCGTCATCTTCGGTAACGTCATAGCGCCCTAGATCGGTAAAGTCAACTTCACTATCTAAGCCATTATTCATATACAAGTCGTTCTCAAAGTTTGTTCCAGTATGACAATGCGCGCAATCTGCTCCTGATGTTTCAGGAAAAAACTCATTGTATTCTCCAAAAAACAATTCTCTACCCCGTTCTTCGGTATCTGTTAATGTTGCGGTTCCTGTCAAATAACGATCATATTTTGAATCGTCTGAAACAATAGACATCATAAACGCTTCTAATGCTAATGAAATGTTTAGTTCATTGATAGCACCATTTTCAAAGGCTCTTACAAATTGATCCTCATAGATTTTTTGAAGATTGTAAAGTTTTTTTGTCTCAAGTTTAGTTATAACATTCTCAAGTGTTTCATTCATCTCCAAATGATCTTGAATAGGCAACAATGCTTGATCTCTCAATAACTCGGCTCTACCATCCCAAAAGAAGCCATTCTCATTCCAAGCTAAATTAACAACTGCCATTGCTTGCCTTGCGCCAAACAAACCATCAACCCCTTCTGAAAATTGATCTGAATCAGAAAAACCATCTTCTTGTAAATGACAAGATGCACAAGCGATTGACCCGTCTTTAGACAATGCCTTTTCGTAAAACAGCATTCTTCCTAACTCTACCTTTTCAATCGTCAAGGGATTATCCGCGGGTAAATTTGGAACAGGAAGTGTATTGTTGGTCAATTTTAGGCTATATGGCGCATTATCATACTCGGCATACTCTCCGATAAACGGAGAATCTTTCTTACAAGAAGCCAATAAAATAACCGCACCTATTAAAAAGGCGTGTTGCAATTTAAAGAAGTTCATAGTAAAACTATTTATTTAATAATAAGTCGTTCAGTTGCAATTGTTTCACCTTTCGCATTTAAAACCGAAACGAAATAGATACCTGAATCAGGTATTGATAATTCCATTTGTTTACTATCATTCACTAATGAAGTTTGCACAATTTCGCCTAAAGGATTGATAATATTAACTTGGTTAATTTCAGTTGTGTTTTCAAAATTAACAACAATATCTCCGTTAGATGGATTCGGATAAATTGACCAATTCAACTCAGCAATTTCCTCATTAACACCTACTGTGTATAATCCAAAAACTATATCTCTCCAGTTTTCTAATACCTTTTTAGCTGCACCAGTTGTTCCATGAGAAATAGTACCTGCCGTTAAATCAATTTCATTTAATCCTGCCGCATAATCTCCGTTAAGACTCATTACCAACACATCTCCAACAGTTTCTACCCAAACATCAGATTCAACCTCGAAGTAATTACTGTTTCCAAGTCCGTGTAGTTGAAAATTTTGCGAAAAGTCAACTCCACCAAAACCTTCATACGCAATAAAGCGATATCCTGCTGCCCAACCCCAATGCATTGAAGGTGATTTAGGTGCTAATGGATGCACTGCATCAAACAATGAAGGATCATCATTATTAATTGGCTCGTACACGCCAATATGAAACTTAACCGATTCAATTGATGTAACATCAAAACTTCCTAAATCAATAGAAGTAGAAATCTCATCCTCTGGTCTAACTAAAGCGACAACTTCGTCAGAAACTGCTGTTTCTGTGCCACCGTCATGTACAATTGTAATTCTTGTAACATAGTACTCGAGACGAGTTGCTTTGAATTCATGTCCTAAATCATTTGTCCCAACTGCATCTAATATAAAGTCTTCAACTCCTAATTTATGGTTGATTTTAAGCTCAACTTCCGTTTGCGCGTTAACGGATGCAACAAAAAGAAGAAGGAATGCGCCAAGTATAAGTTTTTTCATAATTGTAAATGTAAATTAGGTATTTGTCTACTAAAATTTAAGTTTCAATTTACGAAGATAATTTAAGTGAATGCTATGTTCCAAATATTAAGGTCAAATTCAGCTAACGTTTTTTAGGACTAAATTGAAAACTTATCTTAATTTCTGCCCTAAACTCCTGTTACGTCTAGCTAATTAATGTTTTTTATCAGCACCAACTATTGGAATTCCAATCGTGTAAATTGTTTTTTTTTAGTTAATTTTTCGTTAAAAGTGGATAGCATACGACGTTAGTCCTTTTTTCGTGCAATAAAAAAGATTACCTTTATTGCTGAAACGTGAAATTTTCAAGAAAAATAGCGCCCCTCATTTTAATTCCATTGATGTTGTTTTCATCAATCGGTTTTTCTTTGGATGTGCATTATTGTGGAGATGAAGTGAAAAGCGTTGGTTTATTTGGCGCTACTCCCTGCGAAATGGAAGAAAGCATGAATCAACCGCAAGATTTGTCAAAACTCCCCCCCTGTCACCGTAAAAAAATTCTAGAGGCCGAAAATGCTACTCCAGAAAACGGCATTAATCAGGGCCAATGTTGTCATAACGAAATTTTCAATTTTGAAGCAAGTTCTGACGTTGAACCGCTTACAACATTAAATATAGATTTAACACAGGTAAGTGCAGTAATTGTATATACCGCTATAAACCTCAACCTATTCCTACCTAAAGTACAGCTTGAATTTTACGAAAATTACAAGCCTCCTTTAATTGATGAAGATATTTCTGTCTTGCATCAAGTATTCCGTATTTGATTTTTCATTTTAGTAAGTATTGCTCCTTACCTTTTGGTATAGGGGCTAATCGTGTTTTTCCTATACTAAAAATGAAAAATGTTAAATGCAATCATAAAATTTTTTCTTGACAATAAACTTGTTGCATGGTTAATGCTTGGCTTATTTGTATGTTGGGGACTTGTTACAGCCCCTTTCAACTTTGAGTCAGAAATTTTGCCACGCGATCCTGTTTCAGTTGATGCTATCCCTGATATTGGTGAAAATCAACAAATAATTTATACCGAATGGATGGGTAGGTCTCCGCAAGATGTGGAAGATCAAATTACTTATCCATTGACCTCCTCTTTATTGGGTATTCCGGGTGTTAAAAGTGTCCGTAGTAATTCCATGTTTGGTTTTTCGAGTATCTATTTAATTTTTGATGATGATGTTGAATTCTATTGGAGTCGAAGTAGGATCATAGAAAAGTTAAATTCACTACCTGCCAATTTATTGCCTGAAGGTGTGAATCCCTCATTGGGACCAGATGCAACTGCATTGGGGCAAATATATTGGTACACTTTAGAGGGACAAGATAAGGCCGGGAATACAACTGGTGGTTGGGATTTACATGAATTAAGAACAATCCAAGACTTTTATGTAAAGTACGGGGTTCAAACGGCAGAAGGTGTTTCAGAAGTAGCATCTATTGGTGGGTTTGT